>JAYVYH010000087.1:0-9665 GCA_043784385.1 Caulobacteraceae bacterium | reverse complement strand
CGAACGCCGTCGCCAACAGACGTCGGCGCTCATCCTCCGACCAGCGCCGCCGGCGTTCGGGGCCAAACAGTACCGTCGCGATCACCATGCTGTGCTGCTACGTGTGCTCGTAAGGTGGACTTAGGAGCGCAGAGTCGTCGCTACCCTGCTGGCGGGCAAGGCGGCCTTCGGCGGAAGGTTACGAACAAGACGCCCTACCTGATCACGCTGCTGGAGCACATCACGGTGCAGGCGGGCGCCACGCGCCGTAACAACCACTTCGCCGACCACATGGACGTGACTATCGACCCCGCCGCGCCGGTGCTGCCGATCCGCGGCAGCTATGATAGCTATCAGTGCGCGGTAATTACTGTGCCCAAGGGCGGCCCAGGCAGCACAGTCTACGATACCGACAACACCGGTAAGAATTGCCAGATCACGCCTCAGCACAATGCGACCGGCAGCTGCTTCCGCACTACCTTCGGCGACTGGAAATGCAACATGCAGGCAGCGCCGGACCCGTCGCTAGGCAAATACAATCAGCCGCCGCCCTAAGGGGGGCGGAAATCCTGTCGGGTCGCGCCAATTGAGCGCCGACCGCTGACGTCCGCCATGGGTCGAAAGCGGTCTTTAGCACTGTGCCCGAAAGCGGACCTACCGGGCGTCGGGAGCGGGGGGAACCGGCCCGTTTATCCCGGTCTAGCGGCGCGCGTATCGCGCGAGCGGATCAGCCCGACGAGCGTGAGTAGAAGAGCGACGACAATCGCAAAACCCGTGACAAGCAACAGTGCCGTCGCGAACGAGTTGTCGACGCCGTGCGGAGGAGGGAATCCCTGGTTGGCCGTCGGCAGGAGCGTCGTGGAGCGACCCGTAAACGCGGCGACGACGCCGGAACTCCCGTTCGCCCATGTTCCGATCAGAAGCGTCCAGAACCAGAGATGAAGGAGCGAGCGCGGGAGACGAAGTTCGGAAGTCAAAAGTCCCATTACGGTCATAAGGACGCCATTGGAGGTGAACTCGATGTGCGCCATGACGATGCCGCGGAACCAAGGCACAGCGGTCGGCGGAACGAACCCCACAAGGCATCCGAACAGCACCTGCAATATGCCGATGATGAGAAGCCAGCGCCGTAAGCGCAGCTTGAAAGTCTCGATGTCTGCAGCCATCCGCCCCTCCCCGCGATCGCCACGCGAAGCTCGCGCTCAACCAAGCTTCGCTGCGCTATGTTTCAGCTCGGCTATCTTACGCCGGTGACCACTGTGCGCATAGCGCGGGGTGATCGGCCAAAGAGGGGCATTCGCATTCTGATTGCAGACGCCCGTTACGGTTGCTCTGGGTCGGAACCGGTCTTTAGCCTGGCGCCCGGAAGCAGACATTCAGGCTCGGCTCCCGATAGCGGACCATCCCAGAGGCCGTTCAGGGGGGAAAGCTGCCCCTGCCTTCTTTCCATTGCTCCGTCTTCGCCTGGCCGAATTTGTGGTGGGCTCGATGGAATTGGGAGGCGATCTCCTCGATCCAGTTCACGCCGCAAACGGAAACGCATTTTGAGCACTCTCGACAGCGATATCCGCGTCACCACGTGGAACTGCTCCTGCCCCACCAAGCCTAGTCCAAAGCCTAAGCCCAAATTGGTGGCCTTCGCGCAACGCCCTGACGACATCGTCGTGCTGCAGGAAATTTACAACGAAGACCTCTCGAATTTTCCCGGCGCCACCTCACACTGAGGTGGCGCCTGCAAGCGGACTTTGACCGAGTGTCCACATGAGGACGTGTCCGAGTGTGGACGGGCCATGATCTATTTGCCCTGCCCTGCCCTGCCCTGCCCGGTTGAGGTGTCTCGGCTCTCCGTTAGTCTCGGCCCTGAATGCGCGGCGCTTTTGCCTTTTGACGGTCCGGGATCGCTGAGCGGAGCTGCTCGAACAACGGTTTGGGGAGCATGCCGTAGGCATACTCTCCTGGCTTGCCGGGAATAGTCCGCAGATCGTATCCCGGCCATGCGAACCGATTGAGCTCGTCCAGTCGCAGCCAGTGACGCTGGCCATCGAGACCGAGCGCCCGGCAGATCGCGGGCGAGATCTCGATGGAGTCAGACGGATCATCCGGTGGCGCATGGGTGACCGGCGCCACGATCACCGCGATGTCGCTGTTCTCGCGGCGAGGAGCCGCAACGACAATCGCGCAGGATCGATCCTTCGAGCCCTCCTCGGCGCCGGCATCCTTCTCGTGGCTCCAGAGGAAGCTGTAGCGGATAACCAATCCCGGCTTCGCGGCCCGAAATGTCACAGAGCTTCGACGCCGTATTCGGCCGCTTCGATGTCGGTGATGATGTCATCGCTCAGCGCGCCGACCAGGAGGACTTGCCGCTCACGCGCCTTGAGCTTTTCGTAGTGCTCAAGCTCGCTGGCCGAGAGGTAGCCGCCGACGACGCGGTCATGGCTGGTTACGACGATGACCTTCGTGCGGATCGCCTCGTCCTGATAATGTGCAAAATTGCGCGTGAACGTCGTCGCGCGCACCGAGGCGCCCTCTGCCATTGAAGTTCTCCTTCAATATGTAAAATGAGAGTTTTACGAGTTTTGTCAAGTGGGGGCGCTCCCTCCCCTCGCGCCGCTTCGGGAATCGATCCACTTAGGGTGTCCACACGAGGACGTGGGGAACGTCGGCGCTCCGGGTTATTGAACCGTTAACCGTTCCCGGCGAGAGTTGGCTTGTGGACGTGTCCACACGTCGGGTTGCGGACATGTTGGTCTGCGGAGGCGTGGATATGAGGACGCGCCCTAGGTCGCGGGGTTGCGCACGGCGATAAAGGATCCCGGCCTCGGGAAACAACTTGGCGACCAGCGGCAGCGCGGGCGTGTGCAGAGGTATCTTGTCGACGAAGATCCTGCCCGCGATCGGCCCCCAGGGTCTCGCCCACGCCGCGCCAATAGGCCTCGCGAACCGGTTCGGCCTGGGCCGCAGTGAGCCCGGCCAGCCGGTTCAGGGCTTTGCCGTCGGAAAGCAGGGCATTGCCTGCCGCGACCAGAAAGTCCGTCTCCTCCATGGTGGCGATCAAAGGGTGCCTGGCTAGCATCTTTTCAAGCAGCGTAGTCCCTGACCGGGGAAAGCCGACCAGGAGGGCATGTTCGACGTTTGTCGCCCATCCACCTCGTCGGGTCCCGCCGCCGTCCGCCATGACTCCAAAGTGCCCGCCTCGAACCACCCGGCAATGCGGCGAACGCGATCGCCCTGGCTTTCGGACACTATCGCCAACGACGGCGCCGTAACCCGGCGCATGACGGTGTTGCGGGCCGCGTAGTCGCGCAAAGGCTTCAGCGGGCCGATCCAGGGCGTCGAGAGTGTTGGCCCGAAGGTCGAGCGTCGATCCGCTGGCCGTCGGTTAGATCTTGCCGCGTCAGCAAGTCGGTCATCCGCGTCGCCGGCCTGTCGGGATGGCCGTCAGCCAGGTCCGCCCGGGCCAAGGCGATCTGGGCGCTGATCAACTCCAGCGACAAACCCAGCGCGCGTGCCGCCATCGTTCGGGTCCGGGCAACGCCGCCATCGAGACCCTCACCACCGCCAGCGCCGATATCGGCTCGGCTTGGCGCCCTTGGATCTCCAGTCTCTCCGCCACTAGGCCGAGGACCAGGGAGTGGCGAACACCACGCCCGAAGGCGTCGATCGCCTGATTGATATCCAGGTTTCGATCGTCGCCGCGCGTGGCTCGCTCGATCTCGGCGAGAATATCGGCGGTCCGGATTGGCGTGCTCATGGAGTTGAACCGACTTTAGGCGCCGGTTTCGACGAAGGCTAGGCAAGGCTTCACGCCTCCGCCAATCCCGGCTATGCGAAGAATCTAAATTGTTTTGTCGCCAGACGGGATGAGCAGGAACAGTTGATGGACGGCGGCGGCGCAACCACTACGACGACCGATCCCGGCGCGCTGGCGTTCGCCTTCATCCTGCAACTGCTGGGCCTGCCGGCCAATGCGTCGGAAATCCTGCACTACAGCGGCCGGGCGGCGCTGAACGAAGACGAGATCCTGCGCGCGACCAAGCGCTTTCCTATCAAGTCGCGGGGCATTTCCACCACAGTCGACCGGCTTGAGGCGACTCCCCTGCCCGCCCTGGCGGCGCTGAAGGACGGCGGCTGGATCGTGCTTGGCAAGGCCGCTGAGGGCAAGGTGTTGATCCAGGACCCGCGCAAGCCTTCACCGGAGATGCTGACCCCCGAGGCTCTAGCCAGTATCTGGACCGGCCGGGTGATCCTGCTGACTCGGCGGGCAACGCTCAGCGATCCCTACACCCGGTTCGGGGTCGGCTGGTTCGTCGACGCGGTCAAGAAATACCGCGCCCCGCTGATCGACGTGCTGATCGGCTCGTTCTTCCTCCAGGTGTTCGGCCTGCTGGCGCCGCTGTTCTTCCAGGTGATCATCGACAAGGTTTTCGTCCATCGGGGTCTGTCGACCCTGGAGGTGCTAGCCCTGGGCCTGGGCGTGCTGTCGGTATTCGAGGTCGTGCTGGGCGGTCTGCGGACCTACCTGTTCGCCCACACCTCCAATCGCATCGACGTGGAGCTGGGCGCGCGGCTGTTCCGGCACCTGTTTGCCCTGCCGATGGCCTATTTCCAGGCCCGACGGGTCGGCGACACCGTCGCTCGGGTGCGCGAGCTCGACACTATCCGTCAGTTCCTGACCTCCTCGGCCATCACTCTGGCGCTCGACCTGTTCTTCGCCATCATTTTCCTGGTCGTGCTGTTCATCTACAGCCCCCTGCTCACTCTGGTGGTGGCCGGCGCTCTGCCCCTCTACGTCCTGCTAAGCCTGGGCCTAACGCCGATCTTCAGGGAACGTCTGAACGAGCGTTTCAAGCGCGGCGCCGACAACCAGGCGTTCCTGGTCGAGGCGGTGTCCGGGGTCGAGACTGTGAAGTCGATGGCGCTGGAGCCGGTTATGCAGCGCCGCTGGGAGGAACAGCTGGCCGGGTATGTCAGCTCGGCCTTCGCCGTGGTCGGGGTCGGCAATATTGCCACCCAAACCACAACCCTGATCAACAAGATCACCATGGTGCTGATCCTGTTTCTGGGCGCCGGCCTGGTGGTCAACAACAAGTTGACCGTCGGCGAACTCGTGGCCTTCAACATGATCTCGTCGCAACTATCGGCGCCGGTGCTGCGGCTGGCGCAGCTGTGGCAGGACTTCCAACAGGTGCGCATCTCCATCGACCGGCTGGGCGATATCCTCAACACCACGCCCGAACCCGGCCAGAGCGCACAGGCCAGTCTACCGCCGATCAAGGGCGACGTTCGGCTGGAAAATGTCGGCTTCCGCTATCGAATTGATGGCCAGCAGGTCCTGAAAGAAGTGTCGCTGCACGTGCCAGCCGGCCAAGTGCTGGGCATCGTCGGCTCATCGGGTTCGGGCAAGAGCACCCTGGCCAAGCTGATCCAGCGCCTCTACGTACCCGAGAGCGGGCGGGTGCTGGTCGACGGCGTCGATCTCTCCATGGTCGACCCCGCCTGGCTGCGTCGGCAGATCGGCGTGGTGCTGCAGGAGAACGTGCTCTTCAACCGCACCGTTCGGGAGAACATCGCGCTCGGCGATCCGGGCATGAGCATGGACCGTGTGATCGCGGCGGCGGAACTGGCCGGGGCGCATGGCTTCATCCTGGCGCTGCCGGAAGGCTATGAGACCGTGATCGGCGAGCGAGGCGCGTCTCTCTCGGGCGGGCAACGCCAGCGCATCGCCATCGCCCGGGCGCTGGTCGGCAACCCGCGCATCCTGATCTTTGACGAAGCGACCTCGGCCCTCGACTATGAGAGCGAGGCGGCGATCCAGGCCAATATGCGCCGCATCACCCTGGACCGCACAGTGATCCTGATCGCCCACCGCCTGTCGACGCTGCGCGGCGCCGACACCATCGTCACCATCGAGGGCGGCCGGCTGATCGAATCGGGCAACCACGACAGCCTGCTGCGGGCCGGCGGCCGTTATGCCGAACTCTGGCGCCTGCAGTCTGGCGTCTCTGGTCAGGCGGAGCTCCCGGCGTGAGCGGCCTGTCGGATGCGGTGACCGGCCTCCTGCGCCGCGGCGTCGAGCAAATGGACCGCAAGGACGAGCGGGAATTCCTTCCGGCGGCGCTTGAGGTGCTGGAAACGCCACCATCGCCAGCCGGCCGCGGGTTGGCGATCGTGATCGGCTCGTTCTTCATGATCGCCGTGGTCTGGTCGTTTCTGGGCAAGGTCGATGTGATCGCCACCGCGCCCGGCCGGCTGTTGCCCAGCGGCAAGACCAAGGTGATCCAGTCCCTGGATCCCGGCGTGGTCAAAGTTATCGCCGTTCAGGACGGCGACCACGTCAAGACCGGCCAGCTGCTGATCGCCCTGGACCCCACCTCGCCCGGCGCCGATCGAGACCGCCTGGCCCACGACGTGATCCAGACCCGCCTTGACCTGGCGCGGCTGAACGCCCTCAAACCGATCGCCGAGGGGCGCGGATCGCCAGGAGCTATTGGAGCTGTCGATGGAGCCACACCCGACGACCTGGCCCAGGCCAGGGCGGCGCTTAACGCCCAGCTCGACGCCCAGGCCGCGAAAGTGGCCAACCTGGATCAGCAGATCGGTGAAAAGCGCGCCGAGGTCGGCGAGGTCGGCGCCGTGATCGACAAGACCAACGCAAGCCTGCCGATGCTGGCCGAAAAGCAACGCCTCCACGCCCGGCTGCGCGAACAGGGATACGGCACCAGCTTCGCCTCTCTGGACGCCGAGCAGCAACTCAGCGACGCCAAGCGCGATCTTGTGGTGCAGGCCCAGCGTCTGACCCAGGCCAGGGCCTCGGTGTCGGCGTTGCAGCGTCAAAGAGCCCAAGCGGTATCGGAATTCGCGGCCGGCGTTCTGGATGAACTGCAGAAGGTTCGCGAAAAGGAAAACCAGCTATCCCAGGACCTGATCAAGGCCCAGCAAAAGTCAACGGCCACCGAGATCCGCGCACCCATCGACGGGGTGGTGGAGGAACTCGCCATCCACACGGTGGGCGGCGTCGTCTCTCCGGCCCAGCGCCTGCTGATCGTGGTGCCCGACAGCCAGCAACTAACCGTCGAGGCCCAACTGGCCAATCGCGACGTGGGTTTCGTCCACCCGGGTCAGGATGTGTCGGTGAAGATCGAGACCTTCAACTTCACGCGCTATGGCCTGGTGCACGGCAAGGTTATCGATGTCAGCCGCGACGCCGTCGCCCAGGCGACCCGCCAGGCCGAGGATCCTTCGACTGGCCCCGCCCCCGCGTCGGCCGGCTCGCCAACTTACGTTGCGCGCATCAGCCTGGCCAAGGGCAGCATGATGGTCGAGGGCCGCCGCGAGGCCCTGGTGCCAGGCATGGCCGTAACAGCCGAAGTCCGCACCGGCCGCCGCACCATCATCGACTACCTGCTCTCACCCCTGGCGAGGAAAACCAGCGAGGCGATGCACGAGCGGTAGTCGACCCAATGGCTGATGGTCCTGGCGCACGCTATTAGCGCACGGGGTCGACAGCTCACCCCGGCACGCGGGCGTCTCGCCGGTTCGTCCAAATGCAGGAACCGCTGTGCGGCGGTTCATTTCCAGGATCAGAGAGTTTTGACCACGGCCTGAATGAATAAGCCGGCATCCTCCACGGCGACGGTGGTTTTCGCGCGTGGGGTTTCAGACTCGAGTCTCGTCTTATAGTCAGCAACGGCCTTGAGGTTGTCAGGTGACGCGCCCTAACCAACCTTTGCGTCGGCGACACAATTATTGTGGTTCTTTAGATATCATTTACTTTTCGGGTTCACAAATTTCGACCATCACGAAGGATTTCATGCATTACTGGGCTGCGCTCATCATCCTGGGCGGCGCGATACGGCATGGCATGGGTGAAAGCGCCTGAACTGATCAGGACGGCGTTGGCAGCGTCGACGACGCGGTCGGACTCCACCCAGCGATCCCGATAGTCGCGAAGAAACACCGCGAAATCGTAGTCAGATCCCGCGCGGGCGTCGCCTCTGGCCCGGGAGCCGAACAGAGCCGCACGCTCAAGGCCCGGACCATACAGGGCGTCCAAGGCCGCTCTGAATTCGTGCAGACCTTCATCGGAGTTTGCCATATCTATTTCTAACACGCGACGACAGCGGGTTTCAGAATCGCCTAACGAGGCCATCACCCCCCGAATCGAATGATCGGCACGCGGCGCACATTCAACCCGTCGTCCGTCCAGAAACAATCGTTCTGATAGCGCGCGAACAGTTCCGAAGACAGCGCGCTGCGACAGTCGATGAACTCCACTTTGCGGCGTCCGGTGTAGAGACTAGGCGATCCCAGGCTCTCATCGAAATCGGCGGCGGAATACTCCACATTGTCGAAATCATGGTCGAACGGTTCCTCGCCGATGAAATCGTAGATGATCTTTAGCGTGCCATCTGGGTGCCTGGTCAAAGCCTCTTAGATGACGATGATCATCCGGTCGCGATGGCTACCGCAGAAGGCCTCGCGCAGGCAATCGAGCGGGTAGCCCACCATGCCGTCGCTGCCCGCCAGCCCCTCGACCCGGGTGTAGATTGTATGACCATGTAGAAGCCGCCCGACGGGCAGGTCATCATCGGGTCAAATCGCGGGTTCCGTCGCGGGGTCATCGAAAACAGCGTCGAGCCTGAATGGGGCAGGCCGGAGATGAAGTGTTTGCCGTGCGGCATGGGTGACATCCCCATCCATCACCGCTGGCGTGGGGCCACCGACCCATCGATCCTTGGAGCGTTCCCGCCAAATTGGGCGAGAGCAGGCGATCCCGCAGGGCGCGCGCCTTCACGCCCAGGGCGATGGCGTCTGATGGGTTTAGGCTATTGACATCAGGGCAAGATATTGCATAGTGCGATAGTAGGTGACCTTCGAAGGTCCTCACGTTGGGGTTTACCCCTTAGGTAGACCGATCCACCTGTCAAAAGGTTCCATTCTCTTCATCAAACTCATTACGAACCAACTAGTTATGGGGTTTTTCCGCCACCGGCTAACAGCTAAAACCTGCCAGAAAACTACCAACTATCTGCCTAGGTTCTGTTGACGAAGTGCCTCACCCATAGTCGGATGGATGCGACGAGGATGAAGCCGAGGTAGCTGTCGGCGGTTTTGTCGTAACGGGTGGCCAGTCTGCGACTGTGCTTGAGCTTTGAGAAGCACCGTTCGACCAGATTTCGCAAGGCGTAGAGGTGGCCGTCGATGACGGGCTGGACCTTTCGATTGCGCTTGGGCGGGATGACGGCGGCAACGCCCTTGGCTTCCAGATCGGCCAGGATGGCGTCAGCGTCATAGCCTTTGTCGGCCAGCATGACCTTTGGCTCTGGTCCTGGCTCGGCCATGACCGGTCCGTAGCCCTTCACGTCAGAGACCTCGCCGCCGGTGAGGACCACTGCGACCGGCAGCCCCAGGCCGTTGCTCCTCAGATGGATCTTGGTCGAGAAGCCACCGCGCGAGCGGCCAAGACCTTCGTCCTGAGCGCCCGCTTTTTTTGGGCGCCGGCGGCATGCTGATGGGCGCGTATGATCGTCGAGTCGATCATCTGGACGCTGTCCAGGCCTTCGCCGCTCTCGTTGAGGGCCGCCAGCATCACGTCCCACACCCCCGACAGCGTCCAGCGCCGGAACCGCAACGGGCGGGGACTTGTCTCTTTTTCACACCAAGGGCGGACTTCTTGTGTCAAAATA
>JAYVYH010000086.1:0-3224 GCA_043784385.1 Caulobacteraceae bacterium | reverse complement strand
CGCTGCGAGGCGAGGGCGGCGTCGTTGGGACTGGATTTGGTTTTTCGCCAGACGAATCACGAAGGTGAGCTGATCGACTGGGTGCAGTCGGCGCGAATCGAGGCGTGCGGCCTGGTGCTCAACCCCGCCGGCTACGGACATACGTCGGTCGCCTTGCTGGACGCGCTCAAAAGTCTGTCGATTCCGATTGTCGAATGTCACCTATCGAACCCAGCCGCGCGCGAATCATTCCGCCACCACAGCTATGTTTCCCTCGCCGCCACCGGCGTGGTGTGCGGCTTCGGTCCGGCGGGCTATGAGTTGGCGATCGAGGCGGTCCACGGCCTTTGCACCAAATCCTGACCGGAACCCAAGGTTCAGGCCCTCAATAACAAGGCAATTCCGACGATGAGCGAACCCGATACGCCCAGCGCAGAGTCCCCGATGGAAGAATCGATCGACGCCCGTCTGGTGCGCGAACTGGCCAATGTGCTGAACCAGACCGCGCTGAGCGAGATCGAGTTCGAGCGGGGCGACCTGAAGATTCGGGTAGCGAAGACTTTGATGGTGGCGGCTGTTCCAGCGCCGATGGTCCTGGCGGCGCCAGCGGCGGTCGCCCACGCTCCGGTAGTGGCTCCGGCCGCCTCTCCGGCCGCGGTCAAGCCGGCTGGCGACGCGGTCAAGTCCCCGATGGTGGGCACGGTGTATCTTCAGTCCCAGCCTGGCGCCCCGCCTTTCATCAAGATCGGCGACAAGGTCAGCCAGGGTCAGACCCTGCTGCTGATCGAGGCCATGAAGACCATGAACCCGATCGCCGCCACCGGCGCCGGAACCGTGCTGGAAGTGCTGGTCGCCGACGGCCAGCCGGTGGAATATGGCGAGCCGCTCGTGGTCATCGGCTAAGGTCATGTTCGAGAAGATTCTCATCGCCAACCGCGGCGAGATCGCCCTGCGGATCCACCGCGCCTGTAACGAGATGGGCATATTGACGGTGGCCGTGCATTCGGAGGCCGACGCCAGCGCCATGCACGTGCGCCTGGCGGACGAGAGCGTCTGCATCGGCCCGGCGCCGGCGTCGAAGAGCTATCTGAACATCCCCGCCATTGTTTCGGCCTGCGAGATCACCGGCGCCCAGGCCATCCATCCCGGCTATGGTTTCCTGTCCGAAAACGCGCGGTTCGCTGAAATCCTGGCTGCCCACGGCTATACCTTCATTGGCCCAAAACCCGAACATATCCGGGTGATGGGGGACAAGATCGCCGCCAAGCGCGCGGTCCAGGCGGTGGGCATCCCGGTAGTGCCCGGCTCCGAGGGGGCCCTGAACAGCGAGGCCGAGGCGATCGCCGCCGCCGACGCCATCGGCTACCCGGTGCTGATTAAGGCCGCCGCCGGCGGTGGTGGGCGCGGGATGAAGGTCGCGCGGACCCGCGACGAGGTGGCCGAGGCCTACGGTACGGCCCGCGGCGAGGCCAAGGCCGCCTTTGGCGACGACGCGGTCTATATGGAGCGCTATCTAGCCCGTCCGCGCCACATCGAGCTGCAGGTGGTGGCCGACAGTTTCGGCGCGGTCTGTCACCTGGGCGAGCGCGACTGTTCTCTCCAACGACGCCACCAGAAGATGATGGAGGAGGCCCCCTCCCCGGCCATCGACGCCAAGGCGCGCGCAAGGATCGGCAAGATCGTCGTCGATGCGGTCAAGGCCATCGGCTATCTGGGTGTCGGCACCATCGAGTTCCTGTACGAGAATGGCGAGTTCTTCTTCATCGAGATGAACACCCGCCTGCAGGTAGAGCATCCAATAACAGAGGCGATCACCGGCATCGATCTGGTGCGCGAACAGATTCGCATCGCCGCCGGCTTGCCGCTTTCCTTCACCCAGGAGGAAGTAAGGTTCGAGGGCCATGCGATCGAATGTCGGATCAACGCCGAGAACCCCCGGACCTTCATGCCCTCGCCGGGCCTGGTCAGCGACTTCCACGCGCCAGGCGGCCTGGGCGTTAGGCTCGATTCAGCTCTCTACGCCGGCTATTCGATCCCGCCGTTCTATGACAGCCTGGCCGGCAAGCTGATCGTGCACGGCCGCGACCGCTCCGAGGCGATCGCCAGGATGAAGCGGTCTTTGGCCGAAATGGTTGTGGGCGGCATCGAGACCACGATTCCGCTGTTCCAGGACCTGCTGCGCGATCCCGATATCATCGAAGGCCGCTACGATATCCACTGGCTGGAGCGGTGGATCAAGGCGCAAGGATGATCGGGACAGGACTGTGTTGGGGTTCAACGCCGACGATCTGATCGAATGCTATCGCCAGGGCGTGTTTCCCATGGCCGACGCCCGCCATGACGAGAAGGTGTTCCTGGTCGAACCGGCCCGGCGCGGAATCATTCCGCTGGAGGCTCTCAGGATCAACCGGCGGCTGGCGCGCACGGTTCGCTCGGATCGCTTCGAATGCCGCGTCGACACCGCGTTCAACGAGGTAATCGAACTTTGCGCGGCCCCGAGGCCTGGGCGGATGGAGACCTGGATCAACCGGACCATCGAGACCCTCTGTCTGGAGCTGTTCGCCCGCGGTCGCGCCCACAGCGTGGAAACCTGGCGCGAGGGCAGGCTGGTCGGCGGCCTGTATGGCATCGCTCTTGGCGGCGCGTTCTTCGGTGAAAGCATGTTCTCGCTCGAACGCGACGCCAGCAAGGTGGCGCTGGTGCATCTGGTGGCGCGGCTGCGGGCGGGTGGTTTCGCGCTGCTGGACGCGCAGTTCATGACCGACCATCTGCAGAGCTTCGGCGCGGTGGAGATCAGCAAGCTGGATTATCGGCGACGCCTGGCTGCGGCCCTGACAGGATCAGCCGATTTCCATGCCCTGCCCGACTATGTGGCGGGGGTCGCCGCGCTGCAGGAGACCAGCCAGGCGTCATAGACCGGGTGTTTGAGCGGGTTCAGGCCGGGAGCGTTGGCGAACATCCAACCCTTGAATACCTGCCTCGGACCCATGACACCGCCCGACGCCGAGCCCGCGTCGGAGGTGATCAGCAGATAGGCGGAGGGCCGCGGCTGGGGATCGTCACCGCCGCGGGTGACACAGGTCTTCACCTCGAACACCAGGCTCTTGTATCGGACCCGGGCGCCGATCGGCGCGGCGAAGGCCATGGTCTCGGCGGAAACCTTGTCGAGAACCCTCAGCACCGCAGCCTGGGCGCGCACCGGCACGGGCAGGCCCACCGCCGCGACCGCCTTGTGGTTGGGTTCG
>JAYVYH010000085.1:0-28933 GCA_043784385.1 Caulobacteraceae bacterium | reverse complement strand
TCCCAGAGCCAGGTCAGGCGGCTGAGGTCATAGTCGCGGCCCGCCTCGGCGTCGCCGGCGGTCAGCCAGATCACCTCCATCTCGGTCTCCAGCACCCCGCGCGGAATGAATCGATAGATCACCCCATGGTCGGCATAGGCGAGGAAGGCGCTCAGGAACCCCAGCTCGGCGAAGACGCTGAGGCCGTCCCAGCGCCCGCCCGCCGGCCCCATGGCGGGGGCCAGCGGCTTGCCGTCGGCGCTGCCGCTCACACATCCGTCGGACAGGGCCGAGCGCATCACCCGGGCCACTTCGAAACCGTCCGCCAGGGCGCCCCACGCCTCGAAATCGGCCAGGCCGGTGTCCGGGTCCGGCTCGCTGGAGAGCGCACGGCTGTTAGGCCGGGCCAGGGCGTGCAGCGCCGCGAACTCCGGATGGGCCGGGGCGCAGTGGTAGCACTCGTGGTAATTCTCCATGACCAGCTTCCAGTTGGCCGCGACGCGATAGGTCTTGCGGGCGGCGATCCGGGCGGTCTCCCAGCCGTAGGGTCCGGTCATGGCCGCCAGGGCCGGCTCGGCCGCCCCCAGCGCTGGTGGATTGTCACCAAAGCTGACGAACACCAGCCCGCCGATCACCTTGATCGGCAGGGCTTTCAGGCCAAATCCCGCCGGATCGAAACCGGGCGGCATCTCCCGCGCGGCGCGCAGCCGGCCGTCCAGGTGGTAGGTCCAGGCGTGATAGGGACAGGTCAGCATGGCACCCGACCCATGCTTATCGACACACACCCGCGACCCGCGATGCCGGCAGACATTGGCCAGGGCGCGCAGGGCGCCATCCTCGCCTCGAACCACGATCGCCGACTCCGCGCCAAGCTCGGCCGTGAACCAGTCGCCGGTTTCGGCGGCTTCGCTGATATGGCCGGCATAGGTCCAACGGTCTTCCAGAAGCCGCAGGTCGGCCTCGAACACGTCGGTCCTGACATAGAATTCTTGAGGCAAGGCGTAGCTGGGGCGTGTCGCCGCCATCAGTTCGCGGATCGTCGGGGCAAGGACGGGGATCGACATTGCGGCTCCGTGCGGGCGCTCCGATCGCGCGCCCCGGGTCGGCGTATCCGATGCGGCGCCCATGGCGCAACCTCGGCCCCCTTGAACCGTTTGCCGCAAAAGCATTCAGTCCTTTAGCGTTCAGCGTCGGTTCACAACGTGGGCGTCAAAGGAAATGGCCGCCTCGGCTCCACGATCGGATTTCGTCCATGACCCCTCGCTCGCTCATCCTCACTCTGCTGACCACGGTCGCGGCCAGCGCCCTGGTTGCCGCCGCGCACGCCGACCCCTCCGGGCGGGTTGGACGTATCGCCTATACCGAAGGCGGCGTCTCCCTCCAGGCTTCGGCGTCCGAACCCTGGACCTTGGCCAGCCGCAACTATCCGGTGGCCCCCGGGGCCAGCTTCTGGACCGGCGACGATGGACGCGCCCAACTCCAGATCGGCTCGGTCGACGCCCGGCTCGACAGCCAGACGGAACTGGACGTGCTGGACCTGGACTATGGTGAAATGCGCTTGGCCCTGCCCCAGGGTTCGGTCGACGTGCGGTTGTGGTCTTCGCCGCGCGGCGGCGTGGCCATCGCGACTCCCGCCGGCGATGTCCAGCTCGACGGCCAGGGCCTCTATCGCATCGACGTGGCCGCGCCGCGTGACGACGGCTCATATCCGCCCGTGGAGGTGACCGTGTTCGAGGGACGGGCCGAAGCGCCCACGCCCCAGGGTCTCACGCCGGTGGAATCCGGCCAGAGCGCGGTGATCTACGCGGGTTATGATCCCCAGTTCCAGGATGCTCAGGACGCCGCTATCGACGACTGGGGTTACGATCGCGAAAGCCAAACCGACTGGCGCCCGCGGGGCGAAGGCGACGCGGCCGTCACCGGTTTTGGCGATCTCTACGCCGCCGGCGACTTTTCCAGCGATCCGCAATACGGCCAGGTCTGGTATCCGCGATCGGTGCCATCCGACTGGGCGCCTTATCGTGATGGTCACTGGGCGTTCGTCGAACCTTGGGGCTATACCTGGATCGATGACCAGCCCTGGGGCTTCGCGCCGTTCCACTACGGCCGCTGGGCTCAAATCGATGGCCGCTGGGCGTGGATTCCTGGCCGCCTGACCACCGAGCCCGTCTATGCCCCGGCCCTAGTGGCGTTTCTGGGCGGCGTCGGCTGGAACATCGGCGGCTCCGACGCCATTGGCTGGGCGCCCCTCGCGCCCGACGAGGTCTATCGCCCTGGTTATGCGGTCAGCGGCGACTATCTGCGCCGCGTGAACGCCGCCAGCGTGCGCGCGACGGTGTTCAATACGGTCACCATCAACGACAACACGAACCGCCCGCCGGCGCTGTCCTATCGCAACGTCCAGGCCGCGACCGTGGTGAGGGCAGACGCCTTTCGCGGCGCCCAGTCCGTGCGACGCGCGGCGATCCCGGTGACGGCCGATGTGATTGCCCGCGCGCCGGCCGCCTCGCTGGCCAGCCGGCCCGAGCCTACGCCCTGGGCCAGAGCGGGCCTTATGGCTCGCCAGGACGGTGCGGGCCGGACGATGGATTCGCCGGCGCCCGTGGCCAGTCGCCCCCCGGCGGCGCTCCAGGCGGTGCGCGCGGGTGTGGTCGCCCCGGCTGTCGGCGGTGGCCGGCCGCCAGTGATCCGTGGCGCGCGGATCGCTCCGCCCACGCCCGAAACCCATGCACCTGGAATCTACGCACCTAGACCCTATGCCTCCCGGCCCGGATCTGGTGGCCTCTCCCGCGCGCCGGTGATGATCGCCCCGGCTCAGATCCGCCACCCGATGGCGCCTGGCGCGGCGGCGCGGCCGGGGGCGGGTTCGCCTGGGTCGATGGACGCCGCCCGCCAAGCCGCCGAAGCCGCGCAACAAGCCCGTCAGGCGGACGCCGCCGCGGCGCGGGCCCAGGCCCAGGCCGCCCGCGCCCAGGCACAAGATGCCCGGGTTCAAGCCCGGCAGGCCGCGGACCAGGCCAGGCAGGCCCGGACGCCGCCGGCGCCGACGCCTCCGGTCGCGGCGAGCGGAGGTTCTTCGCCGGTTCGGGACGCCGCCGCTCAGGCTCGCTTCGACGAGCGCGCCAAGCAGGCGCAGATTCGCGACGCGCAAGCCAAGGCCGACCGAGCCCACGCCAAGGCCCCCGAGACGCCGGTTCCGCAGCCGTGAGCCAGGCGCAGGATTCCGCGGCTCTGCGGAATATCCATGCGCGTCTGCTGCACGACCAGGCGCTGCAATTTGATTTCAGCCAAGTGGCGCCGCTGAAGCCGCCGCATATTCCCGACTGGCTGATCGGCCTGAGCCGTTTTCTGGCCGATGGCCTGAACGCGGCGCTGCCGCTGTTGAAGATCGTGTTCTGGGCCGGCCTCGGGGCGGCGGTGCTGCTGGTGGTCTGGCTGATCCTCCGGGAGTTCCTCGGTGTCCGGTTCGCGGCGCGGCGGAAGGCCAAGGCGGAGCGCCCCGCGCCGGACTGGGGTTCCCATCCACGCCGGGCGCGCGCGCTGCTGGAAAACGCCGACCGGCTGGCGGCTCAGGGGCGGTTCGACCTCGCCGTGCGGCTGATCCTGCATCGGGGCGTCGAGGATATCGAGGACCGGCGTCCTCGGCTGGTGCGGCCGGCCCTGACGGCGCGGGATATCGCCTCCCTTGACGCCGTGCCGCCCACCGCCCGTGCCGCCTTCAGCCGCATCGCCGCCGTCGTCGAATACAGCGCTTTCGCCGGCCAGCCCATCGGCCACGCCGCCTTCGCTCAATGCCGCGAGGCCTATGAGGCCTTCGCCGTGCCCCAGGCGTGGGCATGAACGGCGTCGTGTTCAGGCCTCTGACCGCGGCGTTGATGGTGCTGGTTGGGGTGTTCGCCTTCAGCGCCCTGCTGGTCTTGCTGGCCTACGCCCCAGACCTCAAATCCGGCCAAGACGGTCAGGCTCACGCCCTTTCCAGGTCCGCCGTGGGATTCGCCGGTTTGGCCGAGGCCCTGCGGCTGGCTGGCCAGCCGGTAGTGATCAACCGCGGGGTTCTTCACGCGTCCAGCCGGTCGGGTCTGTTGATTGTGACGCCGCCGCCATCGGCCGATCGCAAGGCTATCGACGCTCTGGGCTTCGAAGGGCCGATCCTGGTGGTGCTACCCAAATGGCAGACCCTACCTGACATCAAGCACCGGGGTTGGGTCGCAAAAGCGTCGCCGATCGACGGCGCCGCGTTCACCAAGGGCTCTCTGGGCTTCCAGGCCGGAGTTCGCGGGGAAGCGGGCGTCGCGCGGCCCCGGCTGCGCGCCCTGATCGCGCCTTTCCATACCGGTGCGGAATTGTCCGTCGGCCCGATCGATTCCTTCCAGACTTTCCGCGCGCCGGGGTGGGTTCCCGTCATTATCGACGCCGCAGGCCATACCGTTCTGGCGCGCGCTCCTGACAGGCCGCTGTTCGTGCTCTCCGATCCGGATCTGCTTGACACTCAGGGGATCAAGAACCTCGATACCCTGGCCACCGCCATCTCGATCGTCGGAGCGCTTAGGTCAGGGGATGGTCCGGTAATCTTCGACGTCCGGCTCAACGGTCTGGGCCGCGAACGCGGCGTGCTGCGGCTGTTGTTCGACCCGCCGTTCCTGGCGGTCACCCTCTGTCTGGCCGCCGCCGCCGCCCTTGCCGGCTTCCAGGCCTTCTGCCGGTTCGGTCCCGTCGGTTCAGGCGGGCGGGCGATCCCTCTGGGAAAGACCGCCCTGATCGACAATACCGCTGCGCTGATCCGCCTGGCGGGCCGCGAGCACCGGATGGGCGGTCGCTTCGCTGATCTGACCGCGGATTTGACCGCCCGCGCCGTGGGCGCCCCGCGAGGCCTGGGCGGAGAGGCCATGGTCGCGTTTCTCGACCGTCTCGGCGCGGCCCGCCGCCAGATCGAAACTCTGTCGGAACTCGGGATTCAGGCCCGCATGGCCCGAACACCCGAGGGCCTGGTCGCCGTCACCCGCAAGCTGTTCCGCTGGCGTCTGATGATGACCGGAACTCGCACCGCCCCCAGGCTTGACCCGCTTTGAGTTAGAGGGCTCGGTGCCCCTTGTTCAAACCGTGAAAGACCGTCCTTGCCAGAACTCTCGCCGATGACCGTGACGGAGGTGAAGGACCTCGCCCAGCGACTGCGCGGCGAGATCGCCAAGGCGGTGGTGGGCCAGACCCACACCGTCGATCTGATGCTGACGGCCCTGCTGGCCGGCGGCCATATCCTGCTCGAAGGCCCGCCAGGCACAGCCAAGACATTCCTGGCCCAGTGTTTCGCGCGGACCCTGGGCCTGGACTATGGCCGCATCCAGTTCACCCCCGACCTGATGCCGGGCGATATCCTGGGCGCCAACATATTCAACTTCCAGACCAGCGCCTTCACCCTGACCCGCGGCCCGATCTTCTGCGAACTGCTGCTGGCCGACGAGATCAACCGCACCCCGCCCAAGACTCAGGCGGCGTTGCTGGAGGCGATGCAGGAACGCCGGGTGACCCTGGACGGCCACGCCGAGACTCTCAGCCCCCGCTTCACCGTGGTGGCGACCCAGAACCCCATCGAGCAGCAGGGCACCTATCCATTGCCCGAGGCCCAACTCGACCGCTTTCTGTTCAAGCAGACCCTGCCCTACCCAACCGAGGCTGAAGAGCTGGCGATCGTCGCCCGGCACGGGACCCGGGCCGGCAATCCCGATCCGGTGGCCATGGGCGTCGAGACTGTCGCTTCGGGCGAGCAGATCGAGGCGGCGGTTTCGGCGGTGTCGACGATCCGCCTGGCCGATGAAATCGTCGGTTATGTGGTGGCCCTGGTCCGGTCCACCCGCCAAAGCGTCGATCTGGAGACCGGGGCCAGCCCCCGGGCCGGCGCCATGCTGGCCTTGGCCGCCCGCGCCCGGGCGGCTTTGGAAGGGCGTGACTATGTGATTCCCGACGACGTGAAGGCCCTGGTCGCGCCGGCGCTGCGTCACCGGGTGATCCTCTCTCCCGTCGCCGAGATCGAAGGGCGAGGCGTGGATGATATCCTTGCGGCTCTGATCGAACGGGTCGAGGCGCCCCGGTGATCTATCCCACGGTACGCGCCGTGGTTCTGGCCGCCCTCGGCGCGCCCGCCGCCCTGCTGATCGGCCTGGCGGCGCCGGGTTACTGGGTCGTGGCCGGGGCCTGGCTGGCGCTGCTGCTGGGCTTGATGCTGATCGACGCCCTGGTCGGTCCCGCTCACGCCAAGGTCACTCTGGAGGCGGTCGCGCCTGGCGTTCTGGGCGCCGGCGCCTCGGGCGTGGTGACTGTCCGCGCGCGCTTCGAAGGCGCGTCACCCCGCCGGGCCGAGGTCGCGATCGAGACCAACCGGCGTCTGCGCGTCGAATCCGGCGCAACCGGGCTCGATTTCACGAACGCCGAGGCCAAAGCCACCCTGACCCTGATTCCGGTGCGACGAGGGCAGGGAGAAATCTCCGCCCTTTGGCTGCGCTGGCGCGGCGATCTTGGCCTGGTCTGGAAACAGCTGCGCCGGACGCCCGGCCGTCCCGTCGCCATTGTTCCGGACATCCAGGGGGTGAAGAGCGAGGCGATCCGGCTGTTCTCCCGTGACGCCCTGTTCGGGATCAAGACCCAGACCGACACCGGCGAGGGCTCGGAATTCCATGCCCTGCGCAAGGTCGACGGCGCCACCGACCCCCGGACCATCGACTGGAAACAATCGGCCCGACACGGCAAGCTGCTGGGCAAGGAGTTCCGCGTCGAGCGCAACCATCCGGTGGTGTTCGCCATCGACACCGGCCGGGCGATGGGCGAGCCGCTGGCCGGAGTCCCCCGAATCGATCGGGCCATCAACGCCTCGCTGCTGCTGGCCTATGTCTGCCTGAAGCTCGGCGACCTGGCCGGCGCCTACGGGTTCGACGCCCGGCCGGGCGGGTTCTCCGGGATGGTCTCGGGAACCGGCGGCTTTGGCCGGCTTCAGCGTCATATGGCCGGTTTCGATTATGGCGACGACGAGACCAACTACACCCTTGGTCTCACCCAGTTGGGCGCCGCGCTGAAACGCCGGTCCCTGATCGTGGTGTTCACCGATTTCAGCGACGCAACCAGCGCTGAACTGATGGTGGAGAACCTCACCCGCCTGCGACGTCGCCATGTGATCCTGTTCGTGACCCTCCGCGACGAAGCCCTGGAAGCGATCGTCCGGGCGGAGCCCACCAACGCCGAAGCGGTGTCCCGGGCCGTCACCGCCCATGCCCTGATGCGCAGCCGCGACCTGGTGATCGCCCGGCTGGTCCGGATGGGCGTTCGGATCGTCGAGGCTCCGGCCGCGCAGATCGGACCCGCCTTGATATCGGCCTATCTCGACCTGAAGCGATCGGACGTGGTGTGAGCGGCCCCGAACCACGCAGCCACCGCTTTCGCCTGGAACGCGAAGCCGACTGGCGACGCCTGGAAGGCCTGCTGGGCAGGGCCGAGCGCCAGCGCGCCAGCGCCCTGACCGAGGACGAGCTCATCGCCTTGCCCCTGTTGTATACCGCCGCGATCTCATCCCTGTCGGTGGCGCGCGCTACCGCTCTCGACCGCAACCTGATCACCTATCTGGAGGCGCTGGCCGCCCGCGCCTATTTCTTCGTCTACGGAACCCGGACCCGGCTGCGTGAACGCCTGGCGCAATTCTTTCGGCTCGATTGGCCCCGGGCCGTGTGGTCGATTTGGCGAGAGACGGCGGTCAGCGGCCTGATCCTGCTGGTCGCCACCCTGGTCGGCTACATCCTGGTGAGCCAGGACGCTGACTGGTACGGATCGATCATGCCAGGCGGGATGACTCAGGGCCGCGACCCCACGGCCTCGACGGCGTTTCTCAAGGCGGCGCTCTATGACGCCCACGGGCGGACCGGGCTGTCGTTCTTCGCCGTGTTCCTGTTCACCCACAACGCCCAGATCGCGATCTTCGCCTTTGCGCTCGGCTTCGCCTTCTGCGTGCCTACGGCGCTGTTGGTGGCGCAGAACGGGCTTAGCCTGGGGGCCCTGCTGGCGCTGTACGCCGCAAGGGGGCTGGGCTGGCCGCTCGGCGGGTGGCTGTGCATCCATGGGGTGACCGAGCTCTTCGCCACCATCCTGGCCGGTGCGGCTGGCTTTCGCATCGGCTGGACGGTGATGTTCCCAGGGTCTCGCTCGCGGCTGGAGGCCGTGGCCGGGGCCGGCCGCGCCGCCGGGCCGGTGATGGTCGGCGTGGTCATCATGCTGGTGTTCGCCGGCCTCCTTGAGGGCATCGGCCGCCAGTTGATTCAGGTCGACGCGGTTCGCTGGTCTATCGGCGGCGCTACCTTGGTCCTGTGGCTCGGCTATTTCTACCTGCCCCGCAAGGCGCCGGCCTGATGGCTCACGCCGCCGCCCCAACGACCTC
This sequence comes from Caulobacteraceae bacterium, assembly GCA_043784385.1. Lineage (GTDB taxonomy): Bacteria > Pseudomonadota > Alphaproteobacteria > Caulobacterales > Caulobacteraceae > Acaudatibacter. The sequence goes on along the minus strand of JAYVYH010000085.1, from coordinate 20,541 downwards.
GCCATTTCAGCGCCGGCTAGTCACCCCCGAGGGGCTGGACCTGCGGCTAATTCTGGCCTCGGCGGGAGAGCGCGCCTCGGCCTATGTACTGGATCTGCTGATCATGCTGGCGGCTCTGTTCTCGCTGACCGTCCTGGCGATCGTCTCGGGTCTTGCTGTCGGCGCCGACGGACGCGAGGTCGTGGCGGTCATCTGGCTGCTGGGCGCCTTTCTGCTACGCAATGGCTATTGCGTGATCTTCGAGCTCGGCCCCCGCGCCGCCACGCCCGGCAAACGCGCCCTGGGGCTGCGAGTGGTGGCCCGCGACGGTAGACGGTTGACGGCGGAGGCGATCTTCACCCGCAACGCCCTTCGCGAACTGGAGATATTCCTGCCTCTGAGTCTGCTGGCCGAGGCTGCGTTTGCCGGTGACACCATCGACGCGATTATGGTCTGGCTCGGAGTAATCTGGTCTGGCGGCTTCCTGCTGTTTCCGCTGTTCAACCGCGATCGCCTGAGGGTCGGCGATCTGGTGGCCGGGACCTGGGTGGTCAGGGCGCCGCGCGCGATGCTTCTGGCCGATCTGGCCCGGGACGCCTCGCGTGACCCGCCGAGATTCGCCTTCACCGCCGACCAGACCGGCGCCTACGGCATCAGGGAACTGGAAATCCTCGAGGACGTGCTGCGCCGCCGCGACGCCAGGTCGATGGTCCTGGTCGCCGAGCGGATCCGAACCAAGATCGGGTATGTCCAATCCGCCGGCGAAACCGATCCGGCCTTTCTGGCCGCGTTCTACACGGCCCTTCGCGCGCGGCTGGAGCAACGATTGCTGTTCGGCCATCGCCGCAAGGACAAGTTCGACAAGGCCTAGTCGAAGGCCGCCGCCAGGGCTTCGATCCCGATCCCTTCCTTGATGCTGCGCAGTTCGAAATAGATCGACGCCACCCCAGCCGCGCCGATCAGGGCGCCCAAACTTTGAAACAGGGGATTAATCACCATCGTCCTGAGATCAAACGCGGCAATAAAAGACCGTCCCATGGCAAGTTCGTCGCCCGTTGCTCTCGAAATACCGATGAGGTTGCTCCCAAACACGAGACCGAGGAGGGTCTGGATCACGAAGGTCCCGATTCCGAAGAGTATAAAAAGTAGCAAGATCGCCCCGCGATGATTGCGGGTCAGATCGCCGCTGCGGCCCAAAGAACTGAATACGCCGAGCCCCTCCACGACCCGAACCGGCGCCGACACGCATAGCGCCAGCGCGAGGATCACCCCCGGAACGATGAATAAAAATAAGCCGAGGAATGTCGCCACCGTCATCGCGATACCAATGCCTATCAATGGCAGCACGTGACGGACGGCGGTGTTGAGGCAGTCGCCGATACTGGCGCGCCGGCCGTTCAGATCGCTGATCGTCCCATGGATCAAGGCCGCCTGGAGCAGCGCGCCGATCAACAGGCTGAACAGCCATCCAAAGCCAAATAGGCCCATCAGTCCGGTGTTCAGGTTGGAGAGAAATCCGCGTTCCACCATCGCGATTATGAGATTCGGCAGGCCGCTCAACACCAGCGCGAGAACCGCCAGGACGCCAAAATTGCGGGAAAGCACGCCCGTCATCCGAGTCAGGACGCGCGCAATCTCGAACCGTTCGGCGGGCGTGTAGGTCATCGTAGAACCCGCGTGATCGGGCTCAGGCCGGCGCCGTTACCTTCGCCCCAAGGATGAAGTCCTCGGGGTTCGGCGCGACGGTGGCGTTCCAATAATCTACCAGTGGGAAGGGCCAGTTCTGGGAGACTCGGCCGGTGGCGTTCTTGTACCAGCTGTTCACGTGCGGCGAACCCCAGGCCATCGTCGCGTTGGCGGCGTCGACCTTGGCGTTGAAGTCGTCGTGAACCTGTTTCTTGACCTCCAGGGTCTGGACGCCAGTCTCCGCCATCAGCTTCAACGCGCCCATCACATAGCGCACCGAGCATTCGGAAAAGAAGATGATGCTGCCGTTGACCACGATGTTGGTGTTGGGTCCGTAGAGCATGAACAGATTGGGGAAACCGGGGGTGGTCATGCCAAGATAGGCCCGGGCGTCGCCGTTCCAGGCGGTCTGCAGGTCGACCCCGCCCCGCCCGACGATCCGCATCGGCCACAGGAACCGGCTGGCGTGGAAGCCTGTCCCATAGATGATCACGTCGGCCGGATGCGTGGCTCCGTCCTTGGTGACGATCCCGGTCGGCGTGATCCGCTCGATGCCCGTGGTGATCAGATCGACATTGTCCCGCCTGAGCGCCGAAACCCAGACCCCGTTGTCGACCAGCGCGCGCTTGCCGCCGATCGGATAGGTCGGAATGATCTTTTCCAGGATATCAGGGCGATCGGGCGCTTGAGCCTTGATGGCTTCGACCAGCGTGGCGCGAAGTTCGGCGTTGGCTAGCCCGACCGCCTCGGGCGGACCGTTCCAGCCGGCGTCGGCCTTGACCGCCTCGTAGAGTCCGTCAGTGAGGCCCCAGAACAGGTAGAACCGATACCACTTGTCATAGAAAGGCACGTGCTCAAGCAGCCACTTTTTGCCCTCCGGCACATCGAGGTGATAGTTGGGTCCGGGCAGCATCCAGGGCGGCGTCCGTTGAAAGACGTTGAGTTGGGCCACCTTGGGGGCAATCTCCGGCACGAACTGAAAGGCGCTGGCGCCGGTGCCGATAACCGCCACCCGCTTGCCGGTCAGATCGACGTCATGGCGCCAGCGGGCCGAGTGGAAACTGGGACCATCGAAGGACTCCAGCCCCTCGATATCGGGATAGCGTGGCCGATTGAGCTGGCCGACGGCGGTGATCAGGGCTGCGCCTTCCAGAAACTCGCGTCCCCCCTCGGCTGTCTTGACCTCGACCCGCCAGACGCCCTTGGCCTCGTCGAATACAGCTTCCTCGACGGTGGTCTCGAAGCGGATGTTGGCGCGCAGGCCATGCCGGTCAGCGAAGCGCCTGAAATAGTCGAGCAGCACCGGTTGTGTCGAATAGTACTGCGGGAAGTCGTGATTGGGCTCGAAGGAATAGGAATACATGTGGTTGGGATTATCCACCCGGCAGCCTGGATAGACGTTCTCGAACCAGGTGCCGCCGGCGTCGGCGTTCTTCTCCAGGATGGTGAAATCGATCCCGGCCTGTTTCAGGCGGATCCCGGTCAGCAGGCCCGACATGCCCGCGCCCACCACCAGGACCTTCAGTTTCGCCGCCGCCGCCTTGAGAGTTGGGCTCGACCAGTCGGGCGCCTTGGTGTCGCGGCCGGTCAGTTGCAGCTCATCGGTCAGGAAGGCGGCGTAGTTGGCGGGAATATCCACCCCCGCCACCCAGTCCATCATCCGGCGCACCGTCTGGGGAGATGGCGGCGCGGGCAGCGGCGCGCCGGTCATGCGGGCCATGATCGCGGTCTTGGCCCGGACGCGCAGGTCGTCCTGGATTTCGGCCGAATAGCCGCCGAGTTTGACGTCCTTGAGCGGATCATAGACCGGCCGACGCTCTGGGGTGAGCAGGCCGGCGTCGCCCGTGAGGTGCACCAGCGACATCAGCAAGGCCGGCAGATGCGCTTGCGCGAGGGCGGCGTCGATCGTGCTCGCGAGATCCGTCATGGTGTTCCCCTGTAGCTCTTGGCTTTGGGCTCTAACCATAGCGATGGTTCCCCGGCGATAGGAAGACTTCAGGCTGAGCGGCCGCGTCCCTCGATCGCCCAGATCCCCACCAGGGTGTCGCCCCGAACCGCGTGATAGGCGTCGTAGAGGTTGACCGTCGGATCGCAGTGAGGAGCGGAGAACGTCACCACCTCGCCCAGCCGGGGCGGCGCCTCGCCCCGTGGCGGAACAACACATCCATGCTCGTCGCCCATGAAGTGGTAGACCGAGCCGGCCGCGGCTCCCGAGACAATGGGCGGGGCGCCGGCCTCGGTGGCGAAGGCCTTGAAGCCAGCGTCTACGGTGACCAGAAACCGATGGTTGGCGCTGATTACCCGCGCATCGACCATCAGAGCGGTCTCGAAATTCGTCCCGCCCTCGCCCGCCAGATCGCAATCGGCATACTGCCGGTCCATGAAGATGTAGGAACCTACCTGCAGTTCGGTCAGCACGCCCAGCGCCGCGTCGATCACATGGCTGCCGGTTCCGCCACCGGTCACCAGGGCTGGCGGCAGGCCCGCCTCCGTCAGGCTCGCGATCACGCTGGAGAGATAGTCGGTGCGTTCAACGACGGCGGCTTGGCGAGCCTCGAAGTCCTTGATGTGCTGCTGGGCGCCGCAATAGAACTGCACGCCACCATAGGTCAGCGTGGGCGCTGCCTCGATGCGCCGCGCCAGGGCCACGGCGGCGCCGGCGTCGGCCACGCCGGTGCGGTGGATGCCGGGGTCGATGTCCACCAGCAGGGTAAGGGCCGCACCCGCGAGGGCGATAGCCTCGACGGCGTCCGGATGATCGACCGCGGCCGTCAACCCAGGGCAGAGCTTCGCCAGGGCCGTCAGTCTTTCCACCGCCGCCGAACCCACCACCGGCGAGGTGATCAGAATATTCTCGATTCCCGCCGCGTTCAGCGCCTCGGCCTCGCCAAGTTTGGCGCAACACACCCCGACGGCGCCGGCGGCAATCTGGCGCCTGGCGATTTCCGCGCTCTTGTGGGTCTTGGCGTGTGGGCGCAGCCGCAGACCCGATCGGGTCGCGAAGCGCGCCATGGACGCGATGTTCCGATCCAGGGCGTCGACATCAACGATTAAAGCCGGTGTATTCAACGCCGAGCGAGAACCCTGCCGGCCGATCAGGTGTTCATGGAGGGACAGGGCGTACATTGCGGCCACCTAAAGGGAAAAAGCGAACAGATCAGACAGATGGGCGTTCATGAACTTGGCGTCTGGATCGGCCAGCTTTCGCGCTTCGCCCCAGCGCGGGGCCATCGGATAGAGCCGTAGGACGTCGTCGCTGGTCAGGGTGTGGCGCTTGGCCCAGTGAGGGCGTCCGCCCTTCGCGGCGAAGATCGGCTCGATGGCGGCGAACGCCTTGCGCCATTCCATTTTGGCGTATTGGTGCAACGAGATCGAGACGCAAGGGCCGGCGTGCATCGGCGAAAGCCAGATGTCGTCGGCGGCCACGGTCCGGAACTCCAGCGGGAAGATGATCGGCAGTTTGCGCCGGCGCACCTCGGCGATCGCCTCTCGTAGCGCGTCGGCGCCGAAGAATGCCGGGACTTCGTATTCCATCTCCTCGAACAGGGTGGCGCGTTCGGACGGAAAAATCCTGTGCGCAGGCGCCGCGCGGATGGCGGGTCCCATGGCGGCGGTTAGCCACCGCTGAAGGGCCGGCGCGGTGAAGGGCAGGGCGGCGGCGATATCGCTGACCAGTTGAAGCACGCCGGCCTCGATGTCGTTGGTGGCGGGTTGATCGTCGCCCACCTCGATCGGATCGAGAATCTTGAGCAAGGCGTGGTCGGCATAGGGGAAGATGAAGAACTCAACGTGCCGGTGGCGGGCGGTAAGATCGTCCCAGCGGCCAAGAATCTCTTCGAGCGGCGCCTTACTCAAGGTCTCCTTCAGCCGATAGGCGGGCGGGAGAGCCAGCTTCACGCGCTCGATCACGCCGATCATGCCAAGGCCAAGCCGCGCGGCCTGGAACAGGTTGGGTTCTGTCGTGGCGTCGCAGTCGACGAGGGAGCCGTCGGCCAGAACCAGCCGGAAGGCCAAGGCCTGGGTTGAAATCGATCCCAAGTTCACACCCGTTCCGTGAGTGCCGGTTGAAAGCGCCCCGGCCATGGCCTGTTTGTCGATATCCCCCTGGTTGGCGAGCGACAGGCCCCGCTCCCATAGCGCCGGTGTAAGCCGATGTATCGGCCACCCGGCTGGAACCCAGGCGGAAAGACCATCTTCGCAGACCTCGATCTCGCCCTCCATTCCCGAAAGATGTAGCAGCAGACCGTCGGTCTCGCAGAGCGGCATGAACGAATGACCGGCGCCGGTGATCCGAACATGGTCCGCCCCGGCGACCAGCGCGCGCAGCTCATCGGTGTTGCGTGGCGTAGCCACTGCAGCCGGCTGGGCGACCACGCTCCCCGACCAGTTCCGCCAATCCGCCATGACCCGTCTCGCCCGTGTTCACCCGCAGTGAAGGGTTTAGCCTATCGCGCCTCGCCTTGGCGATCATAGGCGGATAGCTTTGTCTCTAATGTTCCTTGACCGTTTTCTCGACGCCGCCGCCTGGCGTTTCTTTCTGGGCTATTTCCAGGCGCGCGGCGCCTCGATCGCTGTCAGCTTGATGGCGGCGGCGGGGGGATCGCTTCTCGCCTTGCCGATGATCCCGCTGGTGCGGCTGACCTTTGATCGGGCCGTTCCAAAGGGCGACATCCGACTGCTGATCGCGATTGGATTGGGTCTCGCGACACTTCGGATCTTCGCGGGTTTGGCGGCGGTGCTGACCCGCTCGTGGGTGGTGGGCCTGAAGAGTGCGGCGATGCTGGATATCCGACGAGACCTGCTGCTGAATCTCTATCATCGACCTTGGCTTTCGCATGTTCGGGCCGAGACGCAGCCATTCATGACCCACGTGGTCGTCGATGTGGAACGCTTGGACGCAATGGTGGACAGCGCACTGGGGTCTGCCTTGCCGGCGGTCCTGACCGGCCTGGTTCTTGGCGGAGGGCTGCTCTATCTGAACGCCGCTCTGGTTTTGGTGGGCGTCGCCACGCTGCCATTGGTCTGGATGGTGGGGCGGTTCACGGCCGGGCGGATGCGGGCCAATTTTCGCGCATATCACGTCGCCTATGACGCTTTCCTCGGCGGCGTCAGATTCGTACTCGCCAATTTCACCCTGACCCGCGCCCGTGCCGCCGAGGATGCCGAAGTCGGCCGCCAGACCACGACGCTCACGGCTCTGCGGGCCGCGGCGCGGCATCTGGCCGTAGACAACGCCCGCGTCGGACAGATTCAGTCGGCTGTCGTCGCCGTGGTGGGCGTGGTCATACTGGTGGCGGGAGGTGTTCTTGTCAGCCGGCACGCCCTGACCCTGGGCGGGCTGCTGGCGTTCTTCGCGGCGGCGGCCCTGGCCGGCGGTCAGTTGGAGCGTCTGATCGCCTCACTGCCAACCCTGGTCGAGGGTTCGGCGGCCCTCACAAGGCTCCACGTTTACATGGTCGCGGTGGGGCCGCCCCTCTACACAGGTGCGCGCCTGATCGACTGGACGGGGCGCATCGCCCTTGAAGGCGTGGATTTCTCATATGGCGACGCGCCTGTACTGCGAGCGGTTTCGTTCGACATCTCGTCTGGCCAGCGTGTCGGTATCGTCGGCCCCAATGGCGCGGGCAAGACCACGATCCTCAATCTGCTGCTGGGGCTCTACCGGCCGGTGGCCGGGCGGCTCACCGCCGACGGGATCGCCTTCGACGATCTGGATGTTTCGGCCCTGAGACGTTTGATCGGTGTGGTCCCCCAACATCCGGTGTTCTTCGACGGCAGCGTTTTCGAGAACATTGCCTACGGGACGTCCGGCTTGGTAAGGGCGGACGTTGAGGCGGCCGCCCGGCGGATTGGCGCGACGCGCCTGCTGGGGCGCCTGCCCGGTGGCCTGGATGCGCGCCTTGGCGAAAGCGGCTTGATGCTGTCGGGCGGCGAACGCCAGATGATCGCCATCCTCCGCGCTGTCGTCACCCGGCCGAGACTGCTGGTCTTGGATGAACCAACCAATCATCTGGACGCCAGAGCCGTTCGCGACCTGGTCGCCGCCCTCGGCGAAGGGTCCGATCGCCCCGGGATCGTGTTGATCAGCCATGACCCGGCCGTGGTCTCTGGGCTGGACGCGGTCTGCAGATTGGAAGGCGGAAGACTGGATAGGGTGGAGGCGGCCGGTTGAAGCCCATGTCGCAGCCGGATCAACCCTTGTATTTGCCGCCTCGTAGCAACACCTATGCGCATGTCTAATAGTTCGCAAACTTACTATCACTGTTGATGAAGATGTCTATGAGAGGCTGCGCTCCAGGATCCGGCATCCCCGGATGAGCAGGTTCCTCAATGACCTCGTCAAGCCTCTGGTGACCGAGGAAGCTTTACTCGCAGGTTATCGGGCCATTGCCGCCGACCGGTTTCGGGAGGATGAGGCGACGGCTTGGGCCGAAGCCCTGATCGGAGACGCCTCAGGCGGTCACAACTGAACCACCCCGGTGTCTTTGTTCCTCTTTGAACAGGCCCTAAGGTGTTCGCTGACGGCGTAGAGGAATACCCATGAGCTTCCCCGAATATAGCGATCACGATGGCCTGGGCCTTGCCGCCCTGGTCGCCAAGGGCGAGGTCAGCGCGCCCGAAGTTGTCGAGGCCGCGATCGAGCGGATCGAACGGCACAATCCCGCCATCAACGCCGTGGTTCACAAGGCCTATGACGAGGCGCGCGCCGCGGCGGCTGGACCGCTTCCCGATGGACCGTTCAAGGGCGTGCCGTTCCTGGTCAAGGACCTGCTGATCGCCGTGGCCGGCTGGCCTCGCACCTCGGGCAGCCGGTTCTGCAAGGGCGTGGTTGATAGCGAGGACAGCGGTCTGATGCGGCGCTATCGCTCCAGCGGGGTGGTGGCGCTCGGCAAGACCAGCTGCCCCGAATTCGGCATCACCGGCACCACCGAGCCGGCCCTGTTCGGACCGTGCCGCAATCCCTGGAACCTTGGCCATAGCTCCGGCGGTTCTTCGGGCGGCTCGGCGGCGGCGGTGGCGGCGGGAATCGCGCCCATGGCCCACGGCGGCGACGGGCGCGGTTCGATCCGCATCCCCGCGTCCTGCTGCGGCTTGGTCGGCTTGAAGGTGACGCGCGACCGAAATCCCCATCTGCCCGACGGCTACGACTTCGCTCAGGGCTATGTGGTGGAGCATGTGATGACCCGCACGGTGCGCGATTGCGCGGCCATGCTCGATGTCACCGGCGTGCCGGAACCAGCGTCGCCCTATGCGCCGCCGGCCAAGGATCGGCCCTATATGCAGGAGATCGAGCGCTCGCCCGGCCGCCTGCGGATCGCCTGGTCCAGCGAGACCGCCAACGGCCGCGCCATCGCCCCGGAAGTCCAGGCCGCCCTGGAGAATGTCGCCGCCGTGCTCGAGAAGCTTGGCCACGAGGTGGTTCCGCGCGGTCTGGGCGTGGACCAGCGAGCGCTCTACGGCGTCCAGAACGCCTTTTCGGGCGCGAATTTCGCGGCCGGCATGAAGCGCCTGATCGACGAGATCGGCCGTGAACCCGAAGGTGATGAACTTGAGCCCCTGACCTGGGCGTCGCTTAAGGGTGGGCGCCGAGCCACTGGCGAACAGACCATGTGGGAAGCGCAGGAACTGCGGATGCTGGCGCGCGGCGTGATGGCGCTGTTCGAGGACTTCGATGTCTATCTGACGCCGGTGATGGGAACGCCGCCGCCGCCGATCGGCTATCTCGACCCCGTGGCCGTCGCCCCGCGGGAGATCGGACGCCGCAACGGCGAGGTCTTTCCCTTCGCCGCCCCGTTCAACATGACCGGCCAGCCATCGCTGTCCCTGCCGCTGGCGATGTCGGCGTCGGGCCTGCCCATCGGGATGATGTTCACCGGCCGTTACGCCGACGAAGCGACGCTGTTTCGCCTGGCGGCGCAACTTGAGAAGGAAATGCCGTGGAAGGACCGCCGCCCCGCGGTCTGGGGGTGAAAGGGACCCGGGCGTGCGCCCGAGCCCCTTCACCGGTTCAGTTTCCTATTCGAACAAAACCGTGAACGAATAAAAGGCCGTGGCGTAATATTCATCACCGCCGGAGCAGTCGACGAAATTGCGCTTGTAGACGTTGAGGATCAGTTCGTAGGCGCAGGATTCCGGGAACAGGGATCTCGCGTCGGCGACACTGAACACCATCGACCCGCCGAACCAACGGGGCCGAACGGCTCCCTGGGCTATGGCGGCGCCATAGGTCGGGCCGAAAAGGGCTCCCCCGGACCCCGCGAGCGTGCTCCCGGGGGCGATGGGGATGATGATGACGGGTCCGCCGGCGCCATGCTGAAGGCTCAGAGTATATTCATCCAGGAACCCTTCACCGTCGGAGGCGGTAAGATCCACCTCGAACGAGAAGGCTTCTCCAGGTGTGAAACGCTGGATTCCGCAGGGCGGCAGACTGACGCCGTTGAACTTGATCTGGTCGATCGAGGCCAGCGGTTTGGTCTGGGACGCGACCGGGTTGTCGAAATAGAGGGCGAAGTCGTTGTTATCGTTCAAGCCGTCCTCTCCCGGCGCGCCGCAACCGTCGAGCGGGCCGGGCGCCGTCAGCGTCCCATCCGCATTGGCGGTGTAGCCAACCACCTGGAACTCATAGGCGCCATCGACGAAAAATCCGGCCGATTCGATCAGGGCCACGGTGTCGACATTGTAGGTCCAGCTTCGACCGGTCATGACGTTGCCCCAGTTGGCCGGCGGCGAGTTGTCTTCGAAGAATTGGCGTCCTTCGTAGACCGTGACCGTTCCGCCGCCCGAGGTCTTGGGTGTCGGCGGGAAGTCGACATAAACCCACTGGTTCGGATAGGGCAGGGTGGCGTCGAAATAGATACGCGTGAAGGTTCGCAGGGCGGCCGTCGGGACGGGCTGGAAGGCCGCTCCGTTGGGGCAAGCCGCCGGTCGGCAGGTCAGTCCGTAGTAGTCGGCGACGGCGCTGGAGCCGAACTGTCCCGAGATCGATACCTGGCCCGTGAACGGACGATCCGAACCACCTGGATCAACGAGGCCGGCGAGCGTATCGTTGCTGGGCGGGTTGGTCGCGGTGTCGCAGGTCAGGCCGATGTCGCTGGCTGGGACACCGCACGCCTGGGTGAACAGGAAGCAGTCACCTTCCGGCTGACCGGGGTCCGGCGGCAGGGTGCAGGCTTCCGGAGACGCGGTGAGCGTCACGTTCAGGTGGGTGGGGATATCCAGCCGCGCGTCCCAGATGGACTCGTTCACGATCACCTTGTTGAGGCCGCCGCAGGTCTGGGTGACCTTGAAGATGATGTCCGGATCGCAGTTGAACCACGGGGTCCAGGGATACCATGGCCACAGGCGCAAGCGCTCGAATTCCGGCACGCTGGGCAGGGCCGATAGCAGCTTCTCGCGTAGCGCCGGCAAGGTGGCCGGGCTGAGCGCGTTCGACGATCCCGCCAGCCTGGCGCGGGCCGATCGGCCCGGAGGATCGGGCTGGGGGTTGAAGTCGCTGAAATGCAGCGCGAGCTTCGGATTCGGCGCCGAGACGCGCAGGCTCGGATTGAGCTCCAGCACGGGCTCGATCTTTTCGACCAGAATCGGGTCGAGTCGCCAAAAGCGCAGGTCCCACCAGTACCAGGGCAGCCAACCGCAGCACCAGGTGAACTGAATGGTGAAATGGCCGGTGGCGTCGGTGATCGCCGATCCGACCGCCGTGGTCGATGACCACCACCAGAACCAGTCGACGTCCGACGCCGTGACTTGAGCGCCGGGAACCGGGTTTCCGTCGACCCCGACGATTTGGCCGGTGATCGTGAACGTACGGCACCAGATCAGCCACCACTCCCAGATCGGGCGGGGAATGAGGATGGGGCTGACGTGATAGCTGGGCGACGTCGCGCCCCGGGTCGGTCGCACCGTGACGGTGGGGGTGTTACGGCGGAACAGATCCGCCGCGTCGGAGGACTCCGGACCAACCGCTATGGTGACGGCGCCCTTGGTCTCAACGTCGAACTCGACCTCCGCGCGGCCCGCGTGGACCGCGACGACATGGGAGGTGATCTCGTCGCCGGCGCGCAAGGCGACGCGGACCCGCTGGCGGCCCCGTTCTCCCTCCGGGATATGTGAAGCGTCGATCGGAACTCGAATAATACTCATGTTTTTTTACTCTACTCTACTGGGGTTGAGGGGATTTGTTCGGCGGTGATCGCCGCCGCTATCGTGCCGGGCGAAGACCCGGAACCGAGCTCAGAGCCGCCGCGTCGGCGCCGTGAACGCTGACCCGGGTCCCGCTTCGCGTGAACCGATAGATCGCGCCGGTCGCCGGACCCGTGACCTGGAGTGCGCGCTGGCCCACATATTCGAACAGCGCCGGGGAGGGACGGGACGCCCGGTGCGGCGTTGGAGACGGAGCCGCGGATCTGGTCCCGGCGTGGCCTTGGCGCGCGGCCATTCGCCGATCCTGGCAACAGGTCATGGAGCTTCTCCGGCTTGGGATGACGACAAGGTTTCATCGGGCTCGGGTTCGATCTCGCCCCAAACCGCCGCCGTCGGCGCCGCGGTCCGCTCGGCGGTGGCCCGTTCGAGCAGCGTGGCGGCGCCGGACATGGCCAGCCAGGCGGTCACGCCGCCCACCCAGGTGTCGGATACAAGAGTGGCGAACGGGAGGGCGACCCACAGGCTAAGGCAGTAAAAACAGTCGAGAAGTCGACCAAGTCCACTATCACCCGCCAGGGTTCGAAGACGCGCGAAGCTATCCCACGGGCCGTCCTCGCCCCAAAGCAGATGGGTGAGTCGCCATATCGCGAGGGAAGCCATCGCCACGCCGCCGAGGGATATCTGAGCCAACCCCGACACCATGTTCCGAGTCTCACGTTTCCACCTTCACTTCGGCGAACCGAGTGCTTTTGTTTGATAGGCCGAACATGGGGTGAATTTGTCGCGGTGTCGGTGGCAATGTGCACACTTGACAATTATTTCGAACCATAGTCGCGAACGGTGATCAGGGGGCGGACAAAACAGGGAACGGTCCATGACCGAACGACCGACGCCGGGGGCTTTGAGTGAGGTTCGCGGCGACGACAGCCCGCCGCTCATGGAAGAGACTCTGGGCCAGGCGCTGGATCTGGCGGTGTCCCGATGGGGCGATCATGTCGCCCTGATCTCACCGCCGCAGGATATCAGCTGGACTTTCCGCCAGTTGGCTTATCGCGCCGACGCCCTCGCGGCGGGTCTGCTCGCCCTCGGCCTGACGCCAGGCGACCGGATTGGCATCTGGTCGCCCAATTGCGCCGAATGGACACTGACGCAGTTCGCCGCAGCTCGGGTCGGTCTGGTCCTGGTGACCATCAATCCAGCCTATCGCCGCTCCGAGATCGCGTACACGATCAACAAGGTAGGGGTGAAGGCTCTGATCTCGGCCGAGCGATTCAAGACCAGCGACTATCTGACGATGATCGAGGATCTGGCGCCGGAGGTCGCCGCCTCGACGCCGGGGCGTTTGGAAGCCGCCGCCTTTTCGTCGCTGAAAGTGTTGATCAAGATCGGCGGGACGCTGCGAGCGGGCTGGCTTGATTTCGCCGATGTCGCCGAGCGCGGCCCGGCGACTGACCCCACCATGCTGTCGAGGGTCACTGAGGTCGGTCGGTCCCTGAGCAACCGCGACGCGATCAATATCCAGTTCACCAGCGGCACCACCGGATCGCCCAAGGGCGCGACCCTGTCGCACCGAAACATTCTCAACAACGGCCTGTTCGTCGGCCGGGCCATGGACCTGCGGGCTGGAGACCGGCTGTGTCTGCCGGTGCCGCTCTATCACTGCTTTGGCATGGTGATGGGCAACCTAGCCTGCCTGACCCATGGCGCGGCGATGGTGTATCCAGCTCCGGTATTCGATGCCGACGCCACCTTGAAGACCATCCAGTCGGAGCGCTGCGATGGGCTCTATGGGGTGCCGACGATGTTCATCGCCGTCCTGGGTCACGCGGAGTTCGAACGCTTCGACGTATCCTCGTTGCGGACCGGCTGCATGGCCGGCTCGCCCTGTCCAGTGGAGGTGATGAAGGCAGTGATTGGCCGTCTGCACATGCCCGATGTCACAATCGCCTACGGCATGACCGAAACCAGTCCAGTGAGTTTCCAGACCAGTCTGGAGGACACGCTGGATCGACGAGTGTCCACCATCGGGCGCGTGCAACCGCATCTTGAGGTAAAGATCATCGACGAGGCGGGGTCGGTGACACCGCGTGGCGTAGTTGGAGAGGTCTGCACCCGCGGCTACTCGGTGATGCTCGGATATTGGGACGATCCGGTCCGGACGGCCGAGTGCCTCGACGTAGACGGATGGATGCATACCGGAGACCTGGGGGTCATCGACGCCGAGGGCTACGGCAACATCGTCGGCCGCATCAAGGACATGGTGATCCGGGGCGGCGAGAACCTGTTTCCGCGCGAGATAGAGGAGTTTCTCTATTCTCACCCCAAGATCGCCGATGTGCAGGTCGTCGGTCTACCGGACCCTCGCTATGGCGAGGAACTCTGCGCCTGGATTCGCCTGCATCCAGGTGAGATCGCCGAAGAGGCCGAGATTCGGGCTTTCTGCGACGGCCAGATCGCTCACCACAAAATCCCGCGCTATGTCCGCTTTGTGGAAGAGTTTCCGATGACGGTGACAGGAAAGGTCCAGAAATTTCAGATTCGGCAGGTGATGATCGAAGAGCTTGGGCTCACGCCGGCAAGGACCGCTTGAACATGGTCTTCGCCGCCGCAAGTCGGTCGAATCGTATCCAGGCGGTCTCTACGGGCATCATGGTGCTCTTCGCATTCGGCCTATGCTTGACGATAGCCCTGATACTGACCGGCGGTGGAACGCTGCTCACTATCCAGACCCTGGTAACGGCGGCGACATTCCTGGCCACTGTCGGCCTCGCCGCGGCGGTATGGAAGCGACCGATGCTCCTCCACGCCATGAGTGCGGCGCTTATGCTGGTCGGGCTGGCGGCCCTGTTGCTGATGACCATCTATCCCGACCCGTCGATCGCCCCCTTGTTGTCCGGTTCGGGCGCGTGGATCGCCGGTCCGATCCCGATCCGCGTTGGCTGGGCTCGATTGGCGATGGCGACCGTGATCCTTCTGATGGGTTTTGCATTGCCCTTCTCTCAAGCGCGGAGGAGGTTCGTGGCGCTGGCCGCTTTCACGTTCGTAAGAATAGGTCTCTGGGTTGGCGCTTTCTGGCTGGTTGTCTACGTCGTTCTGGCGGGCCAGTTCGATCGTCTGTTCACGGGCGCCGCGGCCGGGGTCCAAATTGGCCTGATCGTGGCCATGACAGTCTCCTGGCAGCTGCTGCTGCGCGGGGATCAGCGTTGGCTGGCTACGTTTACGGAAGATGATCGCAGCGTTTCCATGGTCCAGTTTGTGCTGCCGTTGGCGCTTGTCCCGGTATTGGGAGCGTTTCTCACTACGGAGGGAGCCAGGATCGGCGTGTTCTCGCCCGAGGTGGCGCCGCTTCTGAACATCGAGATGAGTTCCGTAACGCTGCTGCTCGTGGGGGCCGCCGCCCTGCGCTCGATATGGCGCGAGCGCCGCCGTCGCGAGAATCTGGCTGGCGCGCTGGAGCAGTCCCCGGTCATTGTCTATTCCGAGGATGGTCAGATCGAGTATTGGCCCAAAGCCTGCCAGGCGCTTTATGGATTCTCGCCGGAGGAGGCGGTCGGTCGGCGCGGGGTAGAGCTTCTTCATACCGAATACTCCATCCCGATCGAAGAGATCGAGGAGACACTGCGACAGACTGGCGAGTGGACCGGCGAGGCGCGGCAGATAACGCGGAACGGCAAAGGCATCTGGGTCGCTTCAAGGGTCGTGGTCGATCAGCCGAGCGACGATCGCGGCTTGAAGATCGTGGAAACCCTCACGGACA
The DNA here is from genome assembly GCA_043784385.1 of Caulobacteraceae bacterium. Taxonomy (GTDB): domain Bacteria; phylum Pseudomonadota; class Alphaproteobacteria; order Caulobacterales; family Caulobacteraceae; genus Acaudatibacter. Next base: position 4,979 of record JAYVYH010000085.1, on the reverse strand, counting down.
TAACCGATCTGAAGAATTCCAAAGCCGCCCTTTCCGACACCAGCGACAGCCTCGCGCAGGCGGTGGCCACCTATGAGCTAGGCATAATTGAGTTTGACGCCGAGGTGGGGCGAACTAGCTTTTCCGCCGAATTCGAACGTATCCTCGGCGTGGGTCCAGGAGCCCTAGGAACGGAAGAAGACGCCTGGAGGGTGTGGATGAGCACCGACGCCGACGCCGATCAGGTGGGGGACTGGTGCACCGATGACATCGCGGCTTGCACGCCAAAGCGAACGCTGACGATACAGGTGCGGCGGGCTGACGGTGAGATCCGCGATCTCCAGGGTATGCTGAGGTATCGATACGATCCAACTGGACAGCTCAAGAGCCTGGTTGGAATCTTCATGGATGTCACGGAGATCGTAAGGGATCGGGCGGAGATGGCGGCGCGGGGTGGGCGGTTGCTGGAACTTCAAGCCGAGCTCACCCACACTTCAAGGCTGAGCGCGATGGGCGAAATGGCCGCCGCCCTGGCGCACGAACTGAATCAGCCACTCACCGCCGTCGGCAATTCAGTGGGTGCGATCGGCATGATGCTGGCCGATGAAACCAGGGTCGTGGACGAGAAAAAACGCCAGCAGGTGCTGCGCGCCGCCAGACACGCCGAAACCCAGGCTGTGCGCGCCGGCGAAATTGTCAGGCGATTGCGGCAATTCATTTCTCGTGGCGAAGCCGACACTCAGGTGGAGGATCTGGATCTGTTGATCGCCGACGCGGTGGCCCTGGCCTTGCCAAATCCGACCGCCGTCGGAATTATGGTCCAGCGCTTTATCGAGCCTGCGGCATCGACCGTTTTGGCCGATCGAATACAGATTCAACAAGTGATGGTGAACCTGGTCCGAAACGCCGTTGAGGCGATGAAGGGCCAGCAAAGGCACAGGATTCTCACCATATCGGCCACGGCCAACAACGGAATGGCGTTAATCAGGGTTGCCGACACCGGCGTCGGCGTGAGTCCGGAGGCAGAGGCGGGATTATTCTCGCCGTTTGTGTCCACCAAGGACGATGGCATGGGCGTCGGTCTGTCCATCTGTCGGCGAATCATCGAGGCTCACGGTGGCGAGATGAGTTTCCAGCCCGCCGCTGGTGGCGGCGCGGAATTCCGGTTCACTCTTCCGATCATTTCAGGCGAGGTGAGTGATGACAAATACTAGGCTGGTACATGTCGTCGATGACGACGAGGCGGTGAGCGAATCCGCGGTGATCCTGCTTGAGAGCGCGGGCTATGAGGTAGCCACCCATGCCTCGGGCGTGGCCTTTCTTGAAGGGTTGGCGGGCGCCGCGCCTGGTTGCCTGCTGCTGGATATTCATATGCCGGGGATGACGGGTCTGCAGGTTCAGTTGGAACTGAAGACCCGAAAAGTGAACTGGCCCGTGATCGTGCTTACCGGACAGGGCGATATCGGGATTGCGGTCCAGGCCATGAAAAACGGCGCCTTCGAGTTCCTGGAGAAGCCCTACAAAAACGAGGTGTTGCTTGAAACCCTGGCCGAGGCTTTCGAGATGCTCGAACAGACCGTCCAGGATACCTCGCACGCCGCCAACGCCCGGACGCTTGTCGACGGTCTGACGATACGGGAGAGGGAGGTAATGCGAGCGCTGTTGGCGGGACTGCCCAATAAGCTGATCGCCTATGAACTCGACCTGAGCGTGCGAACGGTCGAGATCTACAGAGCCAATGTGATGACCAAGCTGAAGGCGCGGGGGCTTTCCACCGCGGTCAGGATCGCCATGGCCGCGGGTCTTCAGCCGCTTGAGGAGCGCCGGGCCGGCGGTTCATAAACACTATCCTTGTCGATCGTCGTTAGGCGCCCGTCGGAAATGATGGCCTGGGATCATCGCCAGCAGTTCGGCGCTGCCGAACGGCTTCTCGATCAGCTTGATGTGGTTAGAGCCCTCGCAATCGATGTCCGCCGCCGCGGCGTCTTCGGTGAGCACGATCGCGAGGCCTGACCAGAGCTGGCGGCGCAACTGGTCAATGAACCTCCGCGGGTGTCGCGGCAGGACCTCTCGATCGATGATCAGGGTCGAATTGTGGCTCAGCGGGAGATCAACCAGGCCTCGGTCGGTTTGATAAGCCACGAATGTCAGGCCACCGGCTTCCAACGTCTGCTCGAGGGAGATGGCCAGCGCCGTTTCGCAGACCGCGATAACAACCGGGACGGGCTTCTCGGTGCTCTTGATATCGTTCAACTGAGACGCCGATCAACAAATGGCGGGCGACCGAATTCGGCCGCGCCCCGTCAAAGGCTTATCTGACGGTTTTGGTGTCCGAGGCCTAGATCGTGGTTTTACTTAGGCGCCGCGACTCGCCGCGAATTGTTCATTGTTCTTGTGGCCAAACTCCGGTCCAAGGCGACCCTGGATGGGAGACCGAAGCATGGACGAATCTCGCAATCATGACGCCGCGCGTGTTCTTGGTGAGTTCCGCCCCGGCCTTTCGGTCTACATACAGGGCGGCGTCGGCGAGCCGTTGCGCCTTAGGGCCATTTTGGCGGCAGATCCCGAGGCGCTATCCGGAGTTGGCATCGTTTCGTGCCTGTTGCCCGGCATGAACGAATTCGACTACGCGGCGCTGCATCCGGACGCTCGTCTGACAACCTTTCTACTGCCCACAGGTCTTCGCGCCTCCTTTGAAGCCGGCCGTGCGCGCGTCCGGCCGCTTCCCTATTGTCAGATCACGGCCGCCTTCGCGGCCGATGCCCCGTTCGACCTGGCGATCTTTCAGGTGACCCCCCCGGACCCGGCGGGTTTATGCTCCTTTGGTCCCGTAAGCGATTTTCCGGGCTTGATCTGGCCGCGCGCCAAGCGGCGAGTGGCCTTCGTAAACGCCCGACTTCCACGTGCGCTGCGCGGCCCGACAATTCCCTTCGACGCCATTGATCTGGCCATCGAGGCCGAAGGCCCGTTTATTACTGGCCATGACGGCGATCCGGGACTTGAACTAGGCGTGATCGCCGACCGCATCGCCGCCCTGATCCCCGATGGCGCGGCTATTCAAACTGGTATCGGCGGCGCGCCGGCGGCGGCCGTCGGACGGCTCGCAGCTCGCCGGGGTCTGGTCGTCCGATCGGGTTTGGTGACCGAGGGTTACAGGACTCTGGCTCAGGCGGGAGCCCTTGATCCCGTTGCCGATCATGTCACCGGTCTGGCTCTAGGATCGGAAGACTTCATGCGCTGGGCCGCCGAATACTTTGTATTCGCCGACGCCACGGTGACGCATGACGCGGCGGGACTGGCGGCCACAACCCAGCTATTCGCCCTTAACTCGGCGCTTGAGGTGGACCTGTTCGGCCAGGCGAACCTGGAGTGGCGTGGCGGTCGGCTGGCCAGCGGCTTAGGCGGCGCGCCGGATTTCGCCAACGCCGCGCGTCGTTCGAATGGCGGGCGCGCGGTCCTGGCCCTGCCGTCATCGGCCAAGGGTGGCTCCCTGTCGCGGATCGTGGCGCGCCTGGATGCGCCCACCGTGTCACTTCCCCGAGACCTGACGGACCTGGTGATCACCGAGCAAGGTGTCGCCGACCTGAGGGGTACGACCTTGGACGAACGCGCCGAGGCCCTGATTGCCATCGCCGCCCCATCTCATCGGGCGACGTTGGTGTCGCGCTGGGAAGAGATGCGGCGAGGGATGTAGCCTTGTTGGCGGGCGAGCTTTGCCGGGGCGCCTACGCCACGGCGACGATCTCGATTTTCTGGCCGGCCAGTTGAGTTATATCGCCGACCCCCTTGCCTAATACGGCCTGGGCCAATGGCGACACGTGGCTGACGCTGCCCCCAGCCGGATCGGCCTCGTCCTCTCCGACAATCCTGAACGTCTGGCGCCGTCCATCTTCACGCTCCAGTGTGAACCCGCCGCCAAACCTGACCACGTCCGCCCCGGCTTCCGGGGTGATCAATCGCGCGTTCGCTCTACGGACGGAATAGTAGCGAAGGTCGCGGGTGGCCCTGGCCATTGGGGTACGGTCGGTGTTGACATCTTCGCCAGCCCGCGCGCTGGCCCATGCGGCCCTCGCCGAAGCCAGGCCGGCGTCGAGCGCGGCCAAACCTTCGGGAGTCACCAGATTCGGATGAGGCGAGATGGGCCGGTCTGGTAGGTCGGCCGCGGCCGACTCGGCGTCCTGTTCCTTGGTGAAGGCGACACTCATGGCGTGGGACTCCTATTCTATGCTGGTCGGCTTGTCGACGATCCGCCGCGCGCGGTCCAGGACACCTGCCGGTTCGACGACCACCAGATCATAGCCCAGGCGTCGGTAGGTCTGTTCATGCATCCGTTCAAAGCGAACGGAATCTTCGAAGTTTATCCGGCGGGCGTCAGTATTTTTGATAAATCCGAGATTGCGGATGAAGAAGACCTGATTTTCATAGAACCGTTCTACGGCGATGGTCTGGAGACTCTGAGTCAGCCCGAGAGGCGGCGCAAAGCCCGGAAAATCAGCTAGCGCCAGCGTGCAGACAACAGATCGGTCATGGAAGGCAATCCCGCTCGGCGATAACTTCAACGTCGATCGGCGCCGGTTTTGCAGGTCTACGATCCTGTCGATGAACGCGGGGTGGCGTGGGGTTCGGTGACGCCGTTCGCGCTCGCCAGGGCGATGACATCCGTGGCGGCCTCCTCGATTACCGGAAATCCCAGGACCTCCAGCTGGCGAAGTATGGCTGTCTTGCCGGCCCCCGGCGCACCGGTGAGAATAAAGTGTTCCAAGAGCTGACCTGTTTGAAAGGGCTGAACCAGGCAACGGCCCGGCCGGAGTTAGCCTTTGGACCAGACCGCCCTTGGCATCTCGAACATCGCTTCCGGGGTAATCTCGGCGTAGTCGCCCATGCGGCCGGCCCGGAGAATTGGCCGAGCGAGGGCGGTGTCATATAGGCCATCATGGATATAGGCTTTGTCGATATGAACGGCGACTACCTCACCTAGGACCAACCAACTGTTGACCTGT
>JAYVYH010000084.1:0-11936 GCA_043784385.1 Caulobacteraceae bacterium | reverse complement strand
ATCGACGAAGGCCGCACCGACGAGGCGCTGAAGCAGGTCGATGCGATTCAGAATGCCGTCGGGCATATGCAACGGCTGGTGCGCGATATCCTGGGGCGGCTTCGGCCAACGGAGTTGATAGAGCTCGGCTTGAAGGCGGCCGTCGATGAACTGGTGACCTTCTGGAGCGCCCGTCAGCCCGGCATCGCCTTTTCGGTGAGGATCCCGGATGACGAAGCGCTGACCATCGACGACGACGTTCGAGAGACCCTCTACAGGGTGGTCCAGGAAAGCCTGAACAACGCCGTGCGGCATGGCCACCCCACCCGGGTTGAAATCGAGATCTCGGGCGGCGGCGGCGGTGACATACTGGCGCGGGTCACCGACGACGGTCCCGCGAGCGGTAAGCCCGAAGGCGTTGGCTATGGCCTAAGAGGCATGCGCGAGCGCGTCGCCGCGGCCAACGGCAGTCTGACGATCAATCGCGGCCCGGATGGCGGCGCCTGGGCCGTCACGGCGCGGATGGCGAGCCAGTCACTAGGCGAGGAATTGGAGACGCGGGCATGACCATTCTGCTGGTCGACGACCACGCCCTGGTGCGTGCCGGACTGAAGCGGCTGCTCGCCACGATCTACACGGGCGAGATTCTCGAGGCAGCCACCGGGCGGGACGCCCTGGCGTTGCTTCGCTCGGAGAAGCCCGCGCTGGTTATTCTCGACCTCAACATGCCGGGGCTGGGCGGCCTTGAGCTTTTGCGTCGGTTGATCCAGGCCGGGGCAGGCGCGATCCTGGTGCTGACCATGCACGCTGAACCCCTTTACGCCAAACGTGCGCTGGACGCCGGCGCGGCCGGCTACATGACCAAGAACGCTTCTCCAGACGAGCTACTTCTGGCCGTCAGCCGGGTCACCGCCGGCGGACGATATGTCGAAGCCGAACTGGCCCAGTCCATCGCCGCCCCAGGTTCGGGCGGCCGCCAGAAGTTGGACAACCTTAGCGTGCGCGAACTGGAGATCATGCGCCTGCTGGCCACCGGCGCGAGCCTGGCGGAGATCGCAACGGCCGTTGGTGTCGGCTACAAGACCGTCGCCAACAACTGCAGCCAGATCAAGTCCAAGCTGGGCGTCTCACGCACCGCCGATCTGGTGAGGCTGGCGATCGAGACTGGGGTCAGCTGACCTCAATCAGGTTCCGCCGCCAGGACGACCGCGTCGGCGAAGGTGTCGGCATATTCGGCCTCTCCGTCGGCCGGACCAAGCCCCATCCTTGTCATCACCTCAAGCGGCTGTTCGCGCACGCCGCACAGGATCACCCGCACGCCGTCACGACGGCAGCGCAGAGTGAAGTCTCGCAGCACCCCGACTCCCGTGGAATCCACCACCGCCGTGCGGCTCATGCGCAGGATGATCGCCCTGGGTGGGCTGGATATGGTCAGCAACAGTTCGGTGAACCGTGTCGCGGCGCCGAAGAACAACGGCCCGCGAAGCTGGAACACCACCACGCCAGGGGGCAGACCCTCGCGCTGATCGGCGGGCTCCGCCGCCCCGAGGTCTTCGTCCTCGTCGACCACCGAACCTTCCGACAGGCTGGCGGACTCGGCCATGGCGTGCATGAACATCATCGCCGCCAAAACCACACCCACGCCGATGGCCACAGTCAGATCCACCGCCACGGTGAGCACCAGGGTGGTCAGTAGCACGATCCGATCGCCCATGGGCGCGCGCAACAGGCGCAACAATTTCCTCGGTTCACTCATCCCCCAGGCCACCACCACCAGGATCGCCGCCAGGGCCGGCAGGGGTACGAAGGTCGCCACTGGTCCACCCACCAGCATGAACAGGCCGACGAACACGGCGTGGACGATACCGGCGATTGGAGATCTGGCCCCGGCGCGGACATTGGTGGCAGTGCGCGCCACCGCGCCGGTAGCCGGCAGGCCGCCGAACAGGCCCGACGCTAGATTGGCCACGCCCTGTGCCACCAGTTCGGCGTTCGATCGGTGGCGCCGACCGGTCATGCCGTCGGCGACCATGGCCGATAATAGACTCTCCACACCGGCCAAGAAGGCGATGGTCAAGGCGGTGGGGGTGAGTTGCTTGACCCGCTCCCAGGAGACGCTGGGCAGTTGCGGCGCCGGCAGGCCGAAGTTCAGGTGGCCGAACCGCGTGCCGATGGTCTCCACCGGCAAATGTAGAAACGTCACTGCTAGCGTGGCCAGCGCGGCAGCGATCAGAAACCCAGGCGCCTTGGGCGCGAAACGGCGCAGGACCAGGATCGTGGCCAGCGAACCGCCCGCCACGCCCAGAGCCCAGGTCGAGACACTGGTGCGCGCGCCCCAGATGGCGATCCATTTGGCGATGAAGTCGGCCGGCACGTGGCTCATGTTCAGGCCGAGCAGATCACGGATCTGGCTGGTGGCGATGACGATGCCGATCCCGGCGGTGAAACCGGCCACCACCGGCTCGGGGATATATTTTATCCAGGCTCCCAACCGCGCCAGACCGGCGACCAGCAACAGGACGCCGGCCATCAAGGTGGCCAGGACCAGGCCGTCGAACCCGTATTTGGCGATGACGTTGAACACCACCACCACGAAGGCGCCGGTGGGGCCGCCGATCTGAAACCGGCTGCCGCTCAAAGCCGAGATCAGGCCACCGGCGATCAGCGCCGTGAGCAAGCCTTTCTCTGGTGTGGTTCCAGAGGCGATGGCCAGAGCCATGGCCAGAGGCAAGGCAACGATCGCCACCGTCAGCCCGGCCACAACATCGGCCCGCAAAGCCGCTAACCCGTAGCCCTCCCGCAGGGTGTCGATCAGCTTGGGCGTGAAAGCCGTCCAGCGGGAGACTGGTCGGGGCGGCTTAGAGGAAAACAGGTTGGCCATGAGTGATGAGGTTTACCCGCCCTCACGTCCACCCCGTCAACGCTACCCGCCCCGCTTCATGGTCTCGCGGGCGATGACCACCTGCTGGATCTGGCTGGTGCCTTCGTAAATTCGGAAAATGCGCACGTCGCGGTAGAGCCGTTCGATGCCGTAGTCCGCCACATAGCCGGCGCCGCCGAAGACCTGCACGGCCCGGTCGGCGACGCGGCCGACCATCTCCGAAGCGTAATATTTGGAGGCCGCGGCCTCCAGGGTCACGGTCTCGCCGGCGTCGCGCTTGCGGGCGCTTTCCAGGGTCAGGGCGCGGGCGGCCATGGCCTCGGTCTTGGAATCGGCGATCATGCCCTGGATCAGCTGGAACGAGGCAATCGGGGCGCCGAACTGCTTGCGCTCGGCGGCATAGGCCACACAGTCGGCAATCAGCCGTTCGGCCACGCCCACGCATACCGAGGAAATGTGCAGCCGGCCCCGGTCGAGCACCTTCATCGCCACCTTGAAGCCTTCGCCCTCGGCGCCCAGGCGGTTCTCGGCCGGCACCCGGACATTGTCGAAGATCACGTCGCAGATGTGGGCGCCCTGCTGGCCCATCTTCTTTTCTGGCTTGCCAATCGAAAGGCCGGGCAGGTCGCGGGGCACAAGGAAAGCCGAAACCCCGCCGCCACCCTTGATGGCCGGATTGGTGCGCGCCATCACCGTGAACAGGCCGGCCTTGTTGGCGTTGGTAATGTAGCGCTTGGAGCCATTGAGCACATAGGCATCGCCATCGCGGGTGGCGCGGGTCTGCACCGAGGCGCTGTCGGACCCCGCTTCCGGCTCGGTCAGGGCGAAGGAGGTGACCAGTTCGCCCGAAGCGATCGCCGGCAGCCACTTAGCCTTTTGCTCGGGCGTGCCGAACATCACCAGGCCCTGGCTGCCGATGCCGACATTGGTGCCGAACGCCGAGCGGAAGGCCGGGCTGGTGCGGCCAAGCTCGATACCGACCAGACACTCGTCCTCCATCGAAAGATCGAGGCCGCCGTATTCCTCGGGGATGGTCAGGCCATAGAGCCCCAGGGCGCGCATGTCGGCCAGAACATCGTCCGGGATGGCGTCGTTTTCCGCGATCTGGGCTTCGAGGGGTCGCAGGCGTTCGGAAACGAAGCGACGCACGGCGTCGATCAGCTGTTCACGGGTTTCGGCGTCGTAGGCCATGGCGGCGGGCTTTCCTAATCGCGGTGCGCGGGCGGCGCGCTTGCATCATCTTTCACGCCACTCCATTAGGCCAGCGCCCCAACAACGAAAAGGACGCACCCATGGACGGTGGCGACGCGCAGGCGCCCTATACCTCCGAGGTCATCGCCGAAGGCGAATGGGCCGGATGGAAAATCTGGGGCTCGGACCCATTCGAGCTGATGTCGGGGCCATTCTATGCGCGCCGCAACCCCGACGGCCGGATGGTCTGCGCGTTCCGCGCCGAGCGCAAGCACATGAACGGCGGCGGCTTCATGCACGGGGGCTGCCTGATGACCTTCGCCGACTATGCGCTGTTCTGCATAGGCGAGGAGGCGCTGACCGGCGCCGGTTCGGTCACCGCCTCGATGAATTGCGAATTTATCGACGGCGCCATCGAGGGCGAAATGATCGAGGCCACCGGCGAGATCGTGCGGGCCGGCGGGTCGCTGGTGTTCATCCGCGGCATGATCTCAAGCGGCGGACGGCCGCTGCTCAATTTCTCAGCGATCGTGAAGAAGGTGAGGAGGAGGTCGCCGCCCGCTCCGGTCGGCTAACTCCCCGCCTTGGCCGACACCCGCGCCCGCATCGCCGCCAGCCAGCGGGTGACGTTCGTCATCGCTTCGGGAACCTCGAACCTGACCAGCCGCGAGAACTCGATGCCGCTGTACAGCACGCCGTCGGCCATGGTGACGCGGTCGGCGGCGATCCACTCGCTCTCGCCGAGGCGCTTGTCGAAAATGGCCAGCGAGCGCTCGGCCATCTGGCGGTTGTTGGCGGCGACTTCGGGGATCTGGGTCTCCAGCACGGCGAGAGCGGGGTGGCCGTGGCGGACGGCCTGCATCAGCGGCATAGCCGCCATCAGCTCGGCGCGGCGGGTCCACATCTCGATGATCGCCGTCTCCCGGGCGTCGCGGCCGAACAGGTTGGGTTCGGGGTAGAGCGATTCAAGATAGCGGCAGATGGCCACCGATTCGGTCAGGGCCGTGCCATCGTCCAGGATCAGAGCCGGCACATTGGTCATGCCAACCTCGGCGCGATATTCCGGCGTCTTGTGCTCACCGGCCATGAGGTCGATCTGGACGATCTCCAGGTCGTCGACCCCCTTTTCGGCCAAGAACCAGCGCACCCGGCGCGGATTGGGAGCCCTGCGGCTGTCATAGAGTTTCATGGCGCGTCTCGTGGCTGTTTTTCAGTGACCATAGAGCGCGCTGGGCAGGGCGCCCACCACCGCGGCGGTCATGCAGGTGGCCAGGAACCCGCCCATCATTGCCTTCCACACCATGCCGATCACCTCGCCGCGACGTTCGGGGATGAGCACGTTGTAGCCGGCTACATTGATCCCGGCCGAGGCGATGTTGGCGAAGCCGCACAAGGCGTAGGTCATGATCAGCCGCGTGCGCTCGCTCAGCGGTCCGCCGGGCGGGTGGGCCAGATAGGCGAAGCCGCGGAACTCGGTCAGGACCAGCTTGAGCCCCAGCATGGCGCCGGCTTGCGGCGCCTCGCGCCACGGCACGCCGATGGCCCAGGCCAGGGGCGAGAACAACAGGCCGAGGATCCGCTCGACCGACAGCGGCGCCCCCGCGACTGGCGGCGCCAAGCCCATCAGTCCGTTCACCAGGGCAACGATCGAGACGAACACGATCAGGGTCGCGCCGACGTTGAGGGCGATCTGGAGCCCGTCGGAGGTGCCCTTGATCAGTGCGTCGATCGAGCTCTCATAGGTCTTCAGCGTGTCCAGATTCAGGGCTTGCGGGGTTTCGGCGTCGGGATCGCGAGGCACCAGAATGCGGGCCAGCAGCACGCCTGCCGGGGCCGAGATGACCGACGCGGTGAGCACGTGGGCCGCGATGCCGGGCAGAATTCCTTGCAGGATGGTGGCGTAGGCGACCACCGTCGATCCCGAGACGCAGCTCATGCCGACGGTCAGCAGCATGAACAGCTCGGATCGGCTGAGAGACGCCAGATAGCCCCGGATGAAGATCGGTCCCTCGACCTGGCCCATGAAGATGGTGGCGGCGGTGGCGAGCGCCGGGGCGCCGCGCAGCCCCATGGTCTTCTGGAACACTAGGCCGAAGCCCTCGGTCAGCCATTTGAGAATCCGCCAGTGCCAGAGCAGCGCCGAAAGCGCGCAGATCACCAGGATCACCGGCAGCACGCGGAACGCGAAAATGAACATCGCGCCCGGATTCTTGACATCATAGGGCTGGCCCTCGGCGCCGGCGAGAAAGCCGAACACGAAAGACACCCCCTGCTGGGTCGCGCCCGCCAGGCCGTTCACCGCCGAGCCGGCCCCGGCCAGAACGGATCGCGCCGCCGGCAAACCGAACAGGATCGCCACCAGAACCGCCTGGGCGGCCACCGCGCCCAATGCGAGGGCCCACGGAAAGCGGCCGCGGCATTCGGAGAGAAGCCAGCAAAAGGCGATGATCGCCGCCACCCCGAACAGACTCTGGGCGTTTTCAAGCTGGAACATGCAAATCCCCCCGCGCCGGCGCGCCCGACACCGTGATTGTCACCGACCCATGATGGCAAGCCCTGTTTCGCCGGGATGGGTCTCTTGCACATCGGCGCCAAACCGAGGGCGATGAACCTAACGCCGGCGCAGTTCCCGCACCAGATCTGTCCGGCCGTAGACCTTGGTCAGAGCCTCGGTGATCGCGGCGGTGGAGACTACCACCGTACGGTTGGCGGCGGCGTCATAGGCGAAGTCGCCGGCGATAGCGGCCTGGTTGCCGTCGAAGGCCGCGCCGATCATGTCGCCCGCCGCGTCGACCACCGGCGAACCCGAACTTCCGCCGACGATGTCATTGGTGGTCACGAAGTTGAGCACGGCCGACCCATCGAGCTGGCCGTGGGCGGTGAGCCAGCGCTCGGGCAGGCGGCGTGGCTCTACCCCCGTGGCGTGACCGTAGAGGCCGCCTAGGGTGGTGAAAGGCGCCACGCTGGCCGGCCCGTCCTGCCACCCCGCCACTCGTCCGAAGCTGACGCGAGGCGAGAGGGTGCCGTCCGGATAGACACCGGCGCCGTGCACGGCCAAGCGAATCCGGGCGATCCGCTCCATCGCTTCGTCGGTGGGACCGATCACGTCGGTCTCCCAGACCTGGCGCGCGGCACGGGCGAGAGCATCGGTTCTAAGCACGTAGGCGATCAGCGAATCGCCGCTGGCCATCACGGCGGCCGTTCCACCCTTCCACAGGGCCGCGCGCACGGCCGGATCGGCCAACCGGGTCTCGCCGGCAAGTCGCCGCGCCAAGGCCCGGGGTTCAGCCCCATCGAGCAGCGCGTCGATCGCGGGATCGCCGGCCCCGAGCGTCGACCGCGCATCATCAAGCCACAGCTCCAGGTCCAGCGCCTCGAGACCGGGATCGATGGGCTGGTCGTCCAGAAGAGTCTTTTCCAGCAGAGGCAGGCGCGCGTCCGAATATTCGGGCAGCCGCCCAGCCGACGGCGCCGGTCGCTCGGCGGCGCCGCGTACCAGGGTCCGGGCATACCAGAACAGCCGCGAGCCGCCGCCAGCGCCCGACTCCAGCCCGCGCCACAACGGGTATTGGGCGCGATAAACCTTCCGAACGGCGTCGATGTCGGCCCACGGATCGCCCAGATCAGCCGTCAGACTGGGGTCGGCTTTCAGAGCCGCCCTCAGCGCAGCCTCTTCAGCGCGGCGGGAAGCGATGAAATCCGGATTGTTCAGGGCCGCGCCCTGGCCGCGAAACACCTTCAGCGCGTTTTCGGTCATGAACAGGCGATCGGCGGCCAGACGGTGTTGTTCGGCGCCCAAGTCGGCATAGGCGGCAAGACGTTCGCGCATTGTCACGCCGGCCGCGAGATCGCCGGGATTGACGATGTCGCGGCGGATTTCCAGCTCGCTGACGGTCAACGCTCGCTCGGTGGGACCGGGGCTTCCAGCGACGAACACCGCCTCACCGGTCGTAGGCGTCCGGACCGACCAAGTCAGCCACGCGCCGATCTTGGCCGGAGCGCCGTGCTCGTAGAGGCGCAGCACCGCTACATCCAGGTCATAGCGGGGAAAGGTGAAATTTTCCGGATCGCCGCCGAAGAAGGCGACTGGGAACTCCGGTGCGAACACTAGGCGCACGTCGTCGTAGCGGCGGTAGCGATAGAGCTTGAACTGGCCGCCGCCGAAGAAACTGATCACCTGGCAACGATACCGCCGGTCGCCGCGACAGGCGGCGCGTTCGGCCCGGGAAAGCACGATCTCGCGAGCCCGGACGAAGTCGTCCCCCTGTTTACCGGCCGACTGTTTGAAGACGGCATTGGTGATATCGCCGATGCCGACCAGTATCTCGGCCTGCAGCCCAGGGCAGCGGCGCGCCGGCTCATCGGCGTCCACGCCATAGCCGTTAGTCAGCCGATCGTGAGCTGGGTCGGAGAGGCTTTGGGCGCAGGCCAGGATACAGTGCTGATTGGTCATCACCATCGCACGTGACGACACCACCGCCCCCGAACAGCCGCTCGTCAGGCGCACCGACCCGGCGCGCAGGTGGTCGAGCCAGCCCGGCGTCAGCCGCACGCCAAGGGCGTGCTCTGCGGCGACGGCGGGGAAGGCGTCAAATGTCCAAAGCCCCTCTTCCGCCCATACCACCGATGGAATCACGGCGAACAGGACTGAAATGAACAGGGCGGCGACGCGAGTGAGGTGTCTCAATCTGATCCTTGAAGGCTTGACGCTCGGCGAAGCCGCCGCGCAATACCATCGCTTTTTGAAAACAGGAGACAAGGCACATGGCGAACATCAGCTTCGACGGCAAGGTGGCTATCGTCACGGGCGCGGGCGGGGGCCTGGGGCGGCAACACGCGCTGGAATTGGCGCGGCGCGGGGCCAGGGTGGTGGTCAACGACCTCGGCGGGGCGATGGACGGCTCGGGCGGCTCCTCGGAGGCGGCCCAGAAAGTGGTCGAGGAAATCAAGGCGCTCGGCGGCGAAGCGATCGCCAACGGCTCGTCGGTGACCGACGACGCGGGCGTAGCCCTGATGGTCAAGCACGCCATGGACGCATGGGGCCGGATCGATATCCTGATCGCCAACGCCGGCGTGCTGCGCGACAAGTCGTTCTCGAAGATGGAGATCGCCGACTTCGATTTCGTGATGGCCGTCCATCTGATGGGCACCGTCAAGCCGACCAAGGCGGTGTGGGAGATCATGAAGGCCCAGAACTACGGCCGCATCATCGTCACCACCTCGTCCACCGGACTCTATGGCAACTTCGGCCAAGCCAATTACGGGGCCGCCAAGCTAGGCCTAGTGGGCTTCATGAACACCATGAAGATCGAGGGCCAGAAGAACAACATTCACGTCAACGCCATCTCTCCGGTGGCCGCCACGCGGATGACCGAGAACCTGGGAATGTCTCCGGAGATGCTTGCCAAGCTGGCTCCGGAAACGGTGACACCGGGGGTGATGTTCCTGTGCTCGGAGGAGGCGCCGACCGGCGTCATTCTGACGGCCGGGGCCGGTGTATTCTCGGTGGCGAAGATCTACGAGACCGAAGGCGCCCACCTGACTGGCGACGCGCTTTCGGCCGAGGGCGTGCGCGATCACTGGGCGCGGATCACCGACGAGACCGGCCAGAAGGCCTATTTCAATGGCGGGGAGCAGGGCCAGAAGGTCTTCCGTCAAATCCTGGCGGGCTGAGGCTCCATCCCGATCGGCGCGCGGCGGCAGAAATCCGCTTGCGCGCCGCGCGCCGCGCCGCCAAGGTCTCGTCCCCAGAGAGCCGCCGAACACAAGCGCGGCCACTGGCCCCATAGTCGAGGAAACCCAGGTCGCCATGGCGTCAGACAGCAACGCGCCGCTCTCGCGGCTTTCCTTGCCGGCCCTGCTCGGCTTCTCGCTGCCGGGGTTCACGCTTGGCGCGCTGTCGGTTTCGGTCAGTGTCTACCTGCCCCACTTCTACGCCGCCCATGTCGGGCTCAGCCTAGCGGCGGTGGGCGGGGCGTTCGGCGTCGTCCGACTGTTTGACAGCGTGCTGGACCCCGTCCTTGGTGTCACCATGGACCAGTCGCGAACGCGCTTCGGCCGCTATCGGCCCTGGCTGACCGCCAGCGCCCCGGTTTTGATGCTCGGTGTCTATCTGTTGTTCGAACCACCTCCGATGGCCGGCATGGGCTATCTGTTCGCGGCCCTGGCGGTCTACTACGTCGGTATTTCACTGATGACCCTGTCGCATGTGTCGTGGGCTTCGGTGATCGCAGGGCAGTATCACGAACGCTCTCGTGTGTTCGGCGCGATCCAGACCGTCGCGGTCACCGGCGCAACCCTGATCCTGCTCCTGCCGATCCTGCTTACCAAAAGTGGCGCATCGGACGGCGGAGTATCGGCGATGGGCTGGTTCATCATCACCGCCGCGCCGTTGGGAGTGGTGCTGGCGACCCTGCGGATGCCCGAGCCGATCGCCAACCAGACCCATGAGGACCATCTCACCTGGCGCGACTACTGGATGATCGTGACGCGGCCGGACGTGCTGCGCATCTTCGCCGCCGACATCTGCCTGACCTTGGGACCGGGATGGATGTCCGCTCTTTACCTGTTCTATTTCCACGACTCGCGGGGCTTCGGGGCCGGCGAGGCCAGCCGCCTGCTGCTGGTCTATATCGCCGCCGGCGTGGTGGGTGCTCTGGCCATCAGTCGGCTGGCCATGAAGATCGGCAAGCACCGCGCCCAGATGGTGGCCAGCACCGGCTATTCGCTGGGCCTGATCCTGCTGACCCTGACGCCCAAGGGTGAGTTCTGGCCCGCCGCGGCGCTGATGTTTCTGCTCGGCCTACTGGCCGGCAGCTTCCCGATGCTCGATCGGGCGATGATGGGCGACGTGGCCGACGCGATACGCCTCGAACAAGGCAAACGGCGCATCGGCCTGCTGTTCGCCATGATCACCACGGCGCAAAAAGTCGCCGTGGCCCTGAGCATCCTGCTGTCGTTCGCGGTGCTGGACTGGATCGGCTATCGGGCCAAGGACGGGCTGGCTAATACACCCCAGGCGATCCACGGGCTGGAGCTGGTCTATCTGATCGGGCCTGTGTTCTTCGTGATGCTCGGGGGCGCTTGCTACCTCGGCTACAAGCTCGATTCCAAGCGCCACGCCGAGATCCGAGCCCAGTTGGAGGTTCGCGACGCGATGGCCGGAGCGGCGATCCTGCAGAGCCTGAGCGGCGAACAGCTGACCCCAGCGCCCGGCCCGGCCTGACGGGCGCCCCCTTGACCGCCAGCACCGCCGCAACCACCGCCCGGCCAGCCCAGAGAGCCGCCACCTCTCTGCCGACCCTGTTCGCCTTCGCCTTGCCTGGCATGCCCCTGGCCGGCATGGCCCTGGTCTACGCGGTCTATCTGCCAAGGTTCTACGTGGGCCTGGGCAATGGCTTCGCAGCCGTGGCCACGGCCATAGCGGCGGTGCGATTTCTGGACATCTGGCTAGACCCATTTCTGGGGTTCGCCATGGACCGGACCCGTACCCCGATCGGCCGCTACCGGCCCTGGCTGATCCTCGGAGCGCCGATCGCCATGTTCGGGACCTACAGGCTGCTGGTTCCGGACGGAAAGGTCGATACCGGCTATCTCATCTTGTGGATGCTGGTCACCTACGCCGGCGCCTCGATGCTGAACCTGGCGGTGGCGGCCTGGGCCGCGATCCTGGCGACAAGCTACAATGAACGGTCAAGGGTCTATGGCCTGACGCAAGGCTTGGCGGTGATCGGATCGACCGGATTGTTGCTGCTGCCGCTGTTCACCGGCGGGGCGGTGACCCTGGGCAAGGCGGCGAGCATGCCGGCGGTGGCGGCCATTCTGATTGTCGCCCTGCCCCTTGCCGTGATCGCGTGCGCGATCTTCACCCCCGAGAAAATTACCG
>JAYVYH010000083.1:0-1835 GCA_043784385.1 Caulobacteraceae bacterium | reverse complement strand
GCGGTGAAGTCGTCATCGGCGGGATAGCCGACCCCGACCACCAGCGCCGGCTTGCCGCCCTGCAGCGCCATCATCCCATCCAGTGTCGCGGCGGTGGGGAAACTCATATTGCCGTCGGTCGCCACCACCACCGGATAGCCCGAGGGCGGCGGCGGGGCAGGGGGCTTGAACACGAAGATGCGATAGGTCCGGCCGCTGATCTTCGAGGTCATCTCGAACTGGGTCGCACCGCGAAGCAGGACCGGAGCCTGGGTAGGCATGGCGGTCTCCGCGCTCATCGGGCCCATCCCTGGACGCGCCGGCCGGGACCGTGCTGGCGGCCGGGATGCGCCGATTGAGGTCCGTCGCTGGGGGTGGCGGCGATGCGGGCGGCGGCCACCAGCCAGGTGTTGAGCGACTGTCCGCGCCGGGCGGCCAGGGCCTCGGCGCGGCCCTTCAGCGCCTCGGGCAGGCGGAGGGTGATGCGGGCTGTCGGTTCGCCGTCATCGGTCTCGAAGGCGCCGTCCGCCGGCGGCGGCGCTCGCGGACCCTCGACCACGAAGACCGGCTCGCGCCCGACCAGGCGCACCTCGATCGAGGTTCCGGGCAGGGCCTCGGCGATCTCGGCGGCGGCCTGGCTCAGGGCGTCCATCAGGGTGAGGCGAAGCGCGGGATCCAGCGCCAGCAACAGACTCTCGGCCGCCGACCATACGTCCTCGCCACCCACCGCGGCGGCGCGGCTGAGGTCATCGCTCAAGGATTCGACAAGGCCGGTGATGTCCATGTGCACCACTATGACATCATTATGGTGTCAAGGCAACATCAGCGACAGGCAAATCGCTGAGCGCCTCTACGAGGGGTGCGACAACAATCCGTCGCAAGGATTAGTGGGCCGATGTGCGGGTGCTTTTAACCATTGCGCGGATAGCTTGCCGAAAAGACGGGAGCATAGCGGTGGTTGGCGCCCAAAGGATCGAAGTCCAGGCCGAGACAACGGCTGGGCCAAAGCAGATTTACACGCGGTATCAGCTGACGTTGATGGCCATGGTGTTTCCGGTTCAGCTGAACTGGTTCTTCAACGTCGCCGCGGGCGTATGTCTGGGGCTCATCGGCGCGCCGTTGCTTGGCTTTCTATGGACGCTGGCGTCCTGCGCGGCCGACACGATCCTGCAGCGACTCTACCGGCGAATGCTCGCGAGTGCGCCGGCGACCGACTCCGCGGCCGGCCTGCGGCGCCTGACGGCGGCGGTGTTCATCCGCTCGCTGCTGTGGCTGTCGGCGCCGACGGCCTTCGCCCTCGTCACCCACTCGTTGGCCGGGGTTTTGACCACGGGCGTGACGGCCCTCGGCCTGGTGGCGACCGGCGTTTCCGCCGGCTGGACATCCAGAGGTGTCTTCACCGCCCACATCGCGCCGGCCGGCCTGGCGATCGCGGCGATGGCATTCCTGCTGCCGCCCTTGCAGGCCGCCGGCATCCTTCTTGGACTGGCGTCTTTCGCCGGCACGATGAGCCTGATCGCCATGGGCACGAACAAGGCCATCCGCGAATGGAGCGAGGCCGACGCGAAGACCGCCAGGGCCATGGCCGAGATGACGCTGGCGTTGGAGCGCTCCGTGGCCGCCGAACGGCGTGTCGCCATCGCGGTCGAGATCGCCGACCTGCTTGTCTACGAGGTCGACTACGTCAACCACTCGATCTTCAGCGTCGGGACGGAGAGCCAATTCTTCGAAACGCCGCTGACCTACGAGCAGATGTGGCGCGATCCGTATTTCGGCGTCCATGCCGACGACCGCGCCGCCGCGCTCGCCGCCTGGAAGGCCTACGAGGCTGGCAAGGGGCCTTACCGCGCGGAATA
>JAYVYH010000082.1:0-12606 GCA_043784385.1 Caulobacteraceae bacterium | reverse complement strand
TGACCAATGCTCGGGTGGCGCTGAGCGTGCTGAGCGATGGCCAGACGATCAACGGTCGGCTTGGCCTTACCGGGGCCACCGCCAGCGGGCCGGCCAAGGCTGATGTCGGCTTTCACCTCGACCCCGGCCAGATAGGCCTCAGTGATATCGATGTGGTCGCGGGAGGAGCGGCCATCCAGGGTGGAGGGATCCTAAGGGACGGCGCCCTGGTCCAAGCCGATCTCACCGGTTCGCTGGGACCTGGGGTGTTCATCGATCAGGGCCATGCCGACGGACGCGTGCAGATCACGCCGTCGGCCGAGGGATCCCGCGCCCACGTGGCGATCAGGGCGTCCGGCGTAACCTTGCCTGGCGGGGGCGGGGTGCTTCAGACCGCCTCCCTGTCCGCCGATGGCCTGCTGCGTCGGCTACCCTACAAGCTTGAAGCGCATGGCGACGCCTCCGGATTTGCCGGTCGGCTGCTTGGCTCGGGCCTCATGACGGAGGCGAGAAACATTCGGGTCGTATCGTTCACCGGCGCCGGTCGCCTGGGCGCGGCCGATTTTCGCACTGTGTCGCCGGCGGAGGTGTCGTTCGGATCGGCGGGTCTCGACGCGGCCCTTCACCTGTCCCTGGCGGACGGCAAGGCCGACATCACGCTCGCCCAGAACGGATCCCGACTCAGCGGGCGTGGGGTGTTCTCGGACATCAATCTGGCGGTGCTCAACCCGGATATCCGCGGGCGCGGCGAGGGTGTTCTGACGGTCGCTGGTGACGGCGGAGCGCTCACGGGAAACGTTCGCGCCAGTGTTTCCGGGGTCGGAGAGCGCGATCCGCAAGGGTCGCCGCCGGTGGCGGGGTCGCTGGAGGCCACATTCGGGAGTGGTGTGGTCGCCTTGAAGACCCAGCTGGGCGACAACCATGGTTCGCGTCTGTCGGCCGATCTTCGCCTGCCCGCGACCTTGTCGGCGTCGCCTTTCCAGGCCGCGTTGGAGTCCCGCAAGCCCATATCCGGACGGTTTTCCGCCGACGGGCAGATCGGGCCGCTATGGGACCTGATCGAGGGCGGCGGCCGGTCGCTGACCGGTCATCTGGTCGCCGACGGTGCGATTGGCGGCACCCTGGCGGATCCCCGGTTTACGGGCGCGGCCTCGGTCACCGAAGGCGATTTCGAGGATTCTGGCGTCGGTCTCAAACTCCGGGGTCTCACGCTGCGGGCCGATCTGCACGGCGATTCCGTCGACGTGACCCAGTTCACCGCCACGGACGGCGCCAAGGGCGGGGTGTCCGGCAGCGGCCGGGTCAGCCTGCTGCGGGGCGGCGCCTCCGGCTTTCGCATAGCGCTCAAGGGCTTCCGGCTGATCGACAACAGCCTCGGCCAGGCCACGGCTAGCGGCACGGTCAATGTCGATCGCGCCGCCGACGGCAAAGTCCGCCTCGGCGGCGCGCTGATCGTCGACCGCGCGCAGATCTCGCCCAAGGCGACAGCCCCATCCGGGGTGGTGCCGATGGCGGTGACCGAGATCCACCGGACCACGGACGTCGAGACCTTCGCGCCGCCACCTCCCGACCGCGAACCGCCGATCGCCCTGGACATCGCCCTGACCTCGTCCGGCGGGATCTTCATCAAGGGACGGGGCCTGAACCTGGAGATGTCGCTGGACGCCAAGGTGTCGGGCTCGACGGCCAATCCATCCCTGACCGGTGTCGCGCGGTTGGTGCGGGGCGACTATGACTTCGCCGGCAAGCGGTTCCAGGTCGACGACCGCAGCGTCGTCTATCTGGGCTCGACGCCCGAGACGATCCGGCTGGATCTGACGGCCACCCGGGACGATCCGACGCTGACGGCCGTCATCAAGATTGGCGGCACCGCCGCCGCCCCGACCCTGACCCTGTCCTCGACCCCGGCGCTGCCATCGGACGAAGTGCTGTCACAGGTGCTGTTCGGATCGTCGGCCGCCCAGCTGTCCGGCTTCCAGGCGGCTCAGCTTGCCTCGGCGGTAGCGGGCCTGGCCGGGAGCGGCGGTTTCGACGTGATCGGGGGCCTGAGAGGCTTCGCGCATCTGGACCGACTGGCGATCGACTCGGGCGCGGCGACTGGCTTCGCCGTGGCGGGTGGCAAATACCTGACCGACACGGTTTACCTGGAAGTTTCCGGCGGCGGCAAGAACGGCCAGGGCGCCCAGGTCGAGTGGCGGGTGCGCAAGCATCTGGCGATCGTCTCGCGCGTCACCAGCCAGGGTGACCACGCCGTCTCGATCCGCTGGCGCAAGGACTACTGACGCGCCTTCAGCACCGCGGAACCGAACCCAACGGCGCGGTCGGTGGGCAGGGTCACGCCGGGCGCGATGTCCGAGGCCGTCTCCAGCTCTGCGTAGAGGTCGGAAAAGTCCTGGAGCGTCGCCTCCAGCAGGGCGCCGATCGACGGGATGGCGAAGTAGGTCTGCTGGAAGGTGTCGATTCGATATCGGGTTCGCATCACCCTGAGGATGTCGAAGGCCATCCGGCTGGGTGTGGGGTCTTCAAGGGCGAAGATCGCTTCGGCGTGCGATGAGGCGAGGCCGGCGCCGTAGATTTTCAGTCCATCCCCGGATTGGACCAGGCCGAACTCCACCGTGTACCAATAAAGCCGGGCCAGATGATGCAGGTGATCGAGACCCAAGGCGCGCTGACCGCCGACCCCATAGGCCTGCATATAGTCGGCGAAGCTCGGATCGGTGAGCATCGGCACGTGGCCGAACACGTCGTGGAAAATGTCAGGCTCGGAGAGATAGTCGAGGGTATCGGCCGAACGGATGAACTGGCCGGCGGGAAAGATCCGCTGGGCCAGACAGTCGAAAAACGCGGCATCCGGAATCAGCCCCGGCACGGCGATGATTCGCCAGCCGGTGAGCTTTTCCAGCCGGGGATTGATCCGCGCGAAGTCCGGGATACCGTCGCCGTGCAGATCGAGGGCGGTAAGGCCCCTGAGGAAGGCATCGCAGGCATGCGACTCCAGCAGGTCGCGCTGGCGATCGTAGAGCGTGGTCCAGACCCGGTGCTCGGCGGCGCTGTAACCGTGCCAATTCTGGTCGATGGCGTAGGCCGCAATCAATGGGTGATGCGCGGGCGAAGCTGGTAGTGGCCGGGCTTGAAGGCCTCGAAAATCAATGCGGTCTGGGGGTGACCGACGGGTTCGTCGGCTTCGTCGGGAAGCAGGTTTTGCTCCGATACATAGGCAACATAGCTAGACTGATCATTTTCAGCCAAAAGGTGATAGAACGGCTGATCCTTCCGGGGGCGAACCTCCTCTGGAATCGACAACCACCATTCTTCGGTATTGGCGAACACGGGGTCCACATCGAAAATAACCCCGCGGAACGGGAAAATCCGATGTTTGACCACTTGGCCGATGGCGAATTTCGCGAGCCTTGTATTCATGAGCCTACAACTAGGGTTCCGGACCTGAACTGGAGATGAAATTACGCCCTTCCGCCGCTCTATCAAGGGGCCGGCCCAGACCGGCCATGCGGCCAATCGCGCGGCGCTCTATAGCTGGGCGGACGTCTAAATGAGTGAAGTGACCCCGCTGTTCGCGGCGCTGGACCTTGGCACCAACAATTGCCGGCTGTTGATCGCAGCCCCCGATGACGGCGGCTTTCGCATCGTCGACGCCTTTTCCCGGATCGTCAGATTGGGCGAAGGGGTGTCCGATAGCGGCCGGCTGGGCGAGGCGGCCATGTCGCGGGCGATCGGCGCGCTGAAGATCTGCGCTGAGAAGGTTCGCAGCCGGGGCGTTCAGCAGGTTCGCGCCGTGGCCACCCAGGCCTGCCGCAGCGCCGCCAATGGCCCGGATTTCATCGCCGCGGTTGAACAGGCGACGGGCCTTCGCCTTGAGGTGATCTCAACCCAGGAAGAAGCCCGCCTGGCCGTGGCCGGCTGCCTGGACCTGTTGGATCGGCGGTCCAAGGCGGCGCTGGTGCTCGATGTGGGCGGCGGATCGACCGAAATCTCCTGGATCGACCTGGCCCAGTCCGGCTTCGCCGGCGACCCGCGAGGCGTGGCGCGGGCGCCGATCAAGGCCTGGCATTCGGCGCCGCTGGGGGTTGTATCCCTGGCCGAGCGCTTTCCCGAAGCGATCGGAGACGCCGGGCACTATCGGCGCATGGTGGACGCGGTGAAGTCCGCGATGACTGGGTTTGAGGGCGCGGAGGCGATGCGGGAAGCGTTCGCGGCCGGCGGCGGCCATATGGTTGGCACGTCCGGAGCCATCACCAGCCTGGCCAGCCTGCACCTGGGCTTGCGACGCTATGATCGCAACTTGGTCGACGGGCTGTGGATGACCAGGGGCGAGTGCGAGGCCGTCGCGGCCCGCCTGGCCTCGCTGAGCGTGGCTCAGCGGGCGGCCGAGCCCTGCATCGGGCCAGACCGCGCCGATCTGGTGCTGGCCGGCGCAGCCATCCTCCAGGCGGTCCAGGAGCTGTGGCCCTGCCAGCGCGTTCGCGTCGCCGACCGTGGACTGCGGGAAGGTTTGCTGTTGTCGCTGATGTCCACCGAGCGCAAGGCCCGGCGGCGAAGCCGGTCCCGCCGCCGCGGCGGCGGCGGGGGACGGAGCCTATGACCGAAGAACCGCCACGCAAACGCATGGTCCGCCTCCCCACCGGGGGGACCGACGCCGGCCGGGCAGGGCCAAAGCGCCTGAAGACCGCCAAGGAACGCACTCCGTCGTCGCAGGCGTGGTTGGAGCGCCAGATCAACGATCCGTTTGTCGCCGAGGCCAAGGCCAAGGGCTACCGATCGAGGGCGGCCTTCAAACTGCGCGAGATCGACGACCGGTTTCACCTGATCTCGCGCGGCGCCCGGGTGGTCGACCTGGGCTGTGCGCCGGGCGGCTGGCTGCAGATCGCCGTCGAACGCGGGGCTCGCGCGGTGGTGGGTGTCGATCTGCTGGAGGTCGATCCGCTGACTGGCGCGACGATCATCCAGCAGGATTTCACCGACCCCGAATGCGCGCCACGGCTGATCGAACTGCTGGGCGGGACGCCGGATGTTATCCTCTCCGATATGGCCCCCAACACCACTGGCCACCGGCAGACCGATCATCTGCGGATCGTAGGGCTGATCGAGGTCGCCGCCGAATTCGCCATCCAGGTGCTTGAGCCGGGGGGCGCGTTCGTCACCAAGGCGTTCCAGGGTGGTGAGACCGGCGCCCTGCTGACCCTGCTCAAGCACAATTTCGGCCATGTGCGTCACGTCAAACCCAAAGCCAGCCGCGCCGAGAGCTCCGAGCTCTACCTGCTGGCGACGGGGTTCAAGGGGCGTCCCGCGAAAGCTTGACGCGGGGGGTTCCCCCCAACCGCGCCCGTCGCTATACGAGCCTCGCAAAACGGAGAGTCTCATGGAGATTCGCGAAGGATTGACCTTCGACGATGTTTTGCTCGAACCCGGCCCGTCCGACGTCATGCCGACCCAGGTCAGCACCGCCACCCGGTTTACGCGCGAAATCAAACTGAACATCCCGCTGGTCTCGGCGGCGATGGATACGGTCACCGACAGCCGCCTGGCCATCGCCATGGCCCAGTCGGGTGGTATGGGTATTCTGCACCGCAACATGACGGTGGAGGAGCAGGCCGACGCCGTACGCGAGGTCAAGCGCTATGAAAGCGGCATGGTCATCAACCCGCTGACTATCCATCCCGACACCCCGCTCAGCGAGATCCGCCAGATCAAGGCGCGGCGGCATATTTCCGGCTTTCCGGTCGTCGAGCGCGACACCGGTCGGCTGGTGGGCATCCTGACCAACCGCGATATGCGGTTCGAGAACGGCAACGACGCCACGGCCTCGGCGCTGATGACCCGCGAGGGGCTGGTGACCGTGCGCGAGGGGGTCTCGCAGGCCGAAGCTCGGGACATCCTGCGCCGCCATAAGATCGAACGGCTGATCGTGGTCGACGACGACTATCGCGCCGTTGGCCTGATCACCGTCAAGGACATGGAAAAGGCCGAGGCCCACCCGCATGCCGCCAAGGATTCCAAGGGCCGTCTGCTGGTCGGCGCCGCCTCCACCGTGGGCGACGCAGGCTTCGAGCGGTCGCTGGCCTTGATCGAGGCCGGGGTGGACGTGGTGGTGATCGATACCGCCCACGGCCATTCTAGTCAGGTCGGCATGGCCGTGCGGCGGCTTTCGCGCGAGAGTAACCGCGTGCAGATCGTGGCCGGAAATGTCGCGACCTATGACGGCGCGCGGGCCCTGATCGACGCCGGCGCCGACGCCATCAAGGTCGGCATTGGCCCGGGTTCGATCTGCACCACGCGGATCGTGGCTGGTGTCGGCGTGCCGCAGTTCACGGCGGTCGCCGAGGCGGTGCGGGCGGCGGCGTCCTCGGGCGTGCCGATCAT
Organism: Caulobacteraceae bacterium; assembly: GCA_043784385.1. Taxonomy (GTDB): domain Bacteria; phylum Pseudomonadota; class Alphaproteobacteria; order Caulobacterales; family Caulobacteraceae; genus Acaudatibacter. Next base: position 6,249 of record JAYVYH010000082.1, on the reverse strand, counting down.
CGCCGACGGTGGCATCCGCTACTCCGGCGACCTGGCCAAGGCCATTGGCGTGGGCGCTTCCACCGCCATGATGGGATCGATGTTCGCCGGCACCGACGAATCGCCGGGCGAGGTGTTCCTGTATCAGGGCCGCTCCTACAAATCCTATCGCGGCATGGGCTCGCTGGGAGCGATGGCCCGGGGTTCGGCTGACCGCTATTTCCAGAAGGAAGTCGAGGACACCATGAAACTGGTGCCCGAAGGGATCGAGGGCCAGACACCCTATAAGGGTCCGATCCAGCCGGTGATCCACCAGTTGGTCGGCGGCCTGCGCGCCGCCATGGGCTATCTGGGCGCGGCCGATATTCCGTCGTTCCAGGAACGCGCCCGGTTCGTGCGCATCACCGGGGCCGGCCACCGGGAGAGCCACGTGCACGACGTGATGATCACGCGCGAGGCGCCCAATTATCCCACCGCGGTCTAGCGGTCCTTGCGTGACGGAGGCCGTCTGGCGGCGGCGATTGAGGTTCTCGGCGACATAGCTGGCCGCCATAAGCCCGCCAGGATGGCCCTGAAGAACTGGGGCGAAAGCGCTCGGTACGCCGGGGCCAAGGACCGTGCCTTCGTCTCTGGCCTGGTGCTGGACGTGTTGCGCCGCCGCCGGTCATTGGCCTGGCGGATGGGCGAGGACGCCTCCGACCGCGCCGCCGTGCTGGCCGCTGTGCGTTTCATCTGGGGGTGGGAGGTCGAACGGATGGCCGCGGCGGCCGGGGAGGATCATGGCCCAGGCGCTCTGACCGACAGCGAACGCGTCCTGCTGATAACCGACCACGGCCTGAACGGCGCGCCCGCGCCCGTGCGGGGCGACTATCCCGATTGGCTTGACGGCGCCCTGGCCCGCGTGTTCGGCGAGAACCGCGCTGCCGAGGCCGAGGCGCTGGCCGCCCGCGCGCCGACCGACCTGCGCGTCAACACGCTAAAGGCGGACACTGCCCGCGCTCTAAAGGCCCTGGCGCCGTTCAACCCGGAGACCTCGGATTTCCTGCCTACCGCCATCCGCATTGCCGCCCCCGCCGCCAGCGAGCGGGCCGCGCCGGTGGAAACCGCCCCAGAGTTCGAGAAGGGCTGGTTCGAGGTGCAGGATCTGGGCTCGCAGATTGCCGCGGCCTGCGCCGGCGAGATCGTCGGCAAGCAGGTGCTGGACTATTGCGCCGGGGGCGGGGGTAAGACCCTCAGCCTAGCCGCCGCCATGGCCAACAAGGGCCAGCTCTACGCCTATGACTCCGACGCCCGCCGCCTGACCGACACGGTGCGGCGATCGCAGCGGGCCGGCGTGCGCAACCTGCAGATCCGATCGCCGATCCACCCCGAACCCCTGGCGGGACTGGAGGGCAGGATGGACCTGGTGTTCGTCGACGCCCCCTGCACCGGATCGGGAACCTGGCGGCGCCATCCGGACGCCAAGTGGCGCGTCAGTCCCGAACAGCTGGCCCGGCGGATTGAGGAGCAGGACGTGGTGCTGGCCGGCGCCGCGCCTTATCTGAAGCCGGGCGGCCGGCTGATCTATGTCACCTGCTCGCTGCTGGCCGAGGAGAACGAGGACCGGATCGCGGCGTTCCTGACGGCCAATCCCGATTTTTCAGCCACCCCAGCCACCGGGCCGGGCGACGCCTTCCTGACCGCCGAGGGCTTCCTGCGCCTGACGCCGCTGTCGGCCGGAACGGACGGGTTCTTTGTGGCCACGCTACGACGGGCCGGCTGACCCAGGCCCGATTCTGCTTTATCGAACGCTCATGACAGCTCCCAACCACGACAAGGTCCTGATCGTCGACTTCGGCAGCCAGGTGACGCAATTGATTGCTCGGCGCCTGCGCGAGAGCGGCGTCTATTGCGAGATCCATCCCTATGACAAAGTCGACGCCGTGCTCGACGGCTATGCCCCCAAGGCGGTGATCCTGTCGGGTGGCCCGGCCAGCGCCGGATTGCCCGACAGCCCGACCGCGCCCCAACGGCTGTTCGACATGGGCGTGCCGGTGCTGGGTATCTGCTACGGCGAAATGACCCTGTGCGCCCAGCTTGGCGGCCACGTCCAAGCCGGCCACGACCGCGAGTTCGGCCGCGCCGAGATCCGCATCGCGGAGCAGAGCCCGCTGCTGGAAGGTCTCGGCGACGTCGGCGACACCGAGCCGGTGTGGATGAGCCACGGCGACAAGATCGTCGCCATTCCCCCGGGCTTCCACGCGGTGGCCACGTCCGAGGGCTCGCCCTATGCGGTGATCGCCGACGAGGGCCGGCGGCTGTATGGCGTGCAGTTCCACCCCGAGGTGATTCACACCCCGCGCGGGGCGATGATCCTGCGCAACTTCACCCACCGCATCGCCGGCTTGACCGGCGACTGGACCATGGCCGCCTATCGCGCCGAGGCGGTAGCCCGCATCCGCGCCCAGGTCGGCGAGGGCAGGGTGATCTGCGGCCTGTCGGGCGGGGTGGATTCGTCGGTGGCCGCAGTGCTGATCCACGAGGCGATCGGCGACCGGCTGACCTGCGTGTTCGTCGACACTGGCCTACTGCGCCTGAACGAGGCCAGCCAAGTCGTCACCCTGTTCCGCGACCACTACAACATTCCGCTGATCCACGTGGACGCGGGCGAGGAGTTCCTGTGCGCCCTGGCCGGGGTGTCGGACCCGGAGACCAAGCGCAAGACCATCGGCCGGGTGTTCATCGACATCTTCGACCGCGAGGCCGGCAAGATCGCGGGCGCGACCTTCCTGGCCCAGGGCACGCTCTATCCCGACGTGATCGAGAGCGTCTCGGCCACCGGCGGCCCGTCGCAGGTGATCAAGAGCCACCACAATGTCGGCGGCCTGCCCGAGCACATGAAGCTGAAGCTTCTGGAGCCGCTGCGCGAACTGTTCAAGGACGAGGTGCGGGCGCTGGGCGTGGAGCTGGGCCTGCCGCCGGCCTTCGTCGGCCGCCACCCGTTTCCGGGGCCGGGCCTGGCGATACGTATTCCCGGCGAGATCACGCCGGAGAAGGTCGCCACCCTGCAACAGGCCGATGCGCTGTTCCTCGATGAGATCCGCAAGGCAGGGCTGTACGACAGCATCTGGCAGGCCTTCGCGGTGCTGCTGCCGGTGAAGACGGTGGGGGTGATGGGCGACGCGCGCACTTATGAGAGTGTGCTGGCGCTGAGGGCGGTGACGAGCACGGATGGGATGACCGCGGACGTGTTCGAATTTCCGTGGGAGGTGCTGACCCGGGCGGCGACACGGATCGTCAACGAGGTGCGTGGAGTGAACCGGGTGGTTTATGATGTGACCAGCAAGCCACCTGGGACGATCGAGTGGGAGTAGATGAGTATACGACTTGGTCGAGGGCCATGAGGAAGATCATCAGCCCTTCCACCGAGAACCCCTCCAGCTTGTAGTTGGCCAGCGCCGACACCTTCGGCTGATTGACCCCCAGTCGGCCGGCTGCGACCGTCTGCGACAGACGGCGGCGGCCAATGACGCCGTTGATGGCATGGGCGAGGCGCAGTTTCGTCTGCCGCTGGTCGGCGTCAGCATATCCCAGGTCGGCGAACACGTTGCCCGTGCCTCGGGTGATCGTGTGTTCGGCTTCGATCATCGTCTCAGGGCCTTGGGTTGCCATGACGGGCCTCGTGATTGTCGAGGTGCGAACTATGGAGTCATATCGTATTTTCGGGGCAGATGTTTGTAGCGAGTTGGGGGCGATTGGCTCGTGGGAGGGGCTCCTGTACCCTTTGGCAAGATGAGAGGTGCAAGTGAAACTCACAGCGGTTCTGACCGCCGCCCTCGAAGGCGGCTATTGCGCGCTAAACCCTGAAACGGTTGAGCAGGCTGTAGGCAATCTGCAAGAAGCGGTTGAACTCTATTTTGAGGAATTTCCACTCACTGCCGACCGTGTCGGCGACCGTTAACCGCCGTTGATACGGTGGACGGCGCCACGCATATTGCTGGGAGAGTGCCGGGAGCTTGCGGGGCGGCTCACGGGCGGTCCTTGGGAGGTCTAGGGGCGCTACCGGGGCGTTTTGTGGGAGTCCGCGGGGCGTCCGAGGGTCGGTTGGAGGGCGCTTTCGGGCGCTCCCCGACCACGTCAACACTGCTATGATATTTTCAAGATATTGAATTAACTCATTATCTGTCAGTAAATTTCAACACCGACCGCCATCGGGGTTGGCTGGTCACGCCGCCTCCCACGCGAATTCGCGCGAGAGGCGTTCGGATGGGGGCGTCAATCAAGCGCGACACCCGGTTCACAATGTCAAAGACCGTCTGGAGATTGCATTATGCGATAAGTATCGCGTAGTTGTCAAGACAATCCGTGTTTTTGCAAAGTGTCGCGAACTCGACATTGGTTTCTGAGCGTGAAAGCGATATTCTTACCAACATTGGTAAGAAAGGCGCTCGCTATGCGGATCACGACCAAGGGACAGGTCACCATCCCGCAGGATGTGCGAGAACGCGCGGGCCTCATGCCGGGGACGGATGTCGAGTTTGAAATCGAGGCCGGCTTTGTTCGCCTGGTCAAGGCGGCGCCCGCGGGCGGTCGCCGGACCCGGGGTCAGAAGCTCGTCGAAGGTCTGCGGGGACGCGGCGACTTCAAGATGACCACCGACGAAATCGTCGCCTTGATGCGTGGCCCGCCGGCGGACGAGGGCTGAGCCGATAAGCCATGATACTTGTTGATTCCAACGTCATCATTGATGTCCTGACTCGGGATCCAACATGGCTGGGATGGTCCGAGGCGGCCTTGAGCGACGCCGCCGACCGGGACGATATCGCTATTAATCCTATCTCTACGTTGAGATCGCCTCTGGATTCGCAACCATGAGCGAGCTTGATCGTCATCTTGGCGTGGACGCGTTCCGAAGGCTTGCGCTTCCCTATGAGGCGGGCTTTGTCGCTGGCCGGGCGTTTGTGGAATACCGCCGACGCGGGGCGCCCGGGCCTCGCCGCTGCCCGACTTCTACATCGGCGCTCATGCCGCCGTTTCGGGCTTCAGCCTGCTCACGCGTGACGCTCGCCGATATTCAGGTTATTTTCCAAAAGTCCGGCTGATCTCGCCTGGATGATGCCGCCTGAAACGGGACACGCTCGACTTTCCGGTCTTCGGGTCGGCCTAACCTGAAAGAGACTTGGCCTTTTTATCGGCCCAGGCTTTCCCAGCCTCGCCACCCCACAGTAGCCAGGCGATGAAGCCGGCGGATGGATCGTGGTCCGAATTCCACTTGCCCGAATGGGTTTCCTTGTCGACCTCGTGTCGGGCGAAGTAGCTGTGCATGGACTTCACATCCTCGCCGCTGAGCGACGCCCGATCCGCCAATTGATGCGCTCGCTTCACACCCACCTCAGTGCCGCCTCGGCCAAATTTTTCTCTCAACCGAAGGCCCCGGCGAGCGGCCGACGCCATCTTTGCGGTAGGCGTGAAGGATGGCTCGGCCATGATCAGTCTCGCTTCAGCGCCGCCGGCTTGTGCGCCGCCCGCTTGCCTTCGTCGGTCTCGACGATGAATTGTGGAGCGTCAGGGCTAGCGGCCACCTTATGGCCTTTGATGTTTTGCGGTGAGGTCACCTTTTTCACCACCTTGCCATGGGCTTCCCCACCGTGGCTGTTCCAGCGCACGTCATCGCCGGGTTTGGGATCGGTCGCCATTCTTTGTCTCCATCCAGACAGGCAACGCCGTGGTCGTCGTTGAGTTGCCAGGCGCGGAAACAGGCTGTTCAATGTATCGAGAAATTTCCAAGCCTTTGGCGTCTAAGTCCCAACCGTGGAAAAAATTGTCAGGGCGATGTCGATTTCCGAAAACGCCGTTCGTCGTTCCAATGCCGGGTGGACGAGGCTGGCTGAAACAGGGAGACCGACGATGCGAGTTATGGTGTTCGTGAAAGCTACCGAGGACAGCGAACGGGGCTCGACGCCGCCGGACTGGACGGCGGAAATGATGGCGGCGATGGGCAAATATAATGATGAGCTGCGCAATGCCGGCATCCTGCTCATGGCCGAAGGCCTCGCGCCCACCTCTCAGGCCAAGCGTGTCGGGTTCGACGGTCCCGGCCGCACGGTCATCGACGGGCCGTTCGCCGAGACCCGCGAGCTGGTCGCCGGCTTTTGGCTGTGGGAGGTCAAGGACATGGACGAGGCGGTCGCCTGGGTGAAGCGCTGCCCCAATCCCATGCCGGGACCAAGCGAGATCGAAATCCGGCCGTTCTACGGTTAGGCTGATCCCTGGCTCGGTTGCCGAACTTAT
>JAYVYH010000081.1:0-8575 GCA_043784385.1 Caulobacteraceae bacterium | reverse complement strand
CCGAAACTGGCGTCCAACGGCTCAATCTTGAATGCGCGCACCATGCCGGGTTCCCTTCCACCGTTTCGCCGAGCCCGAAACTTGTGATCAGGCGGTCTTGGCCCTATTCCCAGCGGCCATGACCCCCCAGGCCGACGTTTCGTCGCCCCGGCGCTCCGCCTGGGCACTCTATACCCTGTTGTCGGTGACATTCATCAACATCATGGGATTCGGCATCGTCGTGCCGCTGCTGCCGTTCTATGGCCAATCGTTCCACGCCGCGCCATGGCAGATCGCCCTGATCTTTTCGGCTTATTCGATGGGCTCATTCTTCGGTGAGCCATTCTGGGGCCGGCTGTCGGATCGGATTGGACGCAAGCCGATCCTGATCTCCACGACCGTGGCCAATTGCATCTGCTATGGCGCCCTGGCGTTCGCGCCCAATATCTGGTTCGCCTTTGTCATCCGGTTCATCGGCGGCATGGCGGCGGGCAACGGCTCGGTGATCCAGGGCTATATCGCCGATGTTACCGCGCCCGAGGATCGAGCCAGCCGGATGGCCACCCTGGGCGCGGCCTACAATATCGGCTTTATTCTTGGACCCGTGGCCGGGGGTTTCCTGGCAAAACCGTCGCTGGGGCACGCCGGGTTCCAGATTCCCCTGCTGGCCGCTTCGGGTCTGGCCGGGCTGTCGTCCCTTGGCATTACCCTGCTGGTTCGCGAGAGCCGGCGCGTGCGTCATATCGACCCCAACCCACCCAGCCGCTGGGCGGTGATCGGCGAAGCGGTACGCAATCCGGTGGTCGGGCGCCTGATGCTGCTGACCTTCCTGGTCGGCTTTGCCTTCACCGGCATCGAATCGGTGTTCGGCCTATGGGCGCATCACAAGTTCGCCTGGCAGCCGCGGGACGTGGGCCTGTGTTTCGGCATAGCGGGGCTGGTCTCCTCCCCTACCCAGTTCTTCCTGACCGGCACGCTGTCGAAGCGGTTCGGCGAGGCGCGAATGCTGGCGGTTGGCATGGTCGGGACAGTGATCGCCATGGCGTTGCAGCCGTTCGGCGACGGCCACTGGACCACCTACGCGCTGATGGCGATGACCGCGCTGTGCTCGTCGGTGGCGTTTCCCAACGCCGGCGCGCTGATGTCGCGGGCAATCGACGAAAACAACCAGGGCCAGATCATGGGCCTGAACAACGCCTGCGGCGCCTTCGCCCGGTTCGCCGGCCCCTCGGGCGCGGCGGTGGTCTATTCGGCGATCAGCATCGACGGGCCGTATTTCATGGGCGCTCTGATCGTCGCCCCGGCGATCTTCCTGGCCCTGGCCGCCGGCAAGGCGGCCGGACGCATCTAGCGTTTCGCTCCCCTATATTTTGGCAATTATATACCTTGCAAACCCGGTCCGATTGAGGCATAAAGAGCGGGCAAACGAGGTCCCCCATGTCTATCCTTTCCGCCCCCTACTTTCACGATGAATCCGCCGCCTTCGCCCACGTGGAAAAGGTGCTTTGGCCCCAAGGCCCGGTCTGCTTTCATTGCGGTTGCACGGGCCGGATCGGCGCGATCAAACCTAACCCCGAGAAGCGCGTCCGCTTCGGCCTGAAGAAGTGCGGCGACTGCAAAAAGCAGTTCACCGTCCGCATGGGCACGATCTTCAAAGAGTCGAAGCTGCCCCTGCATATCTGGCTTCAGGCGATCCACCTGATGGTTTCCAGCAAGAAGGGCGTTTCCAGCCACCAGCTGCACCGCACCCTTGAGATCACCTACAAGAGCGCCTGGTTTCTCTCGCATCGTATCCGCGAAGCCATGCGTTGCGGCGCGCTGGCCCCGTTCGGCCAAGGTGGCGGCGCGGTTGAGGTTGATGAAACCTACATCGGTCGCGAACCCGGCATGGAGATCAAACCCGCCTATCACCATAAGATGAAGGGCTTGACCCTCCTTGACCGCACCACGGGCCGCGCTCGCAGCGTCGTGGTTGATGACGTGAGCGCCAAGACCATCGGCGCGATTGTCGCGGCCAACGTCTCCCTTGAGGCTCGCCTGATGACCGATGAGGCCCGCGCCTACACGATCTTGGGCCGCAACTTCGCGGAACATGGCGTCGTGAAACATGCCGCTGGCGAGTATGTCAGCACCGCCGATCCGAGCGTACACACCAACACGGTTGAGGGTTTCTATTCGATCTTCAAGCGCGGCATGAAGGGCGTCTATCAGCACTGCTCCAAGAAGCACCTGCACCGCTATGTTGCCGAGTTTGATTTCCGCTATTCCAACCGGATCGCTCTTGGCGTTGACGACACCGCGCGGGCGTCGCTGGCGCTATCTGGTGTGGTCGGCAAGCGCCTCACCTACCGAGGGGGAGTTAATCAGCGGCCCCAAGCCTAAGCCGCACGGCCGAAATAGAAACGCACGGTGGCGGGCAAAATAGAAAGTGCGAATCGGCCCTTTATCGCAAGGAGTTTGTAAAAGATAGCTGGCACCAGAGGCGCCGAATCGCTATCTTGTCAATAGCCCTGGGGCGGCCGAAGCCCCACGCCTGCGTCGGACCCTTATGTAGGCTTCCCTGGGGCTACTCTCTTTCCCAAACGTCGGTCTATGACATGGCCAGCGGGCATGAATAGCCAGTGTCGATACGGCTGAGTCCATCTATCCGAGGGGCCGTAATGACAGGCGGTGCCCACGCCCACGTTGAAGCTGGGATAGATCATTCGGATTTGTCTGTTTATTTCCTTGTAAAGCCGCTCTTTGGCTAACGTTCGCTTACCTCGCCTGCGTTTTCCCGGTAGCTTGTCGCGTAGTTTTTCATTTAGCCGTGAACACATCGAACCCAAAATCAAGTCAAGACCCTGAAGTATAACATGCTTACGAGAGTCAACGTCCGCTATAGACGCTCGGGGCATAAATATATTAGCGTTTCTCATCATGCTTGAACCTGGGATTCGGCACAGATAATTTTTAAATTCGTCAACCCTGGCTTTGGTATCCGGAATTTTGTCGGGGAGAATACTCACGAACACCGCCTGATAAGGGTTATGATCGGAATATTTTAAGCCGAAGGCGTGTTTGATAAATTGGTAATACAAAAGGAAATATTGATCGGTTTGATGTCTCTGGCTGAGATTTGTCGGCACTCTCATGTTTTGGGTAAACATTATTCTTACACGCAATCGTGACGATTGCTATATATTGAAAGTAATATTGAATAAACTCGATATAACGCTCAACGCATGTCTGATCTACGTTCTGCCATTTGACTTCGTGTAGGAGGCCAAGTTCTGCCTTCTTTGCTTCAAGTTCATGATTTATTTGTTCGCGTTCTTCTGCGGCCAGCAAAACGCCGCCGAAGAAATTCGAGTAATATCGCCCCTTCTTGTCTGACTCGTCAGCGTAAATTATGTAATGCTTGTCTCGCATGGAATCCGGAAATGGCTGACGAACCCCAAAAGAGTCAAGGCGACAAGTTCCGCGACCTCGCCCGCGAGCTGGAATGCGACGAGGACGAGGAAGCCTTTGACGAGGCATTGAGGAAGATCGCCACCGCCCCTAAGGCGCCACACAACGAAAAAGGTAAGGGCTGATGGAGCGGTTCCACCCAGCACCGCTTGAAATAGGCATTGCGCTCGTCGTTTTGATGCTTTGGATCATACAGACCGAAATATCGAAGGCGGTAAAATACCTTCGGTATCTGTGTGTTAGCGAAACCCAGAAGCCCGGCGAAGCGTGGGAAGACCCGGCCAAATAATCTTGCGGTATTATGTTACCGTGGTAATATGATACCCATGCCTGACGAGTTTTACCGAGCGTTAGCGATGCAAGCCGCCGTTACGCGCCCCCTAAGCGGCGACTTCTACGACGACGCGGAAGCATACCTCCGTTGGATGTCATGCGATTGGGTCACACGGCCCCAGAGTTTGGAACGGTCAAATGTTGCGGGCCAGGGGACTGATCGGGACCGGCGGCAACCGCCTCGGCTCGCTCTTGTTCTGCCGTTCCCGCCCCTTGGAGGTGCTGATTGATACCCTCCAGGGCGATTGCAACTCTTTTCACTGCAGCAATCAGCGATCTCGCGTCATATTCGTTCATGGCGACCTCAAACTTTCCAAGAGGCCACTTAACCCGATTCGCCTCGGGTTTGCAAAAGACATAATTGCCTATATTTTAGAACACGTTCTTATAATCCAGAAAACTGGAAACGGCTCGGAAACCCGGGAGCGACCATGCCCTCACGCGAGGCGATCATCGCCGACCTCACCGCTCAGGGGCCATTCGAGCTGGCTGTCGATCATGCCGGCGGCCATGCGATCCGTGTCTATCGCCATGCGCTGGCTTCGTTCCGCGCGGTGTTCGAGGGCACGCGCGGTCATGGAAGCCGGCTATTCTCCATCTACGGCGACGAAACCCTGACCTACGACCAGCACTACGCACAGGTCGCCGCCCTCGCCCACCATCTGATCGACCGAGGCGTGGTCAAGGGCGACCGCGTGGCGATCGGCATGCGCAACTATCCCGAATGGAGCATCGCCTTCTGGGCCTGCCAGGCGATCGGCGCGATCGTCGTGGCCCTGAACGCTTGGTGGACCAGCGCTGAATTAACCTACGCCCTCGAGGATTCCGCTCCGGCCGCCCTGATCATCGACGGCGAGCGGCTGGAACGACTGCGGAACTGGCTGGGCCGTCCGGCCCTCAAGGCCGTGGTGGTGACCCGCCGGGGCGAGGCGGGCGACGGCGGCGTGGATTTCGCCGAGGCGGTGGCCGGTGGCTCCAGCGAGTTGCCCAATGTGAAAGTCGGTCCAGGCGATCTGGCGACCATCCTCTACACCTCCGGCACCACCGGCAATCCCAAGGGGGCGATGGCCACCCAGCGCAACCATGTCACCAACCTGATGAACACATTACTGGCCGGCGCCGTGGCGCGGACGATGGCCGGCCTGCCCGCCGAGATCGACCCGGCCGCGCCCCAGGCCGGGGTTCTGCAGACCTTCCCCTTCTTCCATATCGGCGGCCTGACCGGGCTCTATTTGAGCGTCGCCACCGGGGCCAAGGTGGCGATGATGTACAAGTGGGTCCCTCCCGAGGCGGTGCGACTGATCCAGACCCACGGCCTGACCGGGGTTTCCGGGGTGCCGATCGTGGTGCGCCAGCTGCTGGAGACCGCCCACGCCATGGGCGCGGACATGAGTTCACTCGTTGGGGTCACCTCGGGCGGGGCGCCCGTGCCACCCGACCTGATCCGGCGGATCGGCGATCAGTTCCAGGCCAAGGCCATGCCCGGCAACGGCTATGGCCTGACCGAGACCACCAGCGCGATCATCACCAACGGCGGGACCGACTATCTGGCCCGTCCCGGCAGCATCGGCCGGGCGGTGGTGACCGCCGAGGTGCGGATCGTCGACGACAACGGGGTCGACGTCCCCCGCGGCCAGATCGGCGAGCTGTGGGTGCGCGGAGCCAATGTGATCCCCGGCTATTGGAACAATCCGGAGGCCACCGAGGCGGCGTTCGGCGGTGGTTGGTTCCGCACCGGCGACCTGGGTTATGTCGATCCGGAGGGGTTCCACTTCGTGGTCGACCGCAAGAAGGATGTGATCATCCGCGGCGGTGAGAACGTCTATTGCGCCGAGGTCGAGGCGGCGCTGCTCGATCATCCCAAGGTGCGCGACGCCGCCCTGATCGGCCTGCCGCACCCGGAGCTCGGCGAAGAGGTCGCGGCGGTGATCCAGGTCGACCCGGCCGACGATACGCCCGCCACCGCCGACGAACTGCGCGCCAGCCTGGGCGAGCGCCTGGCGCGGTTCAAGATTCCCACGGCGATCCGCCTGACCACCGGCGAACTCCCCCGCACCGCGACCGGCAAGCTGCTGAAGCGCGAGATGCGGGCGATGTATTTCCAGGGCCGGTGACCGGAGAGACGCATGCTGCTCAGCGACGTCCCCGTGCTTGCGGCCCACCACGCCCCCGAGACACCGGCGGTAATCTTCCAGGATGAGTCGATTTCCTACGATCAGGTGCGGGACCGGTGCTGGCGGCTGTCGAACGCCCTGATCGCCGTCACCAAGCCGGGCGACCGTGTGGTCATACTGGCCGAGAACTGCCCCGAATACGTCGATTTCTACTACGGCGTCCCCGGGGCCAGCCAGGGGCTATGGGCGTGCGACGTCGAGACAGAGGTCGAGGCCTGCCGCTGGCCCAGTCGTTCGTGCACGATAACCGTATCCGCCAGGCGGCCGGCTCGCTCGGCGCGAGCGGTCTATTGCATCGAAGAGAGCGTCAAATACGCCCGGGCGCGCGAGCCGTTCGGCGAGGAGCTGTCGCGCAACCAAGCCATCCAGTGGCCGCTGGTCGAACTGGCCACGTAGGTGGAGCTGCTGCGCCTGATGATCCGCAAGACCGCCTGGGAAATGGACCAGAAGCCCTATCCCGAAGTGGAGAAGCAGATCTTTGATAAGGTCTCGATGTACAACTACTGGGCCAATCGCCTGTGCTGCGAGGCGGCCGACAGGGCGATGCAGGTGCATGGCGGCATCGGCTATTCGCGGCACAAGGCGTTCGAGCACATCTGTCGCCACCACCGCCGCTACCGCATCACCGAGGGATCGGAAGAGATCCAGATGCGCAAGGTCGCCGCCTTCCTGTTCGGCTACACGGGACCGCGCGAGAAGGAGCTGTCCGCCATCACCTGGGACGACGTCGACTATCGCAAGGGGCGATAGGGAGGACCCTGGTGCTTTGGGGCCCGCGCGTTACCATGATGTCGTCGGCGCACAGAACGCCCAGAGACATGGAAATTGGACTAGGGAGAAGCGCCGATGGGTAAGCTTGACGGCAAGGTCGCGATCGTCACCGGCGGCGCGCGCGGGTTGGGCCGGTCGTATGCGCGGCGGCTGGCCGGCCTCGGGGCCAAGGTCGCGGTCTGCGATCTGAACCTCAAGTCCTATGAGGAATATGAGGGCGAGGCGAAGGCGATGACCGCCGACACCACCATGGACGAGATCATCGCCGGCGGCGGCGAATCGCTGGGCTTCGAGTTCGACATCGGCGACCGCGAGGCGGTGTTCGCCATGGTCGAGGATGTCGCCAAGGCCTGGGGCCGGGTCGACATACTGGTCGCCAATGCCGGCGGCGGGCGCGGCAAGCCGCGCGAGACCACCGCCAGCCTAGTGCCGCAGGACCTGCTGGAGCTGGTCACCCGGATGAACTTCTATGGCACCGTGCACAGCTGCAGCGCCGTGGCGCCGTTGATGAAGGAACAGCGGTCCGGCCGGATCGTAACCGTCGCGTCCTACGCCGGCTCGGTGGCCGGGGTCGGTGGCGGCTATGCCCACTACGGCGCCAACAAGGCCGCCATCGCCCACTACACCCGCTATCTGGCTCAGGAGTTGGGTCCGCATGGGATCAACGCCAACTGCATCGCCCCCGGCTTCATCGCCACGGCACGGATCGTGCAGCTATCGGGCGCCGGGCGTGGCGACAACGACCAGGCTCGCCATATCCCGTTGCGCCGGGTGGGCTACCCCGAGGATTGCGCCAAGGTGGTCGAGTTCCTGGTCACCGACCTCTCCGACTATGTCACCGGGGCGCTGATCCCGATCGACGGCGGCTGGAACCGGGCGGGCTGAGAGGGGTGGTCAGTAGTGGCTTGGCATGGCTTATGCCGGGTATGTCGCGCGAAACCGTCTACATTCTACAGGCTTATGTGGCGGGGCGCGGCAAAGCGCTGAAAGCCGAGCCACAGGTCGGCTGCAAAACGGCCGAGGAAGCCCGGCGCAAGGCAGAGCGTCTGGCGCCTCTTCGCCTCGGTGTCGTCGCCTTCGCGGCTTCGGCCGACATCGAGATGGGCGACTACGACGAGAACCCGACCATCCTGTTCAAGGCCGGGCAGCTTCCTCCACCCTGGAACGAGGACTAACGGCGCTCAAGAGCGAAGGCGACCACCTGGTCTCCGGCCTTGGTGCCAGTCTTGGAGTGGCGGCTGGCCGCGATCAGCGCATATTGCCGGCCCTTCCAGACACAGGTCATCGGCGTGGCGTGGGCGCCTGCCGGCAGGCGGCCACGCCACGCCCATGAACACTTAGCCCGAGGCGGTGGTGATCGACCCGCCGAAGTCGGGCGAGCCGGCGTGGGGCAGCACGAACTGGCTGCACGGTACGAGGTCCTCGGTAGTTCGCAGGCGGACGGCCCAGATAATACGCCCAGTGCCCATATCGATGGTGTGCAGCTGACCCCAGGGGGGCGGGTTGCAGGGCAAGCCGAGGCTGGAACGCATCACCCCGCGGCGCATGCCGAACGGCGCACCGGCCTGGGGGGATATCTCGACGTCAGGTTCGGCGCGGCGGGCCAGCTGGATGCCGGCGGCGGCCGGGATCAGCGTGATCAGGTCCATCGCGCTGGAGGTATTGACGAAGGCCACCCAGCGGCCGGCGTCGAAGGCGAGGCCGCCCCAGTTCGAGCCGCCGCCGGTGAACGGATATTCGATCATGCCGCCCACGGACGGCGGGGTGAACAGGCCATCATGCCAGGCGCCGGCGATCTTGCGCCGGCACTGCGCCTTGTCCCAGGGCGTCAGCCCGAACGCGTCCTTGGGTCCGATGCCGCTGGGCGC
>JAYVYH010000080.1:0-5407 GCA_043784385.1 Caulobacteraceae bacterium | reverse complement strand
GGCGCGCCCATCTTCAAAAGCCGCTTCTCGAGCTTTTCATGCAAAAGGTAGGCGTTGACCTCATTGTCGAACTTGCGGTCGAACCACTGCATCAGCCGTCGCACTTCGGCGCGGTCGGAGGGGGTGGCGCCCAACAAGTCGTGCTCGGGCGACTGCTGTTCCAGATGTTCGAGAATGGCGCGAATCTCGCAGACCACCACTTCGTGATCCCCGGTGCGCTCCACGAGTACCGGCGTCAGGCCGGAAGGGTTCATCGCCGTGAAGGCGGGCGGCTCCTCCCAATAGCGAACCACCTCATCGTTGAAGGCCAGGCGCTTTTCGCCAAGCGCCAGCCGCGCCTGGCGCGACGCCGGGTCGAGCGGAAAATGATGGAGGGTGCGGACGACGCTCATGGCCACGCTCAGCTATAGCCAAAACCGGGATTCGAACAACGGCCCGACGCCTCAGGCTTCATAGGATTCCGAAAAGGCGCCGCCATGCGGTTCCGCGCGCCCCTTGGGATCGGGATGGATGATGATATCCGCCGCTGGAAACTGGGCCAAAATCCGTTTCTCCGCCGCCACCACGATCTGATGGGCGGCTTCCAACGACAGATCGGGGTCCAGATCGGCGTGCATCTGGATATGGGTGACGGGTCCCGAGGCGCGGGTCCGCACCTGGTGAACATTGAACACCGACGAATCCGCGAGGACCAACTCGACGATCCGGGCTCGCGACGAATCCGGCAGTTCGTGATCCAGAAGCTGATCGGCCGCCTCGCGGAATACGGCGACGGCGCCCCACAGCAGCACGCCCGCCACGATCAGGGCGGCGACGGCGTCCAGGTCCGGCAGACCCAGCAGCGCCGCCGCGGCGATGCCGGCCAGGGCGATCACATTGGAGGCCATGTCCGCCGCGTAGTGGGTGCGGTCCGCCGACACCGCCACCGAACCAGTCCGTCGCAGCACGCGGGTCTGCGCCCAGATCAGCGCGCCGGTCATCAGGATGGACAGCCCCATTACGGCGATCGCCCAGCCGCTTTCGACTACCGGCCTGGGCGAGAGGATCCGGCGAATCGCCTCTTCGCCGATCAGGGCCGCCGATCCGAACACCAGGCCGGCCTGCATCAGACTGGCGAAGGCTTCGGCTTTGCCATGGCCGAAGCGATGCTCGGCGTCCGGCGGAGCCGCGGCGTAGCGCACCGCGAAGAACGTCGCGCTGGAGGCGACAAGATCGAGCCCGGAATCCGCCATCGAGGCCATTAGCGCCACCGAGCCGCTGGCGAGCCAGATCACCAGCTTGACGATCACCAGCGCCAGGGCGGTGGCGACCGACAGCAGAGTGACGCTCCGGGTCAGCTTGGCGTTTTCGAGGGCGGTGGGTGGAACGGCGGCCATCCAGCCAGCATAGAGCCATCGTCGCCCGGGCTGTAGGCGGAAAACAACTAGGCGGCCACTCGCGGGCGCGGACCGACATAGCGCGATTGCGGGCGCACCAGCCGCCCGCCCGCCACCTGCTCCCTTGCGTGAGCGATCCAGCCAGCCACCCGGCCCATGGCGAAGACACAGGTGAACGCGGCCGGTGGGAAAGCCAGCGCCTCCAGCAGAAGGGCTGTATAGAGTTCGACATTGGTGTCCAGCGAACGGTCGGGCTTGCGTTCGCGCAGGGGGTTGGGCTGCGACGAATGCGCCGATTGTGCGAAATACCACAGACCGGGGCGGCGAAGTGTGACCAGCCTTGGCATCGATTGGGGGTTGTCGATGCACCGCGGAAGGAATTCGTGCTCGCGCCGGTTAAGGCCGGTTCGCCGAGCCCCACGCCTTGGATGACAGCCCCGCTACGTCACTATCAGGCATACGCCTGGACGAAGGGCTAGCCTGCCTTGTCCTGCTCCTCGCCTTTCACCAGCTTCCCGCCGACGCAGCGCAACTACGTCACGCACTCGGAAAATCCGAACCGGCCAACGCCTCGGATCTCGTTCGCCTTGCCCGCCGCCTGGGCGCTCGGGCGCGGCTTGGCCGCTCGTCCGCTCGTCCGCAACCCGCATAGCGCGCTCGCCGTTGCCGGCCATCGGTGTCGGACACGATGGCGGGTTCTTCATCATCGCGGGGATCCGGGACGGCCAGGCGCTGATCCAGCCCGCCATCGGGCCGCCCGAGACCTTGCCCTTGGCCGATCTGGCGGATCGATGGTCGGGTGAACTGATCCTGATCACCACCCGCGCCGAGGCGGGCGTGGTGGGCGCCTTCGACGTGACCTGGTTCATCCCGGCGCTGGTCAAATACCGATTACTGCTGGGCGAGGTTCTGGCCGCGTCGCTGGTGATCCAGCTGTTCGCCCTGGCCACGCCGCTGATCTTCCAGGTGGTGATCGACAAGGTGCTGGTGCACAAGGTGCTTTCCACCCTGGACGTCTTGGCCATCGGGCTGGTGGCGGTGATGGTGTTCGACAGCGTACTCTCGGCGCTTCGAGCCTATGTTTTCGCCCACACCACCAACCGTGTCGACGTGGAACTGGGCGCCAAGCTTTATCGCCATCTGCTCGGCCTGCCGCTCGCCTATTTCGAATCCCGCCGGGTCGGCGACTCGGTGGCCAGGGTGCGGGAGCTCGACACGGTGCGCGAATTTTTGACCTCGTCGTCGATCACCCTGACCATCGATTTGTTGTTCACCGGCATCTTCCTGGTAGTGATGTGGTTCTATTCGCCAGCGCTGCTGCTGATCGTGCTGGTCGCCATCGCTCTCTACGCCCTGATCTGTTTCGCCATCACCCCGGCCCTGCGGCGCCGGATCGACGAGCGGTTCCGGCGCGGGTCGGAGACCCAGGCCTTCATCGTCGAGAGCATCACCGGCATCCAGACCCTGAAGGCCGCCGCCGTCGAGCCGCAGATGCAGACGCGGTGGGAGCGCCTGCTGGCGGCCTATGTGCGCTCGGGCTTTCGCGCCGCCACCCTGAACATCTGGGGCGGCCAGTCGATCCAGCTGGTCAACAAGCTGACCACCGCCCTGATCCTGTTCGTCGGCGCCAAGCTGGCCATCGAGGGCAAGATGACCGTGGGCGAACTGGTCGCGTTCAACATGCTGGCCGGCCGGGTGGCCGAGCCTGTGCTGCGGCTGGCCGGCCTGTGGCAACAGTTTCAGGAGGCACGGGTCGGGGTGGCGCGGCTGGGCGACATTCTCAATACGCCCGTGGAAACCCAGTTCTCGCCGTCGCGCAGCGCCCTGCCCAGGATCACCGGCGCCATCGCCTTCGAGGACGTCACCTTCCGCTACCGCCCCGGCGGCCGGGAAGCGCTGCGCCGGATCAGCTTGCGCGTGGAACCCGGCGAAGTGGTCGGCATCGTCGGACCTTCCGGTTCGGGCAAGTCGACCCTGACCAAACTGGTCCAGCGGCTGTATGTGCCCGAGAGCGGCCGGGTGCTGGTGGATGGCGTCGACCTGGCCCTGGTCGATCCGGCCTGGCTGCGCCGCCAGATCGGCGTGGTGCTACAGGAAAACCTGCTGTTCAACCGCACGGTGCGGGAGAACATCGCCCTGGCCGACCCGGCGCTGTCGATGGAGGCGGTGATCGCCGCGGCGGGAATGGCCGGCGCCCACGAGTTCATCCTCGAACTGCCCGAGGGCTATGACAGCCTGATCGAGGAGCGGGGCGCCAACCTTTCCGGCGGCCAGCGCCAGCGGCTGGCCATCGCCCGGGCGCTGATCACCGACCCGCGCATCCTGATCCTGGACGAAGCCACCTCGGCCCTGGACGCCGAGTCCGAAAGCCTGATCCAGGCCAACATGCGCGACATCGCCAGGGGCCGCACCGTGCTGATCATCGCCCATCGCCTTTCGGCGCTACGGCTGGCCACCCGCATCATCACCGTGGAGGCAGGCGCGGTTGTCGAGGCGGGCACGCATGAAACCCTGGTGGCGGCCGGCGGGCGCTACGCTCAGCTTTGGCGGATGCAGATGCAGGGCGCGGTCGCATGAGCCTGCCCCTCCCCCGCCACGCCCGCGCCCTTGCCGACGCCTGGGGCGCCGAGACCACCCGCCGCAGGGCAGGCCGGCTGGCCCTGGCCGACACCGATTTCCTGCCCGCCGCTCTGGAAGTGACCGAAACTCCGACATCCCCGGTCGGCCATGCGATCATCTGGGCGATCATCACCGCCGCCGCCGTCGCCTTGATCTGGGCCTTCACAAGCAAGATGGACACCGTGGCGGTGGCCGAAGGGCGGCTGGTGCCGTCGGGCCGTCTGCGTTCGGTCGAAGCCGCCGAACAAGGGGTGATCCGCGCGATCGATGTTCGCGAGGGACAGCATGTCACCGCCGGCCAAACCCTGATCGAACTGGACCCCACCAATGCGGAGGCGGATGCGTCCAGCGCCCGCACCGATCTATCGACGGCGGGTTTGATACGCGCCCGCGACAATGCCCTGATCGCCTATGCCGCCGGTCGCGCGCCCACGCTGATGGCGCCGGCGGGCTCAACGACCAGCGCCATCGAGGCCGAACGGCAACTGGTCGCCGCCCGCATCGCCGAATACCGCGCCAAGGTCGCGTCGCTGGAGCAGCGGCGAGCGGCGGCCGACAGCGCGACACGCGCTTCGCAGGCCGAGATCGACAAGCTGACTCAGACCATCCCTCTGCTAAAGGAGACCCTGAACTCCCAGGAGGATCTGGATCGCAAGGGCTTCGGCGCGCACCAGCGCCTGCTTCAGGCGCGGCAAGCGTACGTTACCGCCCGCCAGGACCTGGTGTCGGAGCGCGCCAAACTGGACGAATCGCGGTCGCAGGCCGCTTCCTTGACCGCCGATGCCGCCCAGGCGCGGGAAGAATTCGTCGGCCGCGCGGCGCAGGAGCGGGCGGAGGCGGAGGGGGTCGTGGCCACGCGCGGCGATGCGGTGCGAAAGGCTGATGACCGCAAATCGCTCCAGCGTCTCACCGCGCCCGTATCGGGCGTGGTACAGGAAGTCACCATGACCAACGTCGGGGAGACGCCGGAAGTGGGCAAACCCATCGTCACCATCGTCCCCGACGGCGAAGCGTTAATGGTGGAGGCCTTGCTCCTGAACCGCGACGCGGGCTTCGTGCGCGAAGGGATGCGGGCGGTGGTCAAGCTCGACGCCTACCCATTCACCCGATACGGTACCTTGGAAGGCATCGTGGTCCACGTGTCGCCGGACGCAACCGTGGACCAGCAGAGGGGGCTGGTATTTCCGGTTAGGGTCCGACTGGAAGAAAGATCGCTGATGGCCGACGGTCGCGTCGAGGCCCTGACCGCCGGCATGTCGGCTCAAGTGGAAGTGATCACTGGGCGTCGGCGCGTAGTCGATTATCTCTGGTCACGTAATTACCCACCCCCTTGCGGCGGGGTGTGAAGGCTGATTCAAGATGGCATGGGCCGGTTGGATCTTGAGCTTCTGAGCAAGGCTGAGCTGATCGAG
>JAYVYH010000079.1:0-7247 GCA_043784385.1 Caulobacteraceae bacterium | reverse complement strand
GCCAAGCCAAACGAGGCAGTTTTTACTCCGCTTCCGGACGGCTTATTCGCCCTGCACAGACGTCTGAAAGCGGCGTTCGATCCGGCCGGTATTTTCAATCCTGGCCGGATGTATGAGGGGCTGTAAACATGCGCACCAGGATCACCAGCCCGCTGGCCGAGACCGCCGCCGGCGCTATTGCCGGTGAGGTCCTGCGCGCCTGCGTCCACTGCGGCATGTGCAACGCCACCTGTCCGACCTATCACCTTACCGGCGACGAGCTCGATGGCCCGCGCGGCCGAATCTACCTGATCAAACAGGCCCTGGAAGGCGAGCCCGTCGGCCGCCTGACCCAGACCCACCTCGACCGCTGCCTGTCCTGTCGGGCTTGCGAGATCACCTGTCCGTCCGGAGTTGAGTATCACAGGCTGCTCGATGTCGGCCGCGAGGTGGTGGCCCATCAGGCGCCCCGCCCCTGGAGTGAGCGGCTGTTTCGCGGCGCTATTAGGGCGCTGTGCATCGAGCCCTGGCGACTAGCGACGCTGATCGCCCTGGGGCGCCCGTTCCGCTTCGCTCTGCCGGCCATCCTGAAAGACAAACTCCCGCCGAAGGTCGAGATCGGTTCGCGACCCAGCCGACAACATGGCCGCCGGATGAGTCTCCTCAAGGGCTGCGTCCAGTCGGCGACGGCGCCCCACATCAACGCCGCCAACCAACGTGTCTTCGACAAGGTGGGCGTGACCCTGACCGAGACGCCTGGCGTAGGCTGCTGCGGCGCCCTGAGCTTTCATCTCGACGCCCCAGACGAAAGCCGCGCCCTGGCCCGGCGCAATATCGACGCCTGGATCGGTGAACTCGACGCCGGCGCTGAAGCGGTGATCGTCAACGCCAGCGGTTGCGCGGCGTTCGTTCGCGACTATCCCGACATATTGGCGGAAGACCCCGCCTATGCCGCCAGGGCCCGGCGCGTGGTCGAACACCTGCGCGATCCCATAGAGGTGCTGGAGAAGACGCCACCGACTAGTCGTCGCACTCCGGCCCTCCCTCGTATCGCGGTCCATCAGTCCTGCACCCTGCGCAATGGACCTGGGCTCGGCGATGCTCCCGCCCGTCTTCTGGCCAGCCTGGGCTATGATCCGCAACCGGTAGCCGACGCTCATCTGTGCTGCGGGTCGGCGGGCGCCTATTCGCTGCTGCAGCCGAACATGGCCGGCAAGCTGCGCGACGAGAAAATCACTGCCCTGACTGCGGGCGCGCCCCAGACCATCTACACCGCCAACATCGGCTGCTGGATGCATTTGAGCGGGAAGTCCCCAGTTCCGGTGCGGCACTGGATCGAGGCGGTGGACGATCTGCTGGACGCCTAACCGGCGCGCGGGGTCAGTTCCAGCGGCTCAAAGCCTCGCTGAACCAGCCGTCTTCTCCGCCCTCGGCGCCGATGGGCATTCCTGGCGGCGGCGCGAGGGCGCGCTTACGGTCCGCTTCGGCCAGGGCAGTCAGATCGTCGCGTGAGCGATTGAGGATCAGCCCGCTCAGATATCGAGCCTGGACGAGGTCGGCGGGGTCGCCGGTTTTTGCCACCTCCAGTCGATGGCCTAACGCCTCCAGGGCCGCCCTAACCTCGGCGGTCACCGTGGGCGGAACCGACGTGTCGGCCATGATTTGGGCCAGCTTCACGACCAGCCGCTGGCGCACGACGCGGCGCAGCCGAGCCTCGCGCGGGCTGATTGATTTTTCCGCGGCGACCACTTCTATCGTGCGCTTCAGCAATTCGTTGAGTTCCAGCGCTCCAGAAATCCGCGCGCCCTGATCGGCGATCCGCGCCAGACGCGAGGGCTCGAGCAGATTGTCCAAGGTGATGTCGGTGGCCGCCTGAGCGGCCGCGGCGATATCAAACACCGGCGTCTGGTTGTCGCCGAACAGCTCGGTGTCATACTGCCGATCCGCTGAACCGTCCCGGCCGGTGGAGAGTTGGTCGATCAGGCTGTCGGGCAAGTCCAGCACGGCGGGGTCAAGCGTTCCAAGCAGAGCCGCCAGGGCCCGCCGCTGGGTCGCACCATCCACCATTCGCGGGGCCACCGCGCCATCGCCACGAACAGCATACTTGAAATCGACGCCTCCGATCGACTTCGCCACCGCGCCGATCTCATAGCGATGAAATAGATAGATCGGCACGATAACCCGCCGCAGATCAGAGAGCGGCGCGCCGGCCGGCAGGTTGGCCGGGCCGAACCTGGCCAGGGCGATCCCGCGCACAGCCATCATATGCGCCAGAGCCTCCACGGGATCCGGGCCATCGTCCCAGAGGGCGCCGTACGGATTGGCCGAGCCGGTTGGCCGCGAGTCTTCATCGCGGACATAACGCAGGCCGTGAGCGTAGCCGTCCCTGACGATGGTCTCCAGGACCACCGCCCCGGCGACGCCAGCGGGGACCTCGCTGTAGAGCCAGCGGATCGCGAAACGATCCCAGTCACCAAGTCCGACCTTGTAGGCGTCGCTGAAATCCAGCTTGCCGTCGACGATTCCGATACGCGGCGGCGGATAATCCATCACCGAGGCCCGGTCGCCATAGGTGCTGCCCGCCATATTGTGGGCGAGGCCCAGGGCGTGGCCGGTTTCGTGCACCGCTAGCTGGCGAAGCCTTGCCAGCGAAGCGACCGCGGGATCATTCGGGCCACCCGAACCGGTCTTATCGGCGCCGGCCAGTCCCTCGAAGATCATCAGATCCTGGCGCACGCGAAGCGAGCCCAGGGTCACCGCCCCCTTGACGATCTCGCCAGTGCGCGGATCGGCGATCGGTTGGCCATAGGACCAGCCGCGGGTCTGACGATGCACCCAGCTGATCACGTTGTAGCGGGCATCAAGGGGGTTCACGCCTTCGGGCAAGACTTCCACCCGAAAGGCGTCGATGAATCCTGCGGCGTCAAAGGCCCCCGCCCACCAGCGCGCGCCCTCGATCAGGGCAGTGCGAATGGGTTCAGGAGCGGCGCGGTCGACATAGAACACGATCGGTTTTTTCACCGGCGAACGGGCGGCGGCGGGATCGGTCTTTTCCAGACGAAACCGCGTCGCCAGGCGATAGACGACCGGCGATCCCAACGGCGCGGCATAGTTGGCGACTAGGCCGTCGAACGCGCCGGTACGGGGATCGGCTAGCCTCGGCGTGAAACCGGACGGCGGCAGCTTGATCAGGGACTGATGCTCAATCAGGGTGACAGCGTGGGCATCCGGCGCGATCCCCTTGACCTCCGCCCCCGCCGGCGTGGCGCTGGCGAAGGTTTCGTGGGCCTCGAACTCAAGGTTGTCCGGCAGGACCAAAGCCTGATCCAGATCGACATAACCGCGGTCGTTGGCCACCGCGAAATCGCCCTGCTTGGTCGCCTTGAGAGCGTCGATCACCCCAAACGCATCCCGAGTCAGAAAGCTGGTTATATCGACCAGAACCCCGCCGGTCGGATCCTCGGCGACAACATCGCCGGCCCAGATGATCGACGGCGGAAACGACTCCCGCACCGCCTGCTTCTCATCGGCAGACCCGCCGTCGGCTCGGAATCCGAAGTTCTGCAGCTCGGCCACAACCTTCGACCCAACACGGCGGAACTGAAGAATCCGGGTTTCGCCGGGGCTTGACCGATCGATCCCCACCGGCGTCGAACCCAGGCCGGAGCGCAAGGCCGTCCGGTAAAGATATTCACCGCAGTCGCCCTTGGCGTCGGGCGTGAGAAGCAGCAGTATCCGCCCTGCCCTCGCATCCAGATAGACCGGCAGCAGACCCACCCGCCGCTCAAGCCCGGCCGTAGCCTCGGCCATGGTCCTGGCCACGGTAGTGTCGGCGGGAGCGGGGCTCCCGGCTATCAGGATCAGTGAAACCACCGTGGCCACTCGGACGGCCACGCATTTGGTGAACATCGTCTCGCCCCCGGCCCCGGCCGAAAACTATTACAGTCCCAGAGCCTCGGCCACGGCGGGATAGACGATGCGGCCCGCCTTGATGTTCAAACCCTCGGCAAAGCCCGGATCGTCGGCCAAAGCCTTGTCGACGCCCTTACCGGCCAACGCAGAGATGTACGGCGCGGTGGCTGCGCTCAGCGCGTAGGTTGAGGTCAGGGGCGCGGCGCCGGGCATATTGGCCACGCAGTAGTGGATCACCTCATCGACCACGAACGTAGGATCGGCGTGAGTGGTGGGATGGCTGGTCTCGAAACAGCCGCCCTGGTCGATGGCGACGTCGACCAGCACCGTTCCCGGCCGCATCTTCTTCAGGTCGGCCCGGGTAACCAGCTTGGGCGCCGCGGCGCCGGGGATCAAGACACAGCCTATGATCAGGTCGGCGGTGGGCAGGGCCTCGGCCACCAGATCGTGGGTGGAATAACAGGTCTTCAGGCGACCGCCGAACTGGTCGTCCAGCTGCTCCAGGCGGGCGGCGGAGATATCGTAGAGGGTGACGTCGGCGCCGTGTCCTATGGCCATTTCCGCCGCGTGCTTGCCGGCCACGCCGCCGCCCAGGATCAGCACCCGGGCCGGCAGGACGCCTGGCGCGCCGCCCAGCAACAGGCCCCGTCCGCCGGCCGGTTTCAACAGATGATAAGCCCCGACATCCACCGACATCCGTCCGGCCACCTGGCTCATCGGCGCCAGCAGTGGTAGGCGTCCAAGGCGATCGGTGGTGGTTTCATACGCGATGGCGGTGCAGCCCGAGTCCATCAGGCCCCGCGTCTGGTTCGGATCGGCGGCTAAGTGCAAATACGTGAACAGGATGTGATGCGGTTTGAGCCGGGCGATTTCCACCGACTGGGGCTCCTTGACCTTGACGATCATCTCGGCCGCTTCGAACACCGCGTCGGCGTCCGGCAGGATTTCCGCCCCCACATCAACGAAGGCCTGGTCCGCCAGACCGATCCCCGCCCCGGCGCCGGCCTCGACAAACACTTGGTGGCCTTCGCGGCAAAGACGCTGCACCACGCCTGGTGTCGCGCCGATGCGAAACTCGAGGGTCTTGATCTCTTTGGGAATGCCGATTCGCATGATGCTCACCCTGTGGCCGAAATCTGTGATCTTAGATTCCTAGCATGGCCAGCGGCGTCTAGGCGACCCCACGGAAACGAGGCTCTTCGACCAACGTCAGCAGCACAACCAGCGAGATCGCGAGCAAGCCAACGGAAACCCCGAACAGCGCCTCATAACCGAGCGTCGTGGCGATGACGCCACCCGCCAGTGGCCCGATGGTGTTCATCGCGCCCTGAGCGGTGGTGGTCAGGGCCAGGCGCATAGGAATGTCGTCGCGCGAACCGAACTCCAGAACCATGGTCTGGGAGCTCATTTGGAAGCCGGATTGAGCCGCGCCCAGACCGAAGAACGCCATCAGGATAAAGGCCTGAACGCCGAGGACAACGCCGCCGTGAGACCCGCCGCCGGACCCGGGCAAATGTACGGCAACCAGGCTGGGCGCCGCCATCAACAGCACTGTGCCGGCGATCCACACGCCCAGGGACAGAGCGAAGGTGAACTTGAAGCCGAATTTGTCACCCGCCAAACCCCAACCGAGGTTGGTCACTGTGTCGGCGCCCAGGAAGGCCAGGGAAACCAGCCCCAGGTTCTTGCCGTTCAGCTGCATCGAGTGGCCGGCGTATAGAATATAGAATGGCGCCGCGACGCGGCCGGCCGTGGCCAGGGTCTGGGCGACCATGAAGAACATGAACCCGCGATCCTGGGTGAACATGGCCGGAAAATCCCGGATCCGGTCCATGATCTTGCCCTTCGCCCGGATGGTCGGCGGCACTGGCTCTCGCATGAGCATCTGCAGCGCGGTCAGGCCCAGGCTGGTCAGCACAAAGGCCAGCAAGAACGTCACGCCATAACCGTTGCCGAACACATTCTGCTGGATCAGATAACGCCCGGCAAACCAAGCCAGACCAGCGGCGATCGCGCCTCCAATCACATTGCGGAACGCCTGCAGCCGCCCCCGGCGGGAGATCGGAATCACCTTAGCCAGCAACAGCTGGAAGGCCACCGACTGCGGCCCCGAGAACAGACCCAGCAGGAACAGGAACGCCAATATGGCGATCAGCAACGGATAGCCGTGCAGCAGGAAGCCCGACACCGCCACGCCGAGAATCTGGATGCGCATCAGGGTGCCCATCAGGATCGCGACGGGAAGCACCTTCTTGCGATGTTCGATCTGGGTGGCGCCGATCACCGGCGAGATCACCCCGCCCAATTGCTGCAGCGACTGGCCCAGACCGACGATGAAGTCGGAGCCCGACAGAAGATGCAGATAGGCCGGCAGGAAGGTCGGGGCGTTGAACAGGCGAAAGCCGGTCATGCCCAACATGCCGTGGATGAAGTGCCCGGCGAAATTGCGCGGCAGATTGGCCCAGACGAACCGTTCGTAAGCCGCCTCGGCCTCTTCCAGCGTCTCCGGCGCCACGGTCGCGCTCGTCTCGGCAGCCTCGGACAAAAGCACTCTCCCTTCGCGGGAGGGTCCTAGCAGGATTCCAGCAGCGGGGAAGCGCGGCCGGAGGCCCCAATCAAGTCTCGAGGGAAAGGCCGGCCTCTCGCCAAGCCTTCATACCGCCATCCAGGGCGGTGGCGCGCATGAAGCCGAGCGAGCGCAGGGTCGTAGCGGCCAGGGTGGAGATCTTGCCGAACTCGCAGCAGGTGACGATGCGCGGGGTCGGGTCGGGGATCGCCTCGTTGATGCGCAGCTCCAGCTGGCCTCTGGGCAGATGCATGGCGCCCGGTATCTGTCCGGCCTTGAAGGCGCGCCCTTCGCGTACGTCCAGCACCAGCAGATCGTTGGGCCTGCAAGCCAGGCGCCGGTCCAGTTCCTCCATGCCTATGAACGTCACCTCGGCGGCGGCTTCAGCCAGTAACTGGCTGACCGTCTTGCCCCCCGTCATGTTGATGCGCAGGGCCTCGGTGAGGTGGGCTGGGGCGCCGAGGTTCAACTCGCGCATCATGTGGGTGAATTCGTCGCGGCCGCGCTTTTGCAGGCGCGGATTGGTCTCGATTTCGGTCCCGATGGTGGAATTGGACCGTCCCCTGTAGTCATGCGCGGGAAACACCAGCAGGGCTGGGATCGAGCTTGAGCAGCTTGCCGAACAGGCTATCATACAGCTGGTCGGGATCGCCAGTGGGCAGGTCGGTCCGCCCGCTACCGCCGATCAGCAGGGTGTCGCCGGTGAACACCCGATCCTCGACCACCAAGCACATGGAATCGCGGGTGTGGCCCGGGGTATGCAGCGCCCGGACGCGCAGATTGCCGACCA
>JAYVYH010000078.1:0-7658 GCA_043784385.1 Caulobacteraceae bacterium | reverse complement strand
ATATGGCGAGGGTAGCGGACAGACTCCGCGCCGCTCTGACTTCGGCCAAGAACGCGCCCAATGAGCTTTTCCGGTCCAACGATCCGCTGGTCAGCCTAGGTGCGCTGTTCATAGTGGCGTCGCTGTTGCGTCACGGACGCCTGCCCCCCGAACTGACCTACGACCCATCCGCCCGGAACATGATGGTGGAATGACCAGAACCACGGCGCCCCGGCCCCTGATCGGGGTGACCAAGCCAGACAAGGGCGACCTGGCCGCGTTCTGGGCCGCGGGCCTCGCCCTGCGCTTGGGCGGCGCGAGGGTGGTGGCGATCACCGCCAGGACTCCGCGACTGGACATGGCGCTGGATGGGCTGTTGCTCGGCGGCGGGTCGGACATCCACCCCGTACGGTTCGAGGTTCCGCCGAAGACGGGCTATGCCTATGACTTGTCCCGGGAAGACATGGAGGTCGAATGGCTGCGCCTGGCCCACGCGGGCGATCTGCCGACCCTGGGTGTCTGCCGGGGCGCCCAACTGATGAACGTCGCCGCAGGCGGAGCCCTGCACATGGATCTGGCGGAGACATTCGGCGACACCCGATACCCGACTCACTGGCTGGAACAGGCTTGGTTTCGCAAGCGTGTGCGGATCGAACCCGGATCGCGCCTGGCGGGCATTGTCGGCGAGGCTGAACTCTGGGTGAACTCCGTCCACAGGCAGGCGGTTGAACGTCTGGGGGCCGGCCTTACGATCAGCGCCCGCGAGACCAATGGCGCGGTCCAGGCGATAGAGGATTCCAGCCGGCGGTTCTGGCTGGGCGTGCAGTTTCACCCAGAGTTCCTGATCTATCGGCGACGGTTCCGGGCCATTTTCCGGGAATTCGTCGCCGCCGCCGCTCGCCACGCCCTGGCGCGATTGAGTGTGAACAGGCCAGGCGCTTGATGAGCGAAGCCCGGCGGCGTCTCAAGGCTCCAACGCCAGATCAATGATCAGCGGATAGTGCTCCGACCCCAGGCGAGGCCCGCGGGTCAGACGTACTGTTCGCCACGCCGACCCCGCATAGATGTGGTCGATGGGCAGCATCGCCGGCAGAATGACGAGCCGGCCCTGTATCCATTGCATCGCCGGCCAGGTGGCGATGGCGCGATCCCGACGCTCCAACCCAAGCCGCCCGTCGAGCCGCCGCAGGGCGAAAGACCAAGGTGTCAGATTGAAATCGCCCGCCACGATCAGCCGATCCTTGGCGTAGAGGTCCAGCAGGGAAGCGAAAACCTCGCGTTGGCCCCATTGGCTGGAAAGGCTCGGCCAGGTCAGATGCACAGCCACGACGCTGAAATCATCGCCACCGTCGGGGGCCGGGAAACTGGCCCGGGCAAATTCGGGCAGCAGTTTCCAGTCGCCGGCCGGCACGGCGAAGGGGTGACGATCGCGGAGGCCGCGACTGAAGATCGCGGTGGTGGAGACACCTTTGTTGAACACCAGGCCACGCGCGACGAGCGCATTCTGGAAGGTGGGGGTGAGCTCCTCGACCGTGACCACATCCGGATTTTGGGCGACGATCCAGTCGGCGGCGCGCTCGGGATTGGCGTTCTCTTCCCAGGCGTTGAACTGGATCAGGCGGATTTGGGTGGCGGCCGGGACCTTGATCAAGGGGCGGATCGGCCGGGTCAGCTCCGGCCCGATCAGCAGCCCAGCCGCCAGCACGCCCGAACTCCCCAGGATAAGCAAACCGCGCCGCGCCAAACCCTTCGCAAGCGACAGGCCGCACGCCATGGCGACCAGCGCGCCCGAAAGCCACGCCGGCGCGAAATGGGTAAGGAGATCAAGCCAGGGATTGACCCGACCGCCCTGGGCAAACAGAGCAGCCGCCAGGCAGACGCCGCCGATGACGAAAGCCAGGGCGCAGATCACGGCTCTGCCCGCGTTCAAGGTCCCGGTCATCGGGAGGGTTTAGCGCGCGGTGCATCGGGTCGCCAAGCCCGAGCGATCAGGCCCGGCCGAGAATCGCCCCGGCGACGACATTTCTCTAGAGCTCGCTGGAACCCGAATAGATCGTGGCGGCGCTTACACACAGGTGTTTGGCCAGGCCGTGGGCCGGCCACCTCAAGGGCGAGTTCCGCAGCCCGCCCGGGACGGACGGCCATGCGGGGGCGATCCAGCCGCGCCGATCAAGCCGCCGATGCCATCTCCGGCAGGCCTTGTTATCGGCGCGCGTAGCGGAAGTGAGGCGACCGGCCTCGCGCAGGTCCGGGGGTAAGGGCGAAATCCAGAAACCCGCGCACCTCGGCGAGGAACGCCTCGTCGTCATCGCCGCCGTCGCCTACGGTCGATGATCTCAAGTTGGCGGGTAGCGAACCATCCATGCGCGCAGTCCTCTGAGTCCACCATACTGGGCGGGCGCGAGGATTGTGGCGTTGATCCAGGTCAAGGGCGGCTCGGGTAGCCGGGCGTGGATCACGCACTATTCGAAGGCGCGCCGTCGAAGCGAAGGTTCAGGTCGGGTCCGGACAAAGCGCCCTGACCGGATAGATGTTCGGGTCATCGGCGATGTCGCTTGGGGCCATATACCCCCCGACATCCGGCGCGAGAGTGACGCCTACCGACTCGTAGCACTTGGCGACGAATTCCGAGCAGATGTAGGAATTGATCGGTTTGAGGTGGCCATGCAGGGTAATGCCCGCCAAGCCCAGGGCGATGCGCGCGGCGATCTTGATCAGTTCGTCGGGATTATAGGGATAGCCCAGGTGATCCAGGCCGAACCGGGTCATATCCGACACCATGGCCGGCGTCAGGGGGTCGGGCATCAACTTGTGGCGCACGACCACCAGCTTTGCCGTCATAGGCCTTGGCCGATCCCGCGCCGTTGATCCGATTGCCGGCCGACACCGCGCGGATGCCGACATTTTCAATGCTCTCCAGCAGCAGCAGCCGGTCGAACGCCGCGTCTCCCACCCGCCAGACCAGGGCGGAGTGACTCCACAGGCTGTCGGTGAAATGCTCGATCACCTGGGAAAATACCCCGGTAGACGAGAACAGCATGATGTCGCCAGTCTGGAGCTTGTAGCGGGCCTGGGAATAGGGTTCCGGCGTCATCGCCTCGAATTGCGCCGTCGTTATCGCCATCAGCCTCGCCCCGTCGGTCTTCGCGAACCCCAAAACCAAAGGAACCACGCGGCCCGGTGGAATTCAATCTCGGGTTGCCGGCGCGGGCGGAGGCGACATCCTCCGCAGCGTTTTCAGCAGGTCGAGCAGGCGGTCCTTTTTCACGAACGGCGCGCTGAAGAACCGATCGACCGTGGCGTTGAAGCGCTCCGGGTCGTCGATGAGGATCATGTGCGTGGCGTCCGGGAAGATCATCAGCTGGCTGTTGGGAAGGTGGTGGTAGATCGACAACGTGTGTTCGTCGCGGATCACGTCATGGTCGCCAGCCAGCACCAGGGTCGGGGCGGTGATGGCCGCGAGCGCCTCGGGTTTGATATGCGGCTCATCGCGATCCAGATGCTTCACCCGCGGGGTCCGGGCGGCCTTGACGCTCGCGGCTTTGTCCATCGGGACGACAGGCGCGACGGAGGCCGGGGGATCGGGTGGATCGATGAATTCGGGGTAGACGCCGTTCGGATCGAGGTTGGCGATCATGCGCACCTTCTCTGGATGGCGCAGGCCCAGCAGCAGCGCTTCGATGCCCCCGTCGCTCCAGCCCAGAACATGGGCTGCAGGGGCGTGCAGATAGTCCAGCAGGGCGGCGAGATCATCGCTCATCGCCTCGAACGTCAGGGGCGTGGGGCTGTCGGAGGATTTGCCGTGGTCGCGGCTGTCCATAACGATGACATCGTATTTCTGGCGAAAATAGTCGATCTGGGCGCTGAGCGAGCGGATGCTGGCGCCGTTACCGTGGATGACCAGCAGCGGCGGCCCGGCGCCGTAGGTCTCATAATACAAGCTGACGCCGTCGTGGGTGAACACCGCACCCGCGTCGGGATTGTCGCCATAGTGCTTGGCGAACACCGGCGGAACCTGGGCAAGGGTGGCCAATGGATAAACCGCCAGCACGACCGACACCAAGATCGCCTTCACCGAAACCATCGTCTTCCCCCTCTCATCGCCCGGCGGTGGATTTCGACTCCGGCCGCTGTAGTATACGACCTTCACTGGGACGGCCGACGACCTCAGGGGCCGCATTGAGACGCTGCGCGACGCCGGCTACGCCCAGTTCACCATCCAGATCGTCGAGTGCCACGAGCACGCGCTAGAGAACTGGGCGGAAATGCTGCGACCGCTAGGGCTTGGCGGACAGGGAACGGGAGCGTAGGCGATCGAGCCAGCGAAGCGGTTTGGGTTAGCCATGCTTACAGATAAGACGGTTGCCGTCATCGGCGGCACGGGGAAGCTGGGCGCCGCCCTGACCGCGCGGTGGTGCGCCGCTGGGCTGGAGGTGGTGGTCGGCTCGCGATCCGGAACCGCCTACGCGGCGGCGGCCGAGGCGGCGGACATCATCGTGGTCACGGTTCCTTTCGCCGCCCAGGCTGAAATCCTGGCCGAGATTGCTCCGCACGCGGCCGGCAAGATCGTGATCGACACCACCGTCCCGCTGGTCCCACCCCGGGTGATGCGGGTGCAGCTTCCGCCGGAAGGCAGCGCGGCTCAGCGCGCGCAGGCCCTGCTGGGGGAATCGGTGAGGGTGATCTCAGGATTTCATAACGTCGCCGCTCATAAGCTGGCCGAGCCCGGAGCCGTCGATTGCGATTGCCTGGTGTTCGGTGACGCCCTAGCCGACCGGGCCGTCGGCGTAGCCTTGGCGGAGGCCGCCGGCCTTAGAGCCCTGCATGGTGGGCCCCTGGCCAATTCGGCGGCGGCCGAGGCTCTGACCTCGGTGCTGATCTTTCTCAACAAGGCCTATCGCACGGACGGAGCGGGCCTGCGCATCACCAACTTGCCCGACGCCCCGGACCCCGCGGCGTGATCGAAATTCTGCCCCTGGCAGGGTTTCCGGAGATACTGCCCGGCGATGACTTGGTCGCCTTGCTGGCGGACGCAATCGCTGGTCTTCCCGGAGGTCCGAGGGCGAGTGACATCCTGGTCGTCACCCAGAAGATCGTCTCCAAGGCCGAGAACCTGTTTGTCGATCTGGCCGACGTCGAGCCTGACGACGAGGCGAGGGCGCTGGCGGAAAAGACACGAAAAGATCCTCGCCTGGTCGCCTTGATCCTGCGCGAGTCGGTCGCGGTCGTGCGCGCCGTTCCCGGCGTATTGATCACGCGCCACCATAGCGGCTGCGTGATGGCCAACAGCGGGATTGATCAGTCGAACCTTGGACCGGGCGGGGACGGCAGGGTGCTGCTGCTGCCCAGGGACCCGGACGCCACTGCAGCCCGCCTGCGCGCCGGCCTCATGCGCGACGCTTTGGTGTCCAACGCCCCAGCCGTCATCGTATCGGACAGCTTCGGGCGGCCCTGGCGCGTGGGCGTGACCAATGTGGCCATCGGCGCGGCGGGCTTTCCAGCCCTCGTCGACCAGCGCGGCGCGCCCGACCGGGGGGGCCGGCCAATGGCCGTGACCCAGATCGCCCTGGCCGACCTGGCTGCCTCTGCGGCGGGACTGATCATGGGGGAGGCCGACGAGGGCGTCCCCGCGGCCATTGTCAGGGGCCTTGCCTGGAACGGCGCGAATCGCCCCGCCGCCGATCTGATCCGCCCCGAGGCCGAGGACCTGTTCCGATGAAAGTGACCGTGCTGACCGGCGGCGTTGGCGGGGCGAAGCTGGTCCTGGGCCTGACCAGCGTGCTGCCCGCCGCTCAAATCACGGCGATCGTCAACACCGGCGACGACTTCGTCCATCTGGGGCTGCCGATCTCGCCGGACATCGACACCTTGCTCTACACCCTGGCGGGAAAGTCCGACCTGGAGCGGGGCTGGGGCCGGGGTGGCGAAACTTGGTCGTTCATGGCCGCTCTGCGCGACCTGGGCGGACCGGGCTGGTTCAATCTCGGCGACGGCGACCTCGCCCTGCACGTCCTGCGCCTCACCGCCTTCGCCCGAGGCGAGAGCCTCTCCCAGGTCACCGCCGCCTTCGCGCGCGCCTGGGGCCTCGCCATGACCATCCTGCCGATGAGCGATGATCCAGTCGCCACCCTGATCGACACCGACATCGGGCGCCTGAGCTTTCAAGATTATTTCGTCGGCCGCCAGTGCGCCCCGTCGCTGAGAGGCGTGAATTTTGCCGGCGCAGAGACCGCGCGGCCGGGTCCGGGCGTGCTCGACGCCATCGCCGGAGCCGACCATATCTTGATCGCGCCATCCAACCCCTGGCTAAGCGTCGATCCCGTCCTAGCCGTCCCCGGGCTGCGCGACGCCCTCGCGGCGGCGGCCGCCCCGGTCGTGGCGGTTTCGCCACTGATCGCGGGGCAGGCCGTGAAAGGTCCCACGGCCAAGCTGATGGCCGAGTTGGGCCTACCGCTGACCAACGCCAGCATCGCCGCCCATTACGCGGGCCTGATCGACGGCCTGCTGATCGATTCTGGCGATGACGTCGAGGGCGTGGCCGTTCCGGTGGCGCGGACCGCGACGCTGATGCGCTCGCTGGAAGATCGGGCGCGCGTGGCCCAGGCCGCTCTCGATCTTGCCGGCGCATTGGCGACTGGAGCGACTTGAGCCTCTGGACCGCGATCGTCCCGTTGAAGACGGCAGGCCGGCGCAAGACCCGTTTGGCCGCCAATCTGTCGCCGCCCGAGCGCGACCGGCTCACCCAGGCGCTTTTCGATCGCCTGATCGGCGTGCTGGAGGCCTGTCCATCGATCTGCCGGATCAGCGTTCTCTCGGAAGCCCACCTCGGGCGGGCGGACCTAGACTGGCTGCCGGATAGGGGCCGGGGACTCAACGCCGAACTCCAGGCCGTAGAGAACGCGGGGCCGCGCCTGATCATCCACGCCGATCTGCCCCTGGTGACGCCTGATGACGTCGAGGCCCTGTTGGCCGCGGCGCGTGGCGGCGGGGCAATCGCCCCCGACCGGCACGGAACAGGGGTCAACGCCCTGGCGCTGGACACCGGCGTTTCGATCGACTTCCGGTTCGGCCCGGGCAGCTTCGCGCTCCATCGTGAACAGGCTGCACTGGCGGTCTTCGCCCGTCCGGGCCTCGCCCTGGATATCGACACGCCGGACGACCTGGCGCAGGCCGTCCAGCTTGGATTCCGGCTGGACGGCGAGGCCTGAGCTAGCCCCCCCTCAGATGCTCGCCTGGTTGTTGAACAGCGCGGCGTAAGCCCCGCCTGCGGCAATCAGCGCTTCGTGCGAACCCTGTTCGGCGATGCCCGCCTGCGTCATGACCACGATCCGGTCGGCGTGCCGCACGGTCGAGAGCCGGTGGGCGATCACCAGCGTGGTGCGGTTCTCGGCCAGTTCGTGCAGGGCCGCCTACACAGCGCGTTCGCTGACGTAGTCGAGAGCGCTGGTCGCCTCGTCGAAGATCAGGATCGGTGGATCCTTGAGGAACACCCGGGCGATGATAAGCCGCTGTTTCTGGCCGCCGGAGAGCTTGACGCCACGTTGGCCGACATCGGTGTCGTAGCCCTGCGGCAGGGCCATGATGAAATCGTGTGCGTGGGCCTTGCCGGCCGCCTCCATGATCTCGGCGCGGCTGGCGCCTCGCACCTCGGTCAACGTCCGCGCCCCGGGTCGATCGCT
>JAYVYH010000077.1:0-15203 GCA_043784385.1 Caulobacteraceae bacterium | reverse complement strand
TCCGTTTAGGGCCAAAATCCAGGCGGGCCGCAGCGAGGCGCGCAGACCCTTTGAAGGCCCATAGCCGGCTCGAGAAAACACGCGGTTCGCGCTGCGGAGATTTAGGGAGCGCACCGTGCGGTGTCAACGTGACGCGCCTGCGCGACGGCAATGCCCCCCCGCTTCCGATAGGTTGAAGCGGGGGTTTTGTAGCGGGCTAGGCGCTGGCGGCGGCGCTTGGACGCAACTTGACGCGTTCGAACCAGGCGGAGATATTTGTATTGGCCGGATTCCGCGCCTGACCAACCTGGGTTCCGAAATCCAGGAAGGCGTAGAGCAGGATGTCGGCCAGGGTGAACCGGTCGCCCACGATCCATTCGCGGCCTTCGATCAGGTCATTGAGCCAGGTCAGTTTCTCCTGGGCGATCGCCTTCAGGTCGGCGGCGGCTTGCGGAATGCAGTGTACGCGGTCCTTGAACATGGCGTGCCCCTCGGAGTATCGGAAGCCGTTGGTCATTGGCTCGACGATGTTCAGGTCGATCCGCCGGGTCCACATCCGCGTCAGGGCGCGTTGCATCGGCGTCTCGCCGATCAGAGCCGGGCTGGGGTGCAGTTCTTCGAGATATTCGCAGATCGCAGTGATCTCGGCGATGATCTCGCCCTCGTCGACTTCCAGGGCCGGGGTCGTTCCGTGCGGATTGACCTGGGTGTAGGTCGCCTGGCGGTTCTCGCCGGCCAGCAGATCGATTTTGTGCCGGGGCAGATCGATGCCCTTTTCAGCCATGAACATCTTCACGACACGCGGGTTGGGTCCAATGGAGTCGAATAACTTCATCGCTGGTTTCCTCCTCGGCTTGACGGGCCGCTGTTTCACGACCAAGGCGCCTCTCACCGTCGTCACTCCTAGGACACGGCATCCAGTGATGGCAAGACTGACGACACGTCAGCTGTGAGTCTGAACCATGAACGCCAATTCCGCTCTGCCCATATCGCCGCTGGCGGTCGCCTTTCCGGACATTCCCCCGGTCGCCGGCGTCGATGTGGCGGTCGGCCGCGCCGGTTTCTACAAGCAGGATCGTGATGATCTGCTGCTGATGCGCTTCGCGCCCGGCACGACCTGCGCTGGTGTCTTCACCCGGCACGCGGTTGGGTCCGCCCCGGTTGACTGGTGCAAGGCCCGGCTCGGCCACGCGGGTGGATCGGCGCGCGCGCTGGTGGTCAACGCGGGCTGCGCCAACGCCTTCACCGGCAAGCCCGGTGATCGCGCCGTCGCCAAGATTGCCGCCGCCGCCGCCAAAGCCATCGGTTGCGGCCGCGGCGATGTGTTGGCCGCTTCCACCGGCGTCATCGGCGTGCTGCTTGACGATACCAAGATAACGCCCCGCCTGCCCGAGATCACCAAAGCCCTGACGCCAGACGGCTGGGCGCGCGCGGCAGGCGCCATCATGACCACCGATACGTTCCCCAAAGGCGCCTGCGCCAAGGCGGATATCGACGGGGTCAGGGTCCGCATCGCCGGCATTGCCAAGGGCTCGGGCATGATCGCCCCCGACATGGCCACCATGCTGGCCTTCGTGGCCACCGACGCCGCCATCGCGCCCCACGTCCTTCAGGACATCATCAGGCTGGCGACGCCCCGGACCTTCAACGCCGTCACCGTCGATGGCGATCGCTCGACCAACGACACCCTGCTGGTGTTCGCCACGGGACGAAGCGGCGCGCCGACCATCACCAAGGCCAGCGATCCCCGCCTTGCGGAATTCCGGGAGCGGCTTGAGGGTGTACTGCTCGATCTGGCGCTGCAACTGGTAAGGGACGGGGAGGGGGCTTCGAAGTTCGTCAAGATCACCGTCAGCGGCGCCAAGACCCCGGCGTCGGCGCGCAAGATCGCCCGGACGATAGCCGAGAGCCTGTTGGTCAAGACCGCCTTCGCTGGGGAGGACGCCAACTGGGGCCGCATCGTCATGGCCGCTGGCCGGGCCGATGAACCCCTGAACCGCCACCGGCTGGGCGTCACCTTCGGGCCGCTGACTGCGGCCCATTGCGGAGCGGTGGCCGCCGACTATTCGGAGGCGGCGATGAGCGCCTACATGAAAAACGCTGAGCTGGAAGTCGGCGTGGACGTCGGCGTCGGGAACGCTTCGGCCACCATGTGGACCTGCGACCTGACCAAGCAATACGTCGCGATAAATGGCGATTATCGGTCGTGACTGCGCCGCTCAATCCTGCGGGGCGTTCTCGCCGTGCAAGGCGCCCGTTCGACCCGCCTTGCGATTCGTCTGCCACGGCCATCGGAGATAGGATCCTGATCGTTGCTTACGAAACCGACGTGTGGCCTGGGCCAGTGAACAGGCCGCTCTTCTGCGCGCGGGCAGATTTACCGTGCTCGATTTGATGCGGCCGACGTGCGTAAGCAGATAGGTGCGGAGCAATGACGATATCAACTGATCGGATGCGTATTTTAGCGTCTTCGTTTCGAAACGCCATCGAACGGTGTGATTGGACGAAATTGCGAATTACATCCTCAAATTTTCCAAGAGATAGCTGCGGCAGTAATTGGTTGGTTCTCGGGACTTTTCTGAAAGACAATGTGGCGGACGATATCCGGTATGTTTTTGATCGAAACAAGTTTTCAAGTTAGTAAGCATTCACATGCTTGTCTTAGGGTTCAAGGTTTGATCGTGGATATTACGGATGATCAGTTCGACTGCGTAACTAATTTGGTGATCGTCAATGATAATTTACCTTGGCACGATAGATTGGAGGTCGAGGACCAATATGAGACGGATTATAGAATCTTTGACAGACTTACCGTGTCAACAATTACCCAAAGTCGTTGGTTAATAATGGATAGAAGACCCGTCGCCCGGTTGGTCGCCGCCGAGGCGTATCGGGAACCGATTGCTATTGGAAAACTGCGCGCTCTGACCGACAAGATGCGCATGCAGACCGAGTCGGCCGGCGATTTCATGCGCGGTGTACGCGACGACGCCGCCTATTGACGCTGTATATCGACACCTCGGTGCTGGTTTCGACCCTTACGAAGGAGGCCGCCACAGAAAGGTGTCAAATTTGGCTGACGCAATACGTCCCCTATACGCTGGCGATCAGCGATCAGCGATCAGCGATCAGCGATCAGCGATCAGCGATCGGGGAGCGGCCAAGTTCTCGGCGGCGCTTTCGGTCAAGCTTCGGACAGGGGCGATCGACGTGGCGGAACGGGCCAAAGCCCTGTCCGCTTTCAAAACCATGACCGCCCAAAGTGTGCGCGCTCTGGCCGTTGAGAGCCCCCCACTTCCGGACCGCGGCGCTCCTTTCGAACCAGTATACGCTCAGGTTGCGCACGGGCGACGCTTTGCACGTGGCGATCGCCCTGAACTACGGGACAAGCTTTCATACCCTTGACTATCGGTTGGCGGACGCCACCGGAGCGCTCGGCTTTAGAGCCGAGCTTCTCTGAGCCGGCGCCCTCGGCGCGATCAGTCCACTGGATTCCAACGGGCCGCCGGCTTGGTCGAGGCGATCTGGCGAGGTCCAGCCGCCGGACGGGCCTGGTTGCTGTGTCCGCCTGAGCCTTGGCTTGGACGTCCGCCGTTTCCGCCGCCGCGACGGCCGCGCGAGCCGCCGCCCTGTCCACCGCCACCGCCACCGCGGCCCTGGGCCGGGCGAGGGGCGTGGGCCTTTTCAGGCATGGTCGTTTTCTCGACCGCCGCCAGGGCGCCCAGCGCGCGGTCGTTACGACGGTCGAACGATGGGATGGTCTGGCGGGTGACCTTCTGGATATCTTTCAGCAGGCCACGTTCGTCGTCGGAGACCAGGCTGATCGCCGCGCCGTCGGCGCCGGCTCGGGCCGTGCGGCCTATGCGGTGCACATAGGATTCCGGCACATTGGGCAGGTCGAAATTGACCACGTGGCTGACCGCGTCGACATCGATGCCGCGCGCGGCGATGTCGGTGGCCACCAGGGCGCGGACCGAACCGGCCTTGAACGCCGCCAGGGCCCGCTCGCGCTGGCCTTGCGACTTGTCGCCGTGGATCGAGTCGGCCTTGACGCCGGCCCCGTCGAGATATTTCGCCACCCGGTCGGCGCCGCGCTTGGTGCGGGTGAAGATCAGCGCCCGGTCCATCTTTGAATCTTCGAACAGCTCGGCCAGCAGCTGACGCTTGCGGTCGGTCTCCACGAACAGGATCTGCTGGGTAATACGGGTGACGGTGGTCGCCGCCGGCGCCACCGACGCCTGGGCGGGATTGACCAGCAATTCCGCGGCCAGCTTGCCGATCTCGCTCGGCATGGTGGCCGAGAAGAACAGGTTCTGGCGCTTCTTGGGCAGGGTGGCGACGATCCGGCGGATCGGCGGCAGGAAGCCCAGGTCGAGCATCTGGTCGGCCTCGTCGAGCACTAGAACCTCGACGCCGCCCAGGTTGGCGACCTTTTCATTGATGTGGTCGATCAGTCGGCCGGGCGTGGCCACCAGGATGTCGACGCCGCCGGCCAGGGCGCGGACCTGGGGTCCATACTTGACCCCACCGAACACCACCGCCACCGACAGGCCCATGTGGCGGCCATAGGTGCGGAAGCTTTCGGCGATCTGGCTGGCCAGTTCGCGGGTTGGGCTCAGCACCAGCACGCGGCAGCCGCGCCGGGGGGCGGGCTTGGGGTCGGCGGCCAGGCGGTGAAGGATCGGCAGGGCGAAGGCGGCGGTCTTGCCGGTGCCGGTCTGGGCGATGCCCAATAGGTCTCGGCCTTCGAGCACGGTGGGTATGGCCAAGGCCTGGATCGGTGTGGGCGTCGTATAGCCCTCTTCGGTCAGGGCCGTGAGCAGGGGCTTGGCGAGGCCAAGGTCTTTGAAGTGAGTCAAGGAAATGTCTTTCGTGAACGCATGACGAGCGCCGCGCCTTGCGCGGGGCTTCGCCAGGGGCGAGGGTTATGTTGGGAGCACCCCGCGTGGCCGGGCGATCAGCTAAAGGCTCTATGGGCGCTCAACAGGTTGGACCGCGAATGAACGCAATCCTCACGCGACTGGAGCGCCGACAACGCCCCGAATAGCGGGGCGTGGACTGTAGATCGTCTTTCGCCATCGCAAAGTCAAGTCGTGACGCTGTTTTGAGGCGCCTGACACGCTCCTGGTCCGCTATAGTCGAACCATGTCGAAAATAGTGCTCGTCGCCGCCTGCGCCCTGATCGATGTCGACGGCCGGGTGCTGATCGGCAAGCGCCCGGCGGGCAAAAGCCTGGCCGGACTGTGGGAGTTTCCCGGCGGCAAGGTCGAGCCCGGCGAAACGCCCGAGGCCTGCCTGATCCGCGAGCTCGATGAGGAGCTGGGCATCAAGGTCACCCACGCCTGCCTGGCGCCGTTCGTCTTCGCCAGCCACGCCTATCAGGCCATGCATCTGCTGATGCCACTTTATCTGTGTCGCCGGTGGGAGGGTTTCGTCAGCGCGCGAGAGCACGAGGCGCTGGCCTGGGTGAAGCCTAACAAGCTGGCCGACTACCCGATGCCCCCCGCCGACGCGCCGCTGGTCGCCTGGCTGCGCGACCTCATCTAGCGACCGGCGCGGTCGCCGGCCGAACGTTCGACGACGCCCAGCGCGTCGGCCAGGCGGGTCTTCGCCGAACCTGGCCTCAGCGGCTTTTGTTGACCCTCGTGCGGCGCCCAGCCGGTCAGGGTTAGGATCTCGAAGGTGGCCGGCACCCGTCCGTCCGCCCCACCATGATCCCGCTGATAGATCTCGCAGGCGCGGTTCAGGATGGCCCGGCTGAGGGGCGAGCGCGGCCGATCGAACAAGACGCTGGTCTCGCCCATGGCGCGAACGTCGGCCAGCAACTTCAACGGGTGGTCATATCGGACGGTGACTGTGTCGGTGTCGACCACCGGCAGGGCGAACCCAGCGCGCTGCAGCAGGGCGCCGCCGTCCGGCGCGTCGGCGAACGGCGAGACCCTGGGTCCGGCTCCGCCTGAAATCTCTGTCTCGGCGGCCAGCAGGCTGCGCCTTAGTTCGGTCAGCGTCGCGCCTCCCAGCATGGCGCCGATGAACAGCCCGTCGGGAACAAGCGCCAAGCGTATCTGGATCAGCGCGCCGACCAGGTCGTTGACCCAATGCAACGCCAGCGACGAAACGATCAGGTTCAGGCTTTCCGGGGCGAAAGGCAGATGTTCCTCATCGACGACCGCGCGCGCGCCCTCGGTATTCGCCAGCATGCGGGCGCTGAGGTCGCTCTGAATAAGAAAATCTAGCTTGGCCGCCGCCGGGCTGTCCGACAGCGCCCGCCCAAACGTTCCGTCGCGGGCGCCGAGATCCAGTGCGACGCCGAACCGGCGATTGATTCCGTCCAGCCGTTCAACCATGTCATCGGCCACCCGCCGTTTCAGGAAATCCGCCGCGCCAAAACCCGGCGCTGCCCGGTCCAGCCGCCGACGGTGCAGAGCGCGATCAAAAATTCGTGGCGTGCCGGTCATCGTCAGATTTAACCGCTACCACAAAAAATCGCGATATGCAAAGATTGCAAATACGGTAACGATTGAGGGGTGGAGCCTGTGGATTTGCGACTGCCTTTGACTGTTCGGCGGGCGAGCCTTGGCGCGCTCGATCTGTTCTTACCGCCCAGGGCGCTCGATGAACAGGCGGCCGGCGCGCACGCTGTGCAGTGGCGTGGCCTGACACCAAGCGCTTGGTCGCGCATCGCCTTCATCGACGCGCCGTTTTGCGACGGCTGCGGCGCTCCGCTTACCTATGACCTTGGCCCCGGCGCCCGGTGCGGCGTTTGTGTGGAACGGCCTCCGGCCTTCGACGGCGCCCGGGCGGCCTGCCTGTATGACGACCATTCGCGGGACCTGATCCTGAAACTCAAACACGCCGACCGTACCGACCTCTGCGGCCTGTTCACCCGCTGGATCGCCCGAGCCGCCGCGGATCTGCTGGCCGATGTCGACGCCGTCGCGCCGGTACCGCTTCACCGCTGGCGGCTTCTGGGGCGCCGCTACAATCAGGCCGCCGAGATCGCCCGGCCGCTCGCGCGTGGGGCTGGTGTCGCCTACTTTCCCGACGCCCTGATCCGACGGCGCGCAACCGCGTCCCAGGCCGGAATGGCCGGAAAGGGCCGGCGGCTGAACGTGGACGGCGCTTTCGAGGTCGCCTCGGCCTGGCACCAGCGCGTGCGCGGGCGACGGTTTCTGCTGATCGACGATGTGCTGACCACCGGCGCCACCCTGGAGGGCTGCGCCCTGGCCCTGAAGGCGGCCGGCGCGGCGCGCGTCGACGTGGCGGTGATCGCGCGGGTTAAACAATTGACGCGAGCGACCATATGACCGAGGCAGAGTCCACGTGATGATCTGTTGGAACCACCATGCCGCCCATTGAAATCTACACGCGACCATTCTGTGGCTTCTGCTCCAGGGCCATCGGGCTCCTTCGCCAGAAAGGCCTGGAATTCACCGAGATCGAAGCCGGGTTCGATGCGGCCAAGCGTCAGGAGATGATCGTGCGTTCCTCCGGCCGCAGCACCTTTCCTCAGATCTTTGTGGGCGGCGCGCACATCGGCGGTTGTGACGAGCTGATGGCGCTTGAGCGAGCCGGCAAGTTCGACGCCATGCTGAGCGCCTGATGTTGAAAGTCGGTCTTATCCAGACCCGCACCCCGGCGACCCAGTCGGCGGCGCTGGCCCACACCGCGCCGCTGATTCGCAAGGCCGCGGCCGAGGGCGCGACGCTGGTTATCACGCCCGAGTGTAGCAACATTCTGCAGCGCGATCGCAAGCAGCTGTTCGCGGCCCTGACCGCGCTCGAAGACGATCCGGCCGTGCAGGGCTTTCGCGCCCTCGCGGCGGAGCTGTCGATCTGGCTGCTGATAGGCTCAGCCCTGGTCAGGCGGCCTGACGGCAAGGCCGCCAACCGCTCGATCCTGGCCCGCCCGGACGGCGCCGTCGCGGCCACCTACGACAAGATTCACATGTTCGACGTCGATCTGCCGACAGGCGAGCGTTACAGGGAATCCAATGCCTATGAAGCCGGCGACACTGCCGTGACGGCACCGGCGGCCGGGGCGCTCCTGGGTCTGACGATCTGCTACGAC
Source organism: Caulobacteraceae bacterium (assembly GCA_043784385.1). GTDB lineage: Bacteria > Pseudomonadota > Alphaproteobacteria > Caulobacterales > Caulobacteraceae > Acaudatibacter. The sequence continues at coordinate 7,154 of JAYVYH010000077.1, read as the reverse complement.
ATGCGCTTCCCGACCCTGCACGCGGCTTTGGCCCGGGCCGGCGCCCAGGTGCTGACCGTGCCGGCGGCCTTCACCCGCCCGACCGGCGAGGCGCACTGGGAGACCCTTCTACGCGCCAGGGCGATCGAGACCGGCTCGTTCGTGCTCGCCGCCGCTCAGGGCGGGACTCATGAGGATGGCCGGTCCACCTGGGGACACTCGGTGGCCATCGGGCCGTGGGGAGACATTCTGGCCAAGGCCGACCACGACGAACCGGGCGTGGTGCTGGCCGACCTCGATCTCGCCGCCGTGGCCAAGGCCAGGTCGGCCATACCCGCGCTGCAAAACGCCCGCGCGTTCACCGGCCCATGATCCGCTATGCCCTGGCCTGTGGGGGCGGCCATGAATTCGAGGGCTGGTTCAGCGCCTCCAGCGACTATGATGACCAGGCCGGTCGCGGACTGCTGAGCTGTCCGGTCTGCGACACCCGCGAGGTCCGCAAACAGATCATGGCCCCAGCCCTATCGGGCGCCAAAAAGCGCGACGTTGCCGACAATCCGGCCGTGATTCGCACCATGATGGCCGAGGCGATGAGCCGCGTGCGGGCCCATGTGGAAAGCAATTTTGACTATGTCGGCGATAAGTTCGCCACCGAAGCCCGCGCCATCCACCAGGGCAAGGCCGAGGAACGCGGCATCTATGGCGAGGCCTCCCCCGCCGAAGTCAAGGCGCTGGTCGCCGACGGCGTCCCCATCGCCCCCCTGCCGCCAGAACCGCCAAAGAAGACCGAGGTCAATTAGGGTCTGGTGATCGTCATCAGATAATTCACCCGCGTGTCACTCCCCAGTGACCAGCGGCCGGACAGCGGCTCGAACACCACGCCGAACGGGCCGTGAACCCGCAGGTCTTCCCTGCTGACAAACCCCCTGATTTCCTCGGGCTTGAGGAATTTGCGCCAGTTGTGCGTGCCGCGCGGCAGCCAGCCCAGCACATATTCCGCCCCCACCTTGGCCAGCGCCAGCGAAGCCAGCGTGCGATTGAGCGTGGCCAGGATCATCAGCCCGCCCGGTTTCAGCAGCCGCGCGCAATCACGCAGGAACGCGCCCGGATCGGCCACGTGCTCGATTACCTCCATATTCAGGATCACGTCGAACCCCGGTTCGCCGCCCGCCAGCAGCGCCTCCGCCGTGCCGGCCCGGTAGTCCACCTCCAGGCCCATCTCATCGGCATGCGTCCGGGCGACGGCGACGTTGCGATCCGAGGCATCGACCCCGGTGACCGCGAACCCCAGCCGCGCCATCGGCTCGCACAGCAGTCCGCCGCCACAGCCGATATCCAACAACCGGAGGCTCCCGAACGGCGCCCGTGCCCGTCCGTCGCGGTCGAAATGCGCCAGCGCTCGTTCGCGGATGAACGCCAGCCTGACCGGATTGAACCGGTGCAGCGGCCCGAACTTGCCCTTCGGATCCCACCATTCGGCGGCGATGGCCGAGAACCGGGCCACGTCGGCCGGATCGATACTGGAGCGCCAGGTGACATCAATCGACATGCCGCCGTGCTGAACCACCTCCGGGTCCCGGTCAATCCAAGAACCGATCGATCGTGATCGATCGGGTCGATCCATTGCCCACCGACCCCGGCTTCGCTAGAAGCGCGCCCTTCGGAGGGAGCGCGGCTTGTCTCGTCTGGTGATGAAGTTTGGCGGCACGTCGGTGGCCGACCTGGAGCGCATTCGCCGCGTGGCGCGCATCGTCGCCGCCGAAGCCGGCCGCCGGCCGGTGGCCGTGGTGGTGTCGGCCATGGCCGGCAAGACCAACGAACTGGTCGCCTGGACCGACGGCGCCGGCGCCGCGCATGGCAATCTGCCGATGTCCGATGACGAATACGACGCCGTGGTCGCCTCGGGCGAGCAGGTCACGGCTGGCCTGCTGGCCATGGTCCTGCGCAACATGGGCGTGCCGGCGCGTTCGTGGATGGGGTGGCAGATCCCGATCTACACCGACCACGCCCATGGTCGGGCGCGCATCGACGAGATCCCGTCGGAGAAACTGGTCGCCGCCATGGACGCTGGCGAGGTGGCGGTGATCGCCGGGTTCCAGGGCGTCACCCGCGACGGACGGCTTTCGACATTGGGCCGTGGTGGGTCGGACACCACCGCCGTGGCGATCGCCGCCGTGGTCGGCGCGGCCTGTTGCGACATCTATACCGACGTCGATGGCGTTTACACCACCGACCCGCGCATCGAATCCAAGGCCCGCCGCCTGGCGCGGATCAGCTATGAGGAGATGCTGGAGATGGCGTCGCTCGGCGCCAAGGTGCTGCATACCCGTTCGGTGGAGATGGCCATGGCGCACAATGTGCCGCTAAGGGTGCTGTCCAGCTTCGCCGAACCCGGAGAAACCGATGGTCAGGGCACCATCGTGTGCGACGAGGAGGAAATCGTGGAAAAACGTATCGTCAGTGGCGTCGCCTTCAGCCGCGACGAGGCCAAGATCAGTCTCTACGGCCTGCCCGATCATCCCGGCGTATCGCGGGAGATCTTCGGCCGCCTAGCCGACGCCAACGTCAATGTCGACATGATCGTCCAGAGCCACGCCCGCAGCGAGGGCGCCGCCAACATGGAGTTCACGGTCGGCAAGCGCGACGCCGCCCGCGCGGTCGAACTGGTCCGCGCCGCCCAGGCCGAAATTGGCTTCGCCGAGGTGGCGGTGGATGAGGACGTCGCCAAGGTCTCGGTGATCGGCGTCGGCATGCGCAGCCACGCCGGCGTCGCCAAGACCATGTTCGGCGCCCTGGCCGACAAGGGCGTCAACATCCAGGTGATCTCCACCTCCGAGATCAAGATCAGCGTGCTGATCGACGCCGCCTATACCGAACTGGCGGTGCGGGCGCTGCACGCGGCCTACGGGCTGGATCGGCTTTAAGGGGAACGGAGCTTCGTCTCTCTACGTCTGAGCTGTCAGACCTGAAGTTCCAGACGTCGTTCGTTGCGGTCCAGTCTTTGATTTGCATGATCGGCCGAGAGCTGTTGCTGAGCGCCCGCAGCGGCTAAATTGCCCAAATGTTGGATGACAGAGGCTAGGCTGCCCTCCAGATTAGCGACGCGCCCGATCAGTTCGTCGAGCTTACGCTCGATCCGATCCTGAGAGTTCTGGAACCGCTTCAGATGTTCCAGGACCAGATCGAGGGGTGAAGATTCAGGATTCATGAGCGAGCGGTTTCAGCCACGCCGCTAGGGCGGCGTTGGCGCGGGTCTGCCAGCCGGGGCCGGTGGCGCGCAGGGCCCCACGGCCTCGGCGTCGAGGCGCAGGGTGATCTGGCGCTTTGGCTTCTCCAGCTTCGGCCGGCCCCGGCGAACCAGGCGCGAGCGCGTTGCCGCCGCCGCCGCAGACGACGACCCGAGGGCCTCCGGCAAGGCCCTGACCGGGCCCTCGCTGGGAAGCTTCTGGCGGTATCGGGTCGGTGACTACCGGATCATCTGCGATGTCCAGGATTAGGTGCTGCGGGTTCTGGTGGTGGAAATAGGCCATCGTCGTGAGGTCTATCGATAGCCGAGGCGCTCCCGGGCTCCCGGCCTTAACATTTTCGGCAAATATTGCATAATACAACACCGAAAATCTCTTCAGCGGCTTCGTGTTCCCGGTCCGCCGGCCTTACAGATCTTATCACCTGCCAAAACGCCCCAAGCCGACCTCTGTAAATACTGAAAAATAATAACTTATAAAAATGGCAGACTGCCATTCCCCTACCACAGCCTGCCGCCGACCTGCCAAAAGCCTGCCAGTGAGCCGCCAAAAACCTGCCACGCTGCAAACTACCTCACCCGGCCCAAGGCTAGCCCTCCGACACCGCCTTGACCCCGCCGCCGCCATTCTCACCCCGCCTCAACAAACTCACCCCCGCCGACACCAGCGCGAAACCCGCCGCCGCCTCGAGCGCCAGGGTCTCGCCCCTGGTCTGGAACAGTTGGAACAGGGTCGCCGTCAGCACCGCGCCCAGAGTCTGGCCCGTCAGGCGGGCGGTTCCCAGCATGCCGCCGGCGGCGCCGGCCCGCTCGCGGGGCGCGGCGGTCAGCATCATCCGGTTGTTGGGCGCCTGGAACAGCCCAAAGCCGACGCCGCACAGCGCCATGCGCCAGACGATGTCGAGGTCGCTCGCGGTCGGCGGCGTCACGGCCAGGGCGGCCAGGCCTACCGCCATCGCCGCCAATCCGATGGCGCACAGCAGCCCGGCCGCCACCTTGTCCGACAGCCAGCCCGCCAGCGGCGCCATCACCGCCACCGCCGCCGGCCATGGCGTCAGCAGCAGGCCGGTGGCGACCTGCGAGCGATGCAGCGTCAGTTCGAAATGGAAGGGCAGGGAAACGATCGCCAGGGTCTGGGCGGCGAAGGCGGCGATCGAGGTGGCGATCGACAGCGCGAACAGCCTGATACGCAGCAGGTCGAATGGCACCAGCGGGCGGGGGCGGTGCCACTCGCGCCGCGCCAGGATGGTCCCGAACAGCAGGCCCAGGCCCAGCTCCACCGCGCCCGACAGCTTGGTGGCCGTGCGCGTCATCACGTCGATGCCGGTGATCACCAGGCCGAACGTCAGGCCGTTGAGCAGCGCGCTGATGGCGTCGAACGGCCGGCTCGACAGCGGATTGGCGGGCAGGGCCCGGGCCGCCAGGGCCAGGGCGGCCAAGCCGACGGGAATGTTGACCGCGAACAGCCACGGCCAGGGCCCCAGCGCCAGGATCGCCGCCGCGACCGTCGGCCCGGTGGCCGCGGCCAGGGAAACCACCATGGCGTTCAAGCCGATACCGCGCCCCAGCAGGTGGTTGGGCCAGATCAGTCGCAGCAGGCCGCCGTTCATGCTCATCACCCCCGCGGCCCCAAAGCCCTGCAGCGCCCGGGTGGCGGTCAGCAGGCCCAGGTTGAGCGACAGGGCGCAGGCCAGGGAGGCGATAGTGAACAGGGTCAGGCCAGCCACGTAGATCCGCCGAAAACCGATGATCTCCCCCAGCGAGGCCAGGGGCAGCAGCGAAACCACGATGGCCAGCTGATAGGCGTTGACGATCCAGATCGATTCCGCCGGCTGCGCGCCGAGATCCCGCGCGATCACGGGCAGGGCCACATTGGCGATCGAACTGTCCAGCACCGTCATGCCGATGGCCAGGGCGATCGAAGCCACCGCCCAAGTTCGCGCGGGCGGGCTCAGGCCATCGGCGATCGGTTCCATCGCGCGATGTCTAGGGGGTCTTGGCCGCGCCCGCCACCGGCCTCGCCGGATACAGGCCGGCGTTGTGCGGGATGCTCCAGCCCGGGCGCCAATGGGTGGCCGTGCCCGCCACCACATACCAGGTCACCAGGATGCCGCAGAGCACCGCGCCGGCGATATAACCGCCGGTCCGCCGATAGGTGAAGGCGCCGATCAGGCCAACGGTCGCCAGAACCGGGACGAACTGGATGGCGATGATGGTGTTCAACGCCTCGGGGGGACTGAGCAGCCGGCCGGTGGCGAACATCCACGCATACTGGATCGCCAGCAGCACCACGAAGCCCAGCGACATGGCCAGGGCGGCGGTCAGGTATTCCCGGGCGGCCCCCTGATCGCCGGTGGCCAGATTGGCGTGCAGCGCCCGCATCATCACCAGGAAGGCGGCGGTGAACAACGGCAGATAGGCCAGGAAATACAGCGCGTGGCGCGCGTCCAGCAGTTTCAGTCCCACCACCCAGAACCGGAAATCCACCTTGAACAGCGTGTCGGCCACGGTCAGGGCGGCATAGCCGGCGGCGGCGGCGAGGATGGCCATCAGGATGGAGATCGGCCACGGGTCTCGGAACGCCACCTTTCGCCGGCCGCCGATCAGCAGCAGGACGCCGCTGATCGCCGCGTTGGCCAGCGCCCAGACCAACAGCTGGTTGGTCACCCATTGCGGAAACAGTTTCGATGGCAGGAAGGCGAAGCCCAGGCCCATCAGCGGATAGAAGCTGACGGCGGGGATCGCGGCGGTCAAGACGAAAGCCAGCCACCAGCCGAGGCGGCCACGCGGCGGCGGGGAGGGGCCGGCGGCCGGCTCGCCAAGCCTGGCGAACACCGGCGCCGGCAGCAGCGCTTCAAAAGCGCCAAGAACCACGGCCACGAACCCGACCAAAGCGATCAGGGTGCCGATCTCCTTCCAGAGCCAGATCTGGTCGCCGGCGGGCTTTGGGTTGGCTTCGCCGGTCAGGGTGCGCTGGAACCAGTCCACCGCCGCGCCGACACCTGCGGCGCTGAAGTGCTCGATCGGATGAGTGACTGGTGGATTGATCATCAGGCGGGCCGTATTGGCCGCGATCGATCCGTGACGGACTCCCGCGGCGACAGGACCTGCGGCGCCGAACAGGGCCTTGATCTTGGCCGACGCGCCGATTCCCGAGCCTTCGGGTTCGCGCCACATCAGCGGCGCGAACTCGTCGTACTTTCCGAACACGATTTCCAGGTTGCGCGGAAAGGTCGGCGATCCCGCGCCGAGCTGCCCGAGATCGGGGGGCGTGGAGCCCTCCAGCACCATCGATCGATAGCCGTCCGGCTGGGCCAGCGCGGCGCCGATCATCGGCACGCCGCCCATGCTGTGGCCTTCCAGCCCGATATTGGCAGGGTCAACGAACGGCAGGGCGCGCAGATAGGCGAGGGCGGCCGGTCCACCGCCGTCATGGTCGCCGACCGCGCCGCCGCTGTAGCCATGGCCGGCCATGTCCATGGCCAGAACGACGAAGCCGCGCCGGGCCAGTTCGATGGCGAACGGGCTCTGCATCTCCCGGGTGTTGATATAGCCGTGGCTGACCAGAACGGCGGGCGCACGCGCCAGAGGCGTCGCGGTGGCCGGCGCGTAGAGCAGGGCGGCCATGGGTTCGCCCGCCCGGCCGGTCCAGCGAACATCGGAAACGGTCACGCCGCCGCTGGTCTGGATCAGATGGGCCAGAAGGCCGCCCAGGAGGACCAGGACCCAGCCCAGGCCGAACAGTCGAAATCGCCGGATCACAGTGGTCGCCCCCTTACCCCCGGCTTCGCACGTCGCGGAGGTCTTGTCGCCGATTTGCGCGTGCCGATGTTTCGAGCGCAAACCCGAATCGGGAAGCGAATGTAACGCGCCGGCATGTTTTGCGTAACAAAGCTGCTATAGGCGCCGCGATGTAGTTCGAACGCGTCTT
>JAYVYH010000076.1:0-16643 GCA_043784385.1 Caulobacteraceae bacterium | reverse complement strand
GCTTAAATCACCGTCGCGGAGCGCCGGGACGGTCACGGGATTGACAAGGATCGGGCGTAGGAGAAGTTCGGGGCATGAGCAAGGAACCGATGACCACTTTCGTCCACCGTCCAGGGATCCGGAGCGCCTTACCCCTTGGCTGATGGCGTCCAAAGCCCGCCCCTAAGCCCCGTCGTCGCCCCGGACTCCGGTTTCACGCTGGATCGGCTGGTGCTGGAGCGGGGCCTGGCGCCGGCGGAGACCGTGGCGCGGGCGCGCCTAGTGCAGAGTGAGACCGGTGAACCGCTCGATACGGTTCTGACCCGGCTGGGGTTGGTCTCCGAACAGGCCCTCGCGGCCGCCATCGCCGAGGCCGCCGGCCTGCGGATCGCCACGCCGGCCGACTTTCCCGCCGAACCCCTGGCCGCCGACCGGCTTTCGCCGCGATTCCTGCGCGACGCCCGGGCGATTCCGCTGCGCGAGACGGCACACGCCGTCGAGGTGGCGTTCGTAAACCCTCTAGCCGCCGACGCGCGCCACGCGCTGGGGTTCGCTCTGGGACGAGCCATCGTGCCGCTGGTGGCCAAGTCGGGGGACATGGAAGTCGCCCTGGACCGACTGTATCCTGAAGCGGCGGCCGGGCCAGGCGAGGCCGGCGGCGCCGACGAGGCGGACGTGGAGCGCCTGAAGGACCTGTCCAGCGATGCGCCAGTGGTGCGGGCGGTCAACGCGCTGATCGGCCGGGCGGTGGAATCCCAAGCCTCCGACATTCATATCGAGCCCACTGAGGACGCCCTGAAAATTCGGTTGCGCATCGACGGCGCGCTGCGGGACGAGGACCCCCTGCCCCCGCACCTGAAGGCCGCCTTCGTCTCGCGGATCAAGGTGATGGCCGGCCTGAACATCGCCGAGCGGCGCCTGCCCCAGGACGGCCGCCTGCGCCTGGCGGTGCGCGGTCACGAGATCGATCTGCGGGTGGCCACCGCGCCGACCATCCACGGCGAGAGCGTGGTGATGCGGATTCTCGACCGCTCGAACCTGCCGCTGGATTTCGAGTCCCTGGGGTTCGACGACGACACCCTGGCCCGTTTCCTCAGGGTGTTGCGCCAGCCGCACGGCATCGTGCTGGTGACCGGCCCCACCGGCAGCGGCAAGACCACCACTCTCTATGCGTCGCTGGCGGCGATCAACACCGTCGATCGCAAGATCCTGACCATCGAGGATCCGATCGAATATCGGCTGGCGGGGATCAACCAGACCCAGGTCAGCCCGCAGATCGGCTTGACCTTCGCCGCCGCCCTGCGCTCGTTCCTGCGCCAGGACCCAGACGTGATGATGGTCGGCGAAATCCGCGACCTGGAGACCGCGCAGGTGGCGGTGCAAGCCGCCCTGACCGGGCACACCATTCTTTCGACCCTGCACACCAACGGCGCAGCGGCCGCCGTGACCCGTCTGCTGGACATGGGCGTCGAGCCGTTTCTGATCACCTCGACCCTGAACGCTGTCCTCGCCCAGCGGCTGGTGCGGCGGCTGTGCCCGCATTGCCGGGAGACCTTCACACCAACGCCGGAAACTTTCGAGGCCCTGGGCGTCAATCCAGCCGGGCTTGAACAACTGTGGCGGCCGGTAGGTTGCGCGCGTTGCGGCGGAGCCGGCTTTCGCGGCCGGATCGCGCTTCTGGAGTTGCTGGTCACCGACGCCGAGACCGAGCGGCTGGTCCTGGCGCGGGCAGAGGCGCGGGAGATCCAGGCCGCCGCCGGTCTGCGCACCATGCTCGAGGACGGCATCGTCAAGGCCCGCGCCGGCCTGACCACCCTCGAGGAGGTCCTGCGCGTGACCCGGGAAGGCTGAGCATGGCGACGTTCCGCTACCGCGCCGCCACGCCCTCGGGCGCGGTCCGCACCGGCGCGCTGGAGGGCGACAGCCGCGAAGAGGTGATCGCCCAGCTGCGGCGCCTGGGGCTGCTGCCCATCGAGACAGTGGCCGCCACGGGCGCGATGAAGCCTGAAGCCGCGATCCGGGCGAACAGCCAGACCCGCCAGGCGGTGGTCAACGCCATGGGCGAGTTGTCGGTGCTTTTGGAGGCCGGCCTGGCCCTCGACCGGGCGCTAGCCGTTTGCGTCGACAATATCCTCAATCCCGGCGTCAAGGCCGCGTTCGGCAAGATTCACGCCCGGGTCAAGGAAGGCGCGACCCTGTCGCGGGCGATGATCGAATCCAAGGGCCTGTTTCCCCCGATGGCCTCGGCCATGTGCGAGGCGGGAGAGGCGGACGGACGCTTGGGCGCGGCCCTGGCCCGCCTGGCCGAAAGCCTGGACCGGGCCGAAGCCCTGCGCCAGACCGTGGTGTCGTCTCTGGTCTATCCGGCGATGCTGATGGTGGTGGCGTCGAGCGTGATCCTGATGATGTTGCTGGTGGTGGTGCCGCAGTTCGAGGTTCTGTTCGAGGGCAACCACGCCAAGCTGCCGTTCGCGACCCGCATGGTGATGGGCGCCAGCGAGGGGGTGCGGTCCTATGGGCTGATCGGCCTGGGCGTGTTGATCGCTTTGGGTTTCGCCGTGCGCCAGTGGCTGGCGCGGCCGGCCGCGCGCCTGGTGTTCGACCGCGTGATCCTGGGCGTGCCGCAGCTGGGTCCGCTGATCACCAACGCCGAGACCGCCGCCTTTTCCCGCGCGCTCGGCAGCCTGGTCGAGGGCGGCGTGCCCCTCCCGACGGCGCTCGGCATAGCCCAGCGGTCGGTGTCCAACAGCCATATGTCCGGCGCCATAGCCAAGGTCGTGGCCGGCCTGAAGGAGGGCGGCGGGCTGTCCGGCCCCCTGGCCGCCAGCGGGGTGTTTCCGCCGATGGCGCTGAGTTTCCTGCGCACCGGCGAGGAGACCGCGCGGCTTGGCCTGATGCTTGGGCGCCTGGCCGACGTGCTGGACCGCACGGTGCGCTCGACGATCCAGCGAATGATCGGCATACTGACCCCGGCGATCACGGTTGTCATGGGCGCCGTCGTCGCCACGGTGATCGCGTCCATCATGTCGGCGATACTTGGCTTCAACGATCTGGCGCTTTCTCCATGACCCACCCCGCCCCGATCTCGACGACAGCGCCGGAACATCTCGGCAAGCGCCCGCGACGACGCCGGGGCGACGAGGGATTCACCCTGCTGGAAATGCTGGTGGTGCTGGCGATCATGGGTCTGCTGGCGGCGATCATCGCGCCGCAGGTGCTGAAATACCTCGGCACTTCGCGGAGCCAGACCGCCAAGGTGCAGATTCAGAACGTTGACGCGGCCCTGCAGCTGTTCCGCCTGGATGTCGGGCGCTTTCCGACCCAGGAAGAGAGCCTGGGCGCCTTGGTCACCGCGCCTTCCACGGCTCCCGGCTGGAACGGGCCTTATCTTCAAAAGTCGGCGGCCCTGAACGACCCGTGGGGAACTCCGTATGTCTATAGGATCCCCGGCAAACACGGAGAGATTGACGTCTATAGTCTGGGCTCCGACAAGGCCGAGGGCGGGACCGGCGAGGCGGCCGATGTCGGAAACTGGTGACGCTGCGGGCCAAAGCGCGCCGCCATTCGCGTCCCAGGCCGGAACGACCCTGATCGAGGCTTTGGTCGTGGTGGCGATAACCACCATGGTCGCCCTGATCGGCTTTCCGCGGATGCAGCAAGGTCTTCTCACTCTGGCCCAGCGTCAGACCGTCTCAGTGGTCGCGGCGCGGCTGCGCCAGGCGCGGGCCGAGGCGTTGCGCCGGGACACGCCGGTCGTATTCGCCATCGCCCCCGACGGCCGCGCTTATAGGGCCTCGAACGGCGGTCTGGTCCAGACGCCGGACGGCGTTAGCCTGACGACGCCGTCCGGACCGGGCGGCCGAATCCTGTTTCATGGCGACGGCTCGTCGTCGGGGGGCGCCGTTTGGATCAGCGCCGGCCGACGCACGATCGCGGTTCTGATCGGCGCCCCCGGCGGCGACGTGGCGATCGGTCCAGGATGAACGGCGCTGTCCAAAGTCGCGCGGGTTCGGACGCAGGGTCGGTGTTCGTCGAATCCATCATCGCCGCGGCGATCGTCGCCATGGCCCTGGGCGCGACGTTCCAAGTCATTGCCGACGGCGCCAATCGCGACCAGGCGGTCGAGTCGCGCCGCATGGCACTGCTGATCGCCCAGTCGGAACTGGCGGCGGTCGGATCGGAGATTCCGCTGAGGTCCGGCCAGACCGCCGGACTGATGGGCGACATGCTATGGCGCGTGGAGGTCTCTCCATACGCCGACGGGGTCGACGACAGCGCGGCGGGCGCACTCTGGAAGGTGGCCGTGTCGGTCCAGCGCCGCGGGGGCGGGGCGGATTTGGCCCACCTGGATTCCCTGCGCCTTGGTCCCGTGGAGGGATGACCCAGCGTGCTTTCAGGTCGTCCAGCCGGGGCTTCGCCCTGGTGGAGGCGCTGGCCAGTCTGGTCGTCGTCGGCATGATCGGCCTTATGCTGATGGCGGGCGTGACGACGGGCCGGCGGGTCTGGGAGCGGATCGACACGCGCGAGGCCCGCGGGGAGACCCTGGACGCCGCGCAGATTTCCCTGCGCGGACGCCTTGAACAAGCCTTCCCCCAAACTTTGTATGACGAAAATCCGCCGTATATCGAGTTCCAGGGAGCCGACCAGACCTTGACGTTTCTAGCCAATCCGCCGGCGACGGGACGGCCGGCGCCGTTGAGGCGCTATATTCTGTCGCTCGACACGGCGGGCGAGCTGTCACTGGTGTCGACCAGCGACCCCGACCCGCCGAAGCACGCGGTCGTCACCCGCGAGGTTCTCCTGCGCGGCGTAAGGCAAATCGACCTAGCTTATTTCGGCCCGGCCCAACCTGACAACACCAGGCGCTGGAGGCCGGTCTGGCATGACAATCCAGTGCTGCCCGAACTAGTCCGCGTCCGGCTGGCGTTCGAACCTGGCGATCCGCGCCTTTGGCCCGACCTGATCGTCCGACCCCAGGCCACGATCGATTCCGCTTGCCTGCTCAATATTATCACCCATCGCTGCAAGGGCCGACAGTGACCCTTCAGGAACTGCTCAACACCGATATGGACATCGCCTCGCTGTCCGCCCTGGCGCGGCAGGGACTGGCATGGTGGGTCGACGAACTGAGCACGATGCTACCCGCCACTTGGCGCGAGCGACTCTCGTCGCGACCACGAACCTGGATTGAACCCAAGGATCAGGGCGGCTGGCGAACTTGGAAGGACGGCCGCGCCCATGAGGCAAGCCCTCCGCCCCGAGACGTCAAGATCGGATTGCTCGCGCCGCGGGGCGCGGTTCTGGAGCGGGACCTGACCATCCCGAGGATGCCGGCGGCGGACGTCCGGCGCATGCTGACCCTCGATATCGACCGTCTCTCACCTCTGGCGCCGAATCTGATTCACTTCGACCTGGAGATCATTGATCGGGACGGGGAAGACGGGAAACAGAAAGTACGACTGGGGATTCTGCCACGCACCGAAGCGGAGCGCCTACTGGTGCTCGCCCGCCAGGACGGCTTCGCCCCGGCGGCCCTGGGAACGCGGTCGGACAGGGAAGGTGTCGCGCATTTCGATTTCCTGCCCCAGACCGTGGCGGCGCTGGGCGAGGCGCGTAGCGGTGGGACGCGACTCTATGCCTGGATCGCGGCGGTGGCGTTGATTGTGCTCAACCTCGGAGTCCTCGTGGGCCGCGACATGATCGCCGTCGACCGTCAAAGCCAAGCGGTGGACGGCCAACAGCCGGTTGTTGACGCGGTGCAACGGTTGCGCCGGCGCGTCGAAGCTGAGGACGCCGCGCGGCGTGGCCTGTTGGCCAGGGGAAGACGCGGCGACCCGCTACACATGCTGAACGCACTGACCCAGGCTATACCCGCCGGCGCATGGGTTCAGCACCTTGAGTGGAATGGCCAGAGCTTGCGCATCGTCGGCTTCAGACGCCAGGATATCGACATGGCGGCGGCAATCCGAGGATCAGGCGCCTTCACCAATCCCAGAGCCCTGACCGCCGAGCCCGCGACGGGGCCCACATCGACGCGCCCGTTCGATATTACCGCCGACGCCCGGCCGGAGCCTCCGGCGGGTTCGCGCCCATGAGGTCGCTGACCCCTCGTGAACGGCGTCTGGTCGCCCTGGGCCTATTGGTCCTGGCGATCGGCCTAACGTGGCTGGTGGTGATCGGCCCTCTGGTGGGCGGGTTCGTCGACCGGGCGCGGCAACGACAGGAGCTGGCGCAGACCTACTGGCGAAACGAAAAGCTGATCGGCTCGCTTCCCGCCCTGCGGTCGGTGGCCGAGGCCCAGCGCAAGACCGCGCCCAGGTTCGCCGTCGCCGCTGCCAGCGAGCCCCTGGCCGTCGAGGCGCTGAAGGAGCGGTTGCAGCACCTGGCCACCGATGGGGGTTTCGCGGTCACCGGGATCCAGGATCTGCGGGCTGATGCTCCAGCCGGCGCTCTCAAGGTCAGGATGGACGCCACCCTGACGCTGACGCAATTGTATGAGACGGTTCGACGTCTCGAAACCGAGGACGCCTATGTCGTTGTCGACTATCTTTCGGTCTCGGCGGATCGCTCGCTCGCGGCGGGACGGCTCGCTCCCGTCGATGTCCGCCTTGAGCTCTCGGCCGCCTGGCGCCCCACGCGGGGACGACCGTGACAATATCCTCGCGCCATTACTGGCCTGTGCGGCGCTGGTGGTGATCGCCGGCCTGCAACTGGTTTTGCCCGGCGGCGATCTGCCAGGGCCGTCGGCCGGTCTGGCCGCTCGGCGTCAACGCCCCGTCGTCGTTCCCCCTGTTCCGGAGTATGCCGCCATCCTCGCTTCACCGATCTTCACGCCCGACCGTCACCCCGGGGCGTCCGGCGGCCCCTCGGATACGGGCAGCGGGACCCTGGCCAACTACGCCGCCCTGGGCGTCGTCACGGGCCGGAGCGTCGCCACCGGCGTGGTGTCGGCTCCCGGTGGCGCGGTCAAGACGGTGCGGCGCGGTGATGAGATGGATGGTTGGCGACTGGTGGCGGCCGACCGGACCAGACTGATCTTCGAACGCAATGGCGCGCGCCACGCGCTGATGATCGGCGCTCCCGCCGAGTCGACAATCCAGGCGGCGAGCGGCGCGGCGACCGCGGCCGACCCGGCGGCCGACCAATGAAACGCCCCGCGAAACCGGCCACGATCGTAGCCGTCCTGATCGCGTGCCTGTCCATCGCGCCGATCGCAAAAGGCCAGGCCGCGAACCCGCCGCCAAACCCCTTGGAGAGCCGGGAGGTCAGAACCACGATCCTGCGGGGTTCGCCGGCCAATCCCCCGGCGCCGCCCACCCCCATCACCACACTGCCGGGCGGCGATATCAATCTGAATTTCCCGGGCGTGGACGTGCAGGCGGTGGCCAAGGCCGTGCTCGGCGACACGCTGAACACACCCTATACGATCGACCCGGGCCTGCACGCCGCGGTGACGGTTCAGACTCCGCGGCCAATCCACCGCGCCGAAGTGCTGGCGTTTTTCGAGACTGGCCTGACGCGAGCCGGGCTGGTGCTGATCAATCGGGGCGGCGCCTATGCCATCGAACCGTCATCGACCGCGCGGGGCGAGGCCTCGGTGGTCGGGCCGGCGGACCCGGGATTCGGCAACGAGACGGTGCTCCTGAAGTTCGTCAACGCCGAGGAGATGCGCAAGCTGCTCGACCCTCTGGTGCCCAACGCCATTTCGGTGTCCGACCCCACTCACAATATCCTGGTCGTGTCGGGCAACAGCACCCAGCGCAAGGCGCTGCGCGAGCTGGTGGCCCAGTTCGACGTGGACTGGCTGAAGGGCATGTCCTTCGCCCTGTTCGTTCCCCAGCGGACCGACGCGCGACTGATCGCTCCGGAGCTGGAGAAATTGCTGAACGCGCCGGGTTCCCAGTCAGCCGGCCTGGTTCGGCTGATCGCCATGGACCGGCTGAATGGCATTCTGGCGATCACCGCCCAGCCACAATATCTGGATGACACCCGGCGTTTCGTTGAGGTTCTGGACCGCGAGGGTGAGGGGGCCGAAAAGCGGGTGTTCGTCTACCACGTCCAAAACGGACGGGCCTCGGACCTGGCCAAGGTGCTGAACGCGGCGTTCGGCAATGGCGGGTCCGGCGGCGCCCAGACCGACACCGACCCAACCAGCCTGAACGACCGTTCCGGCCCCTCGCCCTCGACCCAGCCGGCCAGTCTCCCCAACGGATTGATCGGCGGCTTACCGGGTCGCAATGCGATCAACGTCCGGGGCGCGGCCAACGCGGGAGGGCAGAGGGAGACGTTTTCGGGCGGTGACAACGCCGGCGGGGGGGGCGCCAGCGGCACGAGCATCACCGCCGACGAGACCAACAACGCCATCGTGGTTTTCTCCACCCCGCGCGACTACGCCCTGATCTCCGACGCCCTGGGCAAGCTGGATGTGCCACCGCTGCAGGTGATGATCGACGCCTCGATTACCGAGGTGACGCTCAATCATGACCTGCAATACGGAATCCAATGGGCGTTCCAGACCGGGAGGTTGGGCGGGGCGTTGAGCCAGGGGGTTAAGACCTCCACGACCGACACGGTGACCGGGGCGACCACCCTGACCAATCCTGGGCCGCTGCAGAATTTCCCCGGCCTTTCCTTCCTCTATCAAGGCAACGGATTCAGCGCGACGCTCAACGCTCTGTCCAAAGTCACCGATGTAACGGTGCTTTCGGCGCCGAAGCTGATGGTGTTGAACAACCACACCGCCACCATCCAGGTAGGCCAGCAGGTGCCAATTTCGACTGGTTCGGCCGTCAGCACCATCGGCAGCGGCGCGCCGATCGTCAATTCGATCGAGTATCGCGACACCGGCATCATTCTGAAGGTCACGCCGCGGGTAAACAGCGGCGGATTGGTCCTCCTCGATATCGCCCAGGAGGTCAGCAGCGTGCTCGGAACCACCAGTTCCTCGATCAGTTCTCCCACTATCCAGCAACGCAAAGTCGCCACGTCCGTCGCGGTGCAGGACGGCGAGACGGTTGCCCTGGGCGGTCTAATCAGCAACCAGGTGATCAAGGGCCGGTCCTCCATCCCCGGCCTGGGCAATATTCCCATTCTCGGCCACCTGTTCGGCGACACCACCGGGGGGCTGATGCGCACCGAACTGGTGGTGCTACTGACTCCGCGCGTCGTGCGAACGCCCGTGGACGCCCGCGCCGTCACGGAGGAACTGCGCGAGAGAATCCACCTTGGCGCGCCGCCACCGCCGCCGCCGCCGCATCGCCGGCGCCCCCGAGCGAACCAGTGAAACCGGCCGGACGCGACAATGGTTATGCCTTGGTGGCGGCGGTGACGGCGGTAGCCGCGTTCGCCTATCTGGCCTTCCAGGTTCTGGCCGCCGACCAAGGCGGGATCGCCCTGGCCTCGGGGCGCATGCAGCAGGCGAAGCTGTCCGCCGCGGCGGACGCGGGGCTCAGCTTGGCGGTCCATGGCCTGGCCGCCGAGGATCGCGGGCTGCGCTGGTCGATCGACGGAGGCGCGAGGCGGCTTGAGTTCAACGGTGTCGATCTGACAGTGACGGTGGAGGACGAGCGCGGTAAGGCGCCTTTGGCGGGTTTGAACGACGGCCAGGCGCGAGCCCTGTTCGCCGTGGCGGGAGCGCCCCGCGACAAGCTGGACGCTCTGGTGCTGGAATTTCGTGACTGGCAGAGCGAGGACACCACGGCCCCCTCCGCGAATGACGATATTCTTGGGGTAACGCCGGGTCCGGCTGGCCGTCACGGTCCTTTCCGCACCGTCGGAGAGCTCGCCGCCCTAAAGGACATGGATTTGGCGACATTCAATCGGATCGCGCCGGCAGTGACCACGCTCTTTGAGGAGAACGGCGGCTTCGAACCCCGTCACGCCACGCCACTGGCCAAGGCCGCGATGAGCGGACAGGAATTGGCCAGCGCGGACCAGCTGGCCAATGAAACGGGCCTCGACAACGAGCGCGTGGCCGAGGACATCGCACCGGATGACCGCTATGTCGGCCGCACCCTGACCGTTCGGGTCGTGGCCCGCGATCGGGACGGGGCCCAGACCCACCGGATGCAGATCGTCGAGCTGACCGGAGACAGGGCCCACCCGTTCTGGGTGCGTTACGCCGAATAGGCCCGGGCTCAAATCACCAGGGATCCGTACAGCCAGACGACCCAGATGGCCAGGCAGAGAGGCGCTCCGAAGGCGATGGGCGTCGACGGGCCGGCGCGTCGACCGCGAAGGACGCCAGCGGCGATCCAGGCCAAGCTGACCCCGCAGGCCACGAGCAGGACTGACGGCAGGGCCGGCCATCCCAGCCAGGCGCCGCCGGCAGCCAGCAGTTTGGCGTCTCCCAGACCGATACCGTCCACGCCGCGCCAGCGCCGGTAGAGCCATCCCAGCGCGAAGAGCAAGGTCCACCCGGCCAAGGCGCCAATGCCATGTTCGAGGATCGGCCGTCCGGGAAGGACGAGGGCCGTGGCCACACCCGACACCAGCAGCGGCAGGGTGAAGATATCGGGCAGGCGAAACGCGATCAGGTCGATGGTCGCCAGACAGACCAGAGTCCAGCCCAGACCCAGGCCGGCGAGCAGACGCCAGTCGGGGGGCATCACCAGTCCGGCCCAGGCGAAGGCGAGGATGGTGGCGGCCATGACCACCGGCAGACGCACGGGCGATGGCGCGCCGGCGTACGGCCGGGCGAGCGCGGCGGCCAGCCCGCCGGCGGGAACGGCGACGATGGCGCACAGGACGGGAACGAGAATGGGCAGGGACATCGCCTCGGAATTGGTTCGTGACCACCGTGGACTAGCCTCTCACCGCTGACCACGACACAAAAACAAACCAATTCCACCGTAGGATCGAAACGTTAGCAGTAATGACTCCGATGCGAGTGACGAGAGGATCGCAAGTGCGAAAAATGGCCGTCAACTCCGCCCTAACCGGGCTCGCGGTCGTTATCTGGCTGGCGGGTGGCGCACCGGCCTTGTCAGCCCGGGCCGGCATGCCTGGAGAGCCGCGGCGGGATCTCGTCACCACGATCCAGATGCGGCCCAGGGAATCGCTTAGCGCAGCCCTGGTTCGCGGCGGTCTGGGTGGCGACGAGGCCAATCTGGCCGTGGATGCCCTCGCCAACGATTTCGACACCGTCAACCCTCACCCCGGCCTCGAACTGCACCTGACGATCACACTGGGGTCGGCGCCGGGTCCACGCCTCACCTCGCTTGGCCTCACGCCAAGGGACGGTGATCATCTGGACCTCATCCGTGGATTGGACGGCGTCCCACGCCTGCATCGGACTGAATTGCCGGTGTTTGTCGCGCCGACGCTGACACGTGGCCCGATCCACGGTTCACTCTACCTGTCGATCGTTGAAGCCGGCGTGGACGTCAACATGGCCGCCCGGGTCGTGCGCCTGTTCGGGCGACGCCTGGACCTGACCCGGGACATCGAAAGCGGCGACCGGTTCAGGCTGGTGTTCGACCAACACCGCCGCGGCGACGGTCAGGCCATCGACTCCGGCGACCTACTATATGCCGACGTCACCACGCGCGCGGGCAATGCGCGACTCTACCGCTTTCAGCCCGCGGGGTCGCACGACGAACAATGGGTGGATGGCGCCGATGGCTCGGCCGCGCCGGCGCTGTTGCGAACCCCCGTCGACGGCGCCCATCTGACATCGGCCTTCGGTCTAAGGATGCACCCGCTTCTGGGTTTCACCCGCATGCATGAAGGTGTCGATTTCGGCGCGTCGCTGGGCGCGCCAGTGCTGGCCGCGGGCGACGGCGTGATCGAGGAAGCCCGCTGGTCGGGTGGCTATGGGCGATGGCTTAAGATCCGACATTCCGCCGCGCTGGAGACAGGCTATGGACATCTTTCGGCCTGGGGACCGGGCATGATCCCAGGCGCGCGCGTTCGCCAGGGCCAGATCGTCGCCTTTGTCGGAGCGTCGGGATTGGCCACTGGTCCCCATCTGCACTACGAAGTTTTCGAGAGTGGGCGCCGGATAGACCCGCGATCGGCCTCCGCGCTCATGCATCCCGCCCGGACCGTCGCCCAGGACCCGAACTTCCGGGCCCGCCGGGCGGAAATCGACGCCGCCGTCTCGATGCTCGCCGCCGCCTGCGCGGCGCCGGGATTGATTGCATCTTCACTATCAGAGCGATGCATCGGTTGACTTTTTGACCCACCCCCAAGCATTGCATTGAAGCATTGGTTTTCGCGGTCAGAGCGCCCTATTCCGCCGTGACCCCAAGAGTAAGGTTTGATCATGAATGTCAGTCTCGTAACCCAGCCGCAACCAAAAATCGGCGAGGCGACTGGCGTGGACCGGGCGATGCTGACGCACCTGCAACGGCTGGAGGCGGAGAGCATCCAGATCATGCGCGAAGTGGTTTCAGAATGTGAGCGTCCGGTGATGCTTTATTCGGTCGGCAAGGATTCGGCCGTGATGCTGCATCTGGCGGCAAAGGCCTTCTATCCGTCAAAGCCCCCGTTTCCGCTGCTGCACGTCGATACGACCTGGAAGTTCAAGGCGATGTACGAGATGCGCGAGCGGATGGCCAAGGAACTCGGCTTCGAATTGCTGGTCCATCAAAACCCGGACGCCCTGGCCCGCGGTATCAATCCTTTCGACCACGGCTCGGCGACGCACACCGACATATGGAAGACCGAAGGGCTGAAGCAGGCGCTGGACAAATACGGTTTCGGCGCGGCATTCGGCGGCGCGCGACGGGACGAGGAAAAGAGCCGGGCCAAAGAGCGCATATTCTCGTTTCGCTCGGCTCAACACCGCTGGGACCCGAAAAATCAGCGGCCGGAACTCTGGCGTCTGTACAATACCCGCATCAACAAGGGCGAGAGCATCCGCGTCTTCCCGATCTCCAACTGGACCGAGCTGGATATCTGGCAATATATCCACTTGGAAAACATCCCGATCGTGCCGCTGTATTTCTCCGCTGAACGACCGGTGGTCGAGCGCGACGGGACGCTGATCATGGTTGACGATGACCGCATGCCGCTGCGCGATGGCGAGACACCGATGATGAGGTCGGTCCGCTTCCGCACCCTGGGCTGCTATCCGCTAACTGGCGCAGTCGAAAGCACGGCCGACACCTTGCCGCGCATCATCCAGGAAATGCTGTTGACCACCACCTCCGAGCGCCAGGGCCGGATGATTGATCACGATCAGGCCGCGTCCATGGAAAAGAAGAAGCAGGAAGGCTATTTCTGATGACGCATCAATCCACGCTCATCGCCGATGACATCGACGCCTATCTGAAGGCCCATGAGGTCAAGAGTCTGCTTCGTTTCCTGACCTGCGGCTCGGTGGATGATGGAAAATCCACCCTGATCGGCCGGCTGCTCTACGACTCGAAGATGATCTTCGAAGACCAGATGGCCGCCCTGGAGGCGGATTCCAAGCGCATTGGCACGCAGGGCGGCGAAATCGATTTTGCCTTGCTGGTCGATGGTTTGGCGGCCGAGCGCGAACAGGGCATCACCATTGATGTGGCCTATCGATTCTTCTCGACCGATCGGCGCAAGTTCATCGTCGCCGACACGCCCGGCCACGAGCAATATACCCGCAATATGGTTACCGGGGCTTCCACCGCCGATGCCGCGGTCATCCTGATCGACGCGCGCAAGGGGGTGCTGACCCAGAGCCGTCGCCATAGCTATCTGGTCAACCTGCTGGGCATCCGGCATGTGGTGCTGGCCATCAACAAGATGGATTTGGTCGACTGGTCGGAGGACCGGTTCAACGAGATCGTCGCCGAATACCGCGCTTTCGCCGACCAGATCGGCATCCGCGACTTCACCGCCATCCCGATGTCGGCGCTGCGGGGCGACAATATCACCGAGCCCAGCGCGCGGCTGGCTTGGTACAAGGGTCCGCCGCTGTTGCGCTGGCTCGAGGAGGCGCCGCTTGAGGACGACCTGCGGGAAAAGCCCTTCCGCATGCCGGTCCAGTGGGTCAATCGGCCGGATCTGGATTTCCGCGGCTTCTCGGGGTTCGTCGCCACCGGATCGGTCAGGCCGGGCGATCGATTGAAGGTATTGCCATCGGGCCGCGAGAGCATGGTCGCGCGGATCGTGACCATGGACGGCGACCTGCCCCGCGCGGTGGCCGGTCAGTCGATCACCCTGACGCTCAAGGATGAAATCGACGTGTCGCGCGGCGACATCCTGGCGGCCGCCGACGCGCCGCCCGGTGTGGCGGATCAGTTCGAAACGACGCTGGTCTGGTTCGACGACGAACCAATGATCCCCGGACGGCCCTATCTGATGAAGCTTGGGGCCCGTACCGTTTCGGCGCGCGTCAACGAGCCTAAATACAAGATCAATGTGAATACCTTGGAACACCTGGCGGCTACCCGGCTGGAACTCAACGAGATCGGCGTCTGCAACCTGACGCTGGACGCGGCGATCGCGTTTGATCCCTACCTCGAAACAAAGGATCTCGGCGGCTTCATCCTGATCGATAGGCTGTCGAACCGCACGGTCGGGGCGGGCATGCTGCATTTTGCCCTGAGGCGTAGCCAGAACATCCACTGGCAGGCGCTCGATGTCGATAAACCGGCGCGCTCCGGGCAAAAGGGGCAGAAGGCGCGCGTGGTCTGGCTGACTGGACTGTCCGGAGCCGGCAAGTCGACCATCGCCAATCTGTTGGAAAAGCGATTGTACGCGGCCGGGCGGCACACCTATCTCTTGGACGGAGACAATGTCCGTCACGGACTGAACAAGGACCTAGGCTTTACCGAGGAAGACCGCGTCGAAAACATCCGCCGGGTGGCGGAGGTGTCTCGATTGATGGTCGATGCGGGCCTGATTGTCCTGGTCTCATTCATTTCGCCGTTCCGCTCCGAACGCGCCATGGCGCGAGGGTTGCTGAACGAGGGTGAGTTCATCGAAGTGTTCATCGACACGCCACTGTTCGAAGCTGAGAAGCGGGACGTCAAGGGCCTCTACAAGAAGGCCCGTGCCGGCGAGCTGAAAAATTTTACAGGTATCGACAGCCCATATGAAGCCCCGGAACAGCCGGAGATACGCATCGACACGACACTTTTGTCGGCGGAACAGGCGGCGGAGCAGATATTCGCCGCCCTGGCTGAATAATTCGGCGATGAACCTGCGCCGATTTCGGGTTTGTTAAGCCCGGGATCGTGCCGCAGGTGCGCCAACGTCAATTTTGTGTTTTGCTTCCCCTGTCCAGGGGCCCGGGGGGAACACTCGATGTACGCAGCCGATCAAGACAATCCCTGGCTGCGAGACGTCCCGGTCTCACCGTCGCGATGCCGAGCCGGGGCTGTCGCGCTGGTTGCTTCGGTTTTCGCGATCGCCGTCTTGTTCACTTTCAGGGCCGCCGCCGCTGAGCTCCAGCAGGCCATCGCCGCCGCGCTTAAGCCTCTTCCAGGAATGTGGCCCGATGTCCTGACCTCCGGCGCTCTGCAATGCCTGATCTTCGGATTGTTCCTTGCCGCGGCAATGGTCGGGACCCGCCTGGAAAGGCGCAGGCCCTGGCGCGGGGAATCGGGCGATCCGGTCTCGCTGGCCATGGGCTTGACCATCGGCGCGGTGGGATTTGGGGCGGCGGTGGCGATCGCTGCCGCCGCCGGCGCGGTGACGGCAGGCCCCCCGCCGGCAATCCCATCTCCGGTCATTGGATTGCTGTTCGGCCTGGGCGTCGTCGCGGTTCAGGCCGTGGCCGAGGAGGCCTTCTTTCGCGGATGGGTTCAACCGGTTCTTTGCGCCGATTGGGGTCCTTGGATAGGCTTGATCGTGACCTCCGCCCTGTTCGGAGGCCTGCATATCATCGCCGGCGCGCATAGTCTGATGGCCGTGTTGAACCTATTTCTGGGTGGCGTTCTGTTTGGTTTGCTGGCGTTGCGGACGGGCAACCTGTGGGCTGCGGCCGGCGCCCACTTCGCCTGGAACTGGACCGAGTCCGGATTCCTGGGATTGGCCTATGACCCCTCGGGCAGCGTCCTTAATTTGAGCCTCACCGGAACACCGCTATGGAACGGCGGCGAGGACACCATGAACGGCAGCCTGGCCTCGACGATCGTACTCATCGCGTTGGTCGGCGCCACGTCACTGTGGAAGACGAGCCGCCAGCCAGCCAGAGCCTGATCACCGTGCTCCCGAGCCTGACGCCGCTGGACGGAACAGATCTAAAGGCAGAGCAAGGCTCTACACCTCTGACTCTAGGCCGAATCCAGGCAGCCGGTTGGTCTTTTGCACGTTTTTGAGGACCGTATCCTTCTACGCCCGGCACGTCGTGCGCGGGTCGATCACGTGGACTACGAGGCAGACCTTTCCCAAAATTGACGACACCTAGGCGATGGTCGCGTCTCCGGTCAAGGCCAAAGCGCACCCCCGGCGGGGCCCTGAGGGCGCCGGAGTTTTAGCCCTCGGGAACGCGGTACATAGGCGTATCGGTCATGGCTTAGACTACAGTGATGGTTCCCGCGCCCCTAGAAGTGGCGAGTAATCTGGAATGTCACTTCGCGCGGACGCCCCAACGAGGCGATGATGTCTCCGCCTTGCCCCGGAACGACTTGGCTCAGCGGCTTGTCGCCGCCCAACACCGCATAATAGGTGTCGGTGAGGTTCTTTCCGATGAGCGCGAACTCCCACTTATCATCAAAGACGCGAGCACTCAGATC
>JAYVYH010000075.1:0-2939 GCA_043784385.1 Caulobacteraceae bacterium | reverse complement strand
TGAGGGCGGCTTCGATCTTCGCGCGGTATCGGGCGAGGTCAGCCTCTTCCACCTCGCCCTGCCAGCGGCCATTGGTGGCCTTGTGCAGGAAGCTGCGGTGGCCGCCTTCGAAGCCGCGTTCCATGCCGGCCAGCACGACGTCGCCGTCGCGCTTCATCGCCTCGAAGGTCGCCGCCTCGACCAGGCTGGGCCAGATCGCCTCATTCACCGGGATGTCCAGGAACGCCGCGATCCGGCGCATTTCGCCGTCGAGGTCGGCCTTGAGGTCCGCATAGTGGACCAGCAGAACATTGGCCGCCCGCCGTTGGCTCCAATAGGTGCGTTCCAACTCGAAGAACCCGCCCGCCGTGTGTTCGCCCAGCGCATCAATCCAATAGTGAAAGAACTCTCGGGCGGTGCGAGGCGGCCGCGGCACGGTGTGGCCGATCGTGGGGTCCGACAGGCCGATGTCGTCGAATCGAGACCAGGCGTCCGGCGTGTGGCTGTTGAGGTGGTTCAGATAGGACATGCACGCGTCGCGGCCGTCGCGCGCGGTGTGGATATAGCGCACCTCGTCATGGATTGGCAGGGCGTCCATGGGCAGGTGGGTCTTGATGAACCTGCGGTGAGTCTGGGCCTCCAGAGCGGGGAGCATCACCTCGATCGGCGCGAAGAAGCGGGCGTCCAGCCACGGCGAAAGCTCGCCCAGCGGCCGGGGCTCCGGGGACTGGAAGATCAGCAGATTGACGATCTGCTGGGTCCATGTGGTGCCTACCTTGGCGGCCGTACCGATTACGATATCGCCCGGGCGGGGCCGGTAGCCTTCCCACTGGCGGCTGTCGGAATGAAAGTCCCGCACGACCCGCGTTGGCGCTCGCGTCAACATATCGATACCCCTCCCCCGCCGCTCTTGTCGTCGGCGTTCTATTGCGCCGCCGGCCCGCGTAAAAGTCAACCGAAGCCAAGGCGGTGTTCGCCGGCGCGGAAGCGGTGATCACCGCCCGTTTCTCCGACGTGGCCCGGGTGGGGGCCGCAGCCCCTGCCCTCGTTCGGCGACCCGACCGCTGAGGCCCTGGTCAAGGAAGGCCGCGCCGAGGCGGTCAAGCGCCATCTCGATCGGATCGCGGTGGGCGGTTACGCAGAACGCAATTCGCCTTCAAATCTCGCAATGAGGACGAAACCGCACCCTTGATTCTCAACCATCGGCGTCCTGGTGCGTTCAGACAGCAACCCATGGAGCGGTCATGCAACGTCTGTCGAACCAAGTCGCGATTGTCACCGGCGCCAGTTCCGGGATCGGCCAAGCCATCGCGGTGGCGTTCAGCACGGAGGGCGCCGCGGTCGCGGTCATCTTCAACGACGATGCCGGCGGCGCCGAAGACACGAAGAAGCGGATCGAAGGCGCGGGAGGGCGATGCCTACTGCTCAAGACGGACGTCCGGGACGAACGCGCGGTGGAGCGAGCCGTCGAAAGATGCCGCTCGGCATTCGGCGATGCGACGCTGCTCGTCAACAGCGCGGGCGTGGACGCCGGGGGCGTCGAAGTCTGCGACATGACCCTGGAACATTGGGAAGACGCGCTGCGGACCAATCTGACGGGACCGTTCCTGTTTTGCCGGGCCGTGGCGCGTGGGCTCCGGACCGCCAGGAAAACCGGCAAGATCATCAACATCTCCTCCGTCCACCAGGAGATACCCCGCGCCGGCGCGGCCGAATACGATGCCTCCAAGGGCGGCCTTCGCAATCTTACCCGCACACTCGCTCTGGAGCTGGCGCCGCTGGGCGTCACCGTCAACAATATCGCCCCCGGCATGGTCCTGACGCCGATGAACCAGGAAGCGATGGACGATCCCGAGGTGCTGAAGAAGCAGGTTCAAAGCATTCCCTTGAAGCGCGCCGCCCAGCCTGAGGAAGTCGCCGGGCTCGCCGTCTATCTGGCGTCCAAGGAGGCCGACTACGTCACCGGAACCACCATGACCATCGATGGCGGCCTGGAGATCTATACCGGCCAAGGCGCCTAGCCTTGCCGGGCTTCACGGTTATGAACACCGAGCCCATGACTTTGGGCGGCCATGGCCGTCTGAGCGGCATGTACACGCTCAGCCCGTTCGTCTGGAAGTGTGACGAAATTTACCATCTGCTTCTTCGCGCCGTGCCAAGGCGGGATGACGAGCCGAGGCTGAAGATCGCCGAAATCTGGTACGGCGTCGGCGCCGACGGCCTGCGGTTCGAAATGGACGAAGGCCCGTTGATATTCCCCGGGCCCGACGCCTGGGACCTCGACGGTTGCGAAGACCCGACCGTCTTTTCGGAAGGGGGGATGACCTACGTCTGGTATTCGGGTCTCAGCGCGGCGGAAAGCGTTGGCCGACTTCTGAGAGCAAGCGGAAAGGACATCCGGTCCCTGAAGAAGGACGGCGTGGTCCTGGACTCCACGACATCATGCGCCAATCCGAAGGAAGCGACGGTGATCCGGTCGGGGGACGGACGCTGGCGATTATTCTTTGAACTCGCGCGGCAGGGCGCGTCCCACATCGGCCTGGTCGAGGCCGGCGGGCCGGACGGCCCTTGGCATCCTCGCGAGGCCAGGATCGAGGCCCGCGATGGGGCGTGGGACAATTGGCACCTCAGCACCGGTCCGATCATCGGCCAGCAGAGCGAGGCGCCGACCATGTTCTATAACGGCGCGGGACCGGCCGCGAACTGGCGGATAGGCTGGGCGACCTACAACCGCGACTATAGCGATGTCACCGCCCGAAGCGACCAGCCGTTGATCACACCGCCAAAGCGCGACGACGGTGGGACGGACATCGCCTTCGCGGCGTCGGCGGTGGAAGACGGCGGCGACGTCTGGCTGTATTATTCACTGGCCGACAAGGCCATCATGCGCGCCCATCTTCGTCGAACATAGACGCTGCGTCTGCGACACCCGAAGGCGTTAACCGTGTCACGCCTCAGCC
>JAYVYH010000074.1:0-2192 GCA_043784385.1 Caulobacteraceae bacterium | reverse complement strand
CACCCACGGCAACAATTAGGCCGGTGAGCAGGGGATATTGCTCTCCTCTTAGCCGGACGACGGCGTCATCAAGACGCCCGAGCGGCTTGTGGTCTGGGTCAACCACCGCGTTTTTGAGCATGGATGAAAAGGAGATGGTGATTTGAGGAATGCCGTCGCCGGTCTGGTATGTCACGAGTGCTTCCTTTCGGCCGGGGCCGCTCCTAGCTGCTGGCTTGGTCATAAAATTTAGGCGAACTCCGCCTAGTGACCAAGCGCCAGTTGGAAAATGCGGATGATAACAAGGATAGTAGCGATGAGCAGGTAACCGCGCAGGACTGCCAGCCCAACCCGATTCCCTAACGAGAGTTTGGGGGCCGCGAGCAGAGACACAGGAGGCATGCGCCAAGAGGGCCGTTCGGATCTATCCACAGCGTGTTCAGAAGGGGGCGCCGGTCGGAAGTGCCGGTAGAGCAAGAACCCAAGTCCTCCCATAACCGCAAGCGATCCGCCTCCGATCAGGATGCCGACAATGGCGGTGCCGTTGATATCGGGGAACAGCACGCCACCAGTAAGCACCAGAGAAAGGACGACGAGAATAGCGATGACGCCGGAAGTGAAGAAATTCATCCTCCGTCCATTGACCCAGGGACCGAGGACTTGGGCGTCGTTGCATAGCAACAGCAAGAATACCGTAGCGGAGGGGAGGAGGACGCCTGCTAGAACCTGAACGCCAACGGTCAATAGCCCCAACGGACTGCCGGGAATGAGTACAATTACAGCGGAAATTAATAGGATTCCTGCGAACACCACATAGAAACTTTTGGCATCGGAAATCTTCCGGTGAAGCGAATGTTTTAGTCCCAATACGTCGCCTAACGCATAGGAAGTCGAAAGTCCAACTGCGGCCGCCCCGATGATCGATGCGTCGACAAGCGCGAGCGCAAAAAGTACGCCAGCGGCTTTTCCGACGTATTTTTCGAGACCTACGGCAACCCCGCCCGCATCGGAAAAATTCCCGAATTCAGGGTGTCCGGCAAAGGTCGCCGCGGTAAATGAAATGATCGCGGCGGCCCCAAGAATGACGATGACGATCCCGATCCACAGATCGATCCTTTCATAGACCATAAAGCGGGGGGTAATGCGCTTGTCGATGATGTAGGACTGCTGGAAAAAGAGCTGCCAGGGCGCAACGGTAGTGCCCACGATACCGATGATCAACAGCACCACAGTGGACAGGTCCGCATGCGCCGGCATGCCGGGGATCAGGAAGCCGGCAGTGACCTGGCCGATGTCCGGGTGGACCATTACGATGATGGGCACGAGGAGGAGCGAGCCGAACACCAGGGTCATGCAGACCCTTTCGAAGCGCTTAAATGAGCCTGTGCTCGCCGCGGCCACGATCACCGCGGCGGCAAGAAGAACCCCAGGGATTTTCGGCAGGCCCAGATAATCGAGGCCCAGGCTAATGCCGATGAACTCGGTGATGATGGTCAGCGCGTTGAGAATGAACAGATCGATGACGCTAAACGCGCCCCAGAATTTGCCGAACCGTTCAAGGATCAGGCGGGCGTGGCCCACCCCGGAAATCACCCCGAGGCGAAGGACCATCTCCTGGTTTACGTAAAGCACGGGCACCAAAAGCAGTAGCACCCACAGTAGGCTTGTGCCGTAGTTCTGTCCCGCTTGGGTATAGGTGCCGAACGCGCCAGCATCGTTGTCGCCGGTCATCACGATCAGACCAGGCCCGATGACTGCCAACAGCGTCATCAATCTGGCTTTCAACCCGGCTCGCGGCGCCTCGTCGCCAAGGCGAATCGTACCGAAGGCGCCCTCGATATCACCAACATGAGCCGTGTCGAGCGCTGCGACAGGCCGAAGCATCGAGGGTATTTCGGTCATAGGTAACTTCCTACTAGAAGGGAGGTGAGATCGATTCGTGGACACCGCTGGCGATGCGGCTGACACTCAGCCGTGTTTTGTTAGCTCGTATCGAAGAACCGTCAACGACGCCCTGTGTAGTGTCCTGGCAACGTGCAGATAGGTGTGGGCCCGGCGCTTCGAAAGTCGTTGAGCGGCGACCTGTTTGAGCGTGAACAACAGGATGAATGCCGCGCTCGCTCCCATTGACCGCACGACGGCCGCAGATATTTGACTCTCAAGAAAATTGAGGCGCAAAGCCAGCCATCGTGAAAACGTTGAGCGGGCTGAAG
>JAYVYH010000073.1:0-5309 GCA_043784385.1 Caulobacteraceae bacterium | reverse complement strand
CCAAAGTCAGAACGTTTGCGGTGATGGTCAGTGCGCTTCGGCGCACAGCCCCGTGACGAAAGCCATGTCGGACGTCAACCTCAGCGGCGCGAATGGCGTCAACGGCGCAAACGGTGTCAGCCCGGGCCAGAGCCGCTCGGTGGTAACCGCCAGCGCGGCCGTGACGACCACCAACACCGCCGAGGCCACGGCGGTAACGTTGGTAGTAATGGTGGCGGGGCGGGCGGCTCCATAGGGGCGGCGAGCGGCGCGGCCAACGCTACGACCTCGGCCACGGGTTCCGCTATTGCCTATGGCTCCGCCATCGCGACTGGAGGAACGGGAGGCGGAACCGACGCCAACGCGGGCGGGGTCGGCGGAACGGCCACCGCGTCCAGCACGGCCGGCGGCGCTGGCTTCGTCAAAAGCACCGCCACGGTGAACGGCGGCGCCGGCGCAACGGCGACCGGCTCGGACGGCGGCTACTACAGTGGGCCACGCGCCAACCTCAACGCCACGGACGGCGCGCGGTTTCACCGCCGGGGCCAAGAACGTAGGTGGAAACGGCGCCGCGGTAGTCGTGAGCGCGTCGGCCGTCGAAACCGTTTCCGCCTCCAACAACACCGTGGCCGGGGCCCCGCATGCGGCCAGCACCGGGGCGGTGCTTACCGCCAACTCAAACATCAAGGTGGCGTTCGGCGCCTCGCCGAGCTGGATGGCCTGCACGCCAGTGGCGATTCGGGAGGCAGCCAGACCACGACCAGCACGAGCAACGAGACCGTCGATCTGACCAAGCTGGCCGTCCGCGGCGATCTTATCGTCGGGTTTTATCAGCCGACGGGGACGGCGCTTGGGGCGTTAACCAGCGCGACCTTCCCCCTCACCACCCACGGTTATCAGTTTATCAACCAGACGTTCAGCGGCGCCAACACCGCCACCCTGGCCCAGACCTACTTCCCCAACCATGCCATGGACTTGGGTCTGGTGGGCAGCGGCCTTCTGGGCGGCAACACCCTGACCCTCCAGGCGACCATGACGGTGACCACCGGAGCGGGAAATTCGGGCTTCTTCGGCACCCTGATCATAGGCGATCCCCCTTCGGCAACCGGTCCCGCTACCATCGGGTCCAGGGCATGGCGTCGCTGAGTTCGAGCGGCGCGGCGTCGGCGCGCCTCAGCCTGCCGATGGTCCACGGTCAATCGGTCAACGCCCTGGCGAACACCCACTATGCCTGAGCCTCGATCCGGCGGCTGTAGTTCAGGGTATTGTCTGGCGCGGGCTAAGTCGCTACTGGATTTACCATGGTTACGCTGCGCGACATGCTGGTTCTTGTCACCCTTGGGCTTAGTCGCCCCTGGGCGTCGCCGGGACTCGCGTAAAGCTTCGCGGCCCGGGCGTTCAGGGGATAGCCGTTTCGCCCTTCTGATCAGCCTATTCGTTAAGAGACCCACACCCCAATGACCGACATCATCGACCCCGCGGCGCCCGCCGCCGCCAATGACGGCCGCGCCGAAACCGCGTCCAAACCCGAAAAAGTCATCGTCTTCGACACCACCATGCGCGACGGCGAGCAGTCGCCCGGCGCCTCGATGTCGATCGACGAGAAGATCGAACTGGCCAAGATCCTCGAAGACATGCGCGTCGACGTGATCGAGGCGGGCTTCCCGATCGCCTCCAACGGCGACTTCGAGGCTGTGCGGAAGATTTCGCAGATCATCACCGAGAGCACGGTCTGCGGCCTGGCCCGGGCCAGTGTGGCCGATATCGAGCGCTGCGCCGACGCGATCCGGCCCGCCAAGCGCGGACGCATCCACACCTTCATCTCCACCAGCCCGCAGCACCGCGACTACATCCTGCAGATGAGCCCGGAGGATGTGGTCAACGCCGTCCACGCCTCGGTGACTCACGCCCGCAACCTGTGTGGTGATGTGGAGTGGTCGGCCCAGGACGCCACCCGCACCGAGCGCGACGTGCTGCGTCGCTGCGTCGAGGCGGCCATCCGCGCCGGCGCCGGAACGATCAATATCCCCGACACCGTAGGCTATACCTATCCCACCGAATACGCCGAGATGTTCCGTGATCTGATGGAAAATGTGCCGGGGGCGGATGGGGTGATCTTCTCAACCCATTGCCACAACGACCTGGGACTGGCTGTGGCCAACAGCATTGCGGCCATCCAGGCCGGTGCGCGCCAGGTGGAGGTGGCGATCAACGGCATCGGCGAGCGGGCCGGCAACACCGCGCTCGAAGAGGTGGTGATGGCGCTGAAGGTGCGCGGCGACCGGCTGCCCTATTTCACCGGCGTGCAGACCCAGCATATCACCCGCGCCAGCCGCTACGTCTCGGCGATCACCGGCTTTCCTGTGCAGTTCAACAAGGCCATCGTCGGCAAGAACGCCTTCGCCCACGAGGCAGGCATCCACCAGGACGGGATGCTGAAGAACGCCGAAACCTATGAGATCATGAAGCCCGAGGATGTGGGGCAGGGCGGCTCCAACCTGGTGATGGGCAAGCATTCAGGCCGCCACGCGTTCCGCGAAAAGCTGAAGGGGCTGGGTTACGATCTCGGCCAGAACGCCCTCAACGAAGCCTTCGGACGGTTCAAGGACCTGGCCGACAAGAAGAAGAGCGTGTTCGACGACGACATCATCGCCCTGGTCGACGACGCCCTGGCCCGGGGCGCAGACCGCATCCAGGTCAAATCCCTGCGCGTGATCGCCGGCACCGAGGGGCCGCAGGAGGCTCATCTGACTCTGGTGGTCGACGGGGCCGAGAGCACCGCCATGGCCACCGGCGACGGACCAGTCGACGCGGTGTTCAACGCCATCCACCAACTGGTGCCGCACGGCGCCGTGCTGCGCCTGTTCCAGGTGCACGCGGTCACCGAGGGCACCGACGCGCAGGCCCAGGTTTCGGTGCGGCTGGAGGAAGACGGCCGCATCGCCACCGGCCAGGCCGCCGACACCGACACCCTGACCGCCAGCGCCACAGCCTATGTGAACGCCCTCAACAACCTCTTCGCCCGCAAGGAAAAGAGCGCCCCAGAGCCGATCGTCGCTAGCGGCTTCTGACCGGCTAGGCTGCGCATCTGCCGTCCCCCACTGGGGGAGGGGGACCAGGAAGTGGTGGAGGGGCGGAAGCCGCGGGGATCTCGCTAGGCTGGAGCCCACATCCGCCCTCTTCGGGGACTTGCACCAGCGGGGGAAGGGAGGATCTCTCCATGATCTGGATTCCGATCACTCTGGCGGCCACCGCCCTGCAGGTGGCGCGCAACGCGTTTCAGCGTGGGCTGCTGGCCGACGCTGGGCCGTGGGGCGCGACCCTCGTGCGTTTCCTGTTTGGGCTGCCGTTCGCGGCCGTGTTTCTCGGCGTGGCCTGGCTGGTCGGCGGCCCGGTTCGGCCACGCCTCGACGGCGGATTCATGCTGGCCAGCGTCGCCGGCGGCGCGGCGCAGATCGTCGCCACCGCCGCCATGCTGGTCTCGATGCGCCGGTCGAGCTTCGCGTTGGGGACGGTATTTCAGCAAAGCTCGATACCGCTGGCGGCGATCATGGGCCTGGCGTTCGGCGACCACGTGCCGCCGCTGCGATGGTTGGGCCTGGCCTTGGTCACCGCCGGACTGGTGGCGCTGGGCTGGCCTCGGAAGCTAACCGGACAGAAAGTCGGGTCGGCGGCGTTGCTCGGGCTGGTGGCCGGAGCTGGCTTCGCTCTGTCGTCCAACGCCTTTCGCCAGGCGGCCCTGAGCGTCGCGCCAGGCGCGCCGGTGTTTGGCGCTCTGGCGACCCTGCTGGTGGTGCAGGCGCTGCAGTCGGCGAGCCTCGCAGTGTGGCTGGGCGTCACCGACCGGGGCGCGTTGGCGACGGTGATGGCGCGGTGGCGCGAATCCCTGCCAGCCGGGTTCTTTGGCGCTGCCGCCTCCGGGCTGTGGTTCACGGCCTTCGCCCTGTCGCCGGCTGGCCCCGTGCGGGCGGTGGGCGTGGCGGAGATGCCGATCGCCGCCCTGGCCGGCCGCCGGCTGTTCGCCGAACGCATGGCGCCGTGGCAAATCGCCGTGCTCGCCCAGATCACGGTCGGCGTGTGCCTGGCGGCGTTGGGCTGAGCGGAGCGGTTTGGGCTTAGAGACTTCGCGAAAACGCCAATTTAACCGTTAATCACCGTTGATGCGGTAGCCGCGGGAGGTCGGCGAGGGCGTGGAAATGGCGCTATGGAATTGGTTGTGACTTTGGACGTGCGGATCGAGATGGGGTCTGCATATTGCAAATCAAGATCAATTATTGCAATGTGCATGGAAATAGGGACATCGCGGACCGCCTGCTCGCCAACTAAGCCCGACGGCGCCGGACCTGGATTCGACGCCCCGCGCGGGGTAGGGGTTATCCTGGAGTAGTCGAACTTAAAGCCCAGACCGTTAAGCTCGGTGCGCCTGCTTGATCGAAGCAAGCATTTCCCGCCGAAAAATCGTGTTCAGGTGGCTCTGATAGCCCTTTCGTTGGGACTTGAGCCAATCCAGCACGTCGGCATCGACGCGAGCGGGTATCTGCCGCGTTACGACCACGATCGAATGGCAATAACCGATTGGCTCTGCCCGAGAACGGCGCGACGGTTTGGTGGGGTTATCTGATGGCCGATGGCCGGATGGTGGCGGAGCGGACGGCGCCGGCGTACGGCACGGCGACGATGCAGTATTTCGTGGGTGACCACCTGGGTTCGATTGCGGTGTCGACGGACGCTTCGGGGGTGGTGCTTCGGCGGATGATCTATGATCCGTGGGGCGTACAGCTGGACCCGGGGGGGCGCTGCGCTGTGCGGAGCGGGAACGCCGACCACGCGGGGCTATACGGGCGAGGAGCAGCTTCCGGTGGGCTGTCTGGTGAACCTCAACGCCCGGTTGTACGACCCGGCGCCGGGGCGAGTCCTGGCCGGCGATCCGATAATATCGGACGACTATGACAGCCAGGCGCTGGACCGTTACGCCTATGTGCATGACAACCCGCTGTCATTGACCGACACCGATGGCCGGTGCGGGATTTTCTGCTTCTTCATCATCGATGCGATCATCAGCGTGGCGACAGTGGAGGTCCTGGGGCCGGTGTTCGCCAGGGTTCCGATATTGGGGGATTTGTTCATCATAGCCGACGGCATCGTGTGCGGACCGTTCGGGCCGCTGTGCGCGGCGGAGGCCGCGGGTTCGATCGCGGGGGTTCAGTCGGGCAGTGTCGGAAAGGGGCTGGAGGCCTTCGTGTTCAGCCTGGCGGAGGCTGGGGCGTTCCACGAGGTGGGCGATGCGTTGGACCTGGCGAAGGGCGCTGGGCTGTCAGGCGGAGCGTAGA
>JAYVYH010000072.1:0-2379 GCA_043784385.1 Caulobacteraceae bacterium | reverse complement strand
CATTGGCCGTGAGCGGCAGGTTCGCCATCATCAGCACCGCATCGGCCACCGCCTGAACGTCCATCACTGGTTCGGGGATCACGCGGCCATCGGCCTGAGGCACGCCCTGACTCATCCGGGCGGTGAGCGGCGTTTCGGCGTTGCCGATATCGATCTGGCCGCAGGCGATGTCGAAGGCCCGGCCGTCGAGCGCCACAGACTTGGTCAGGCCGGTGATGGCGTGTTTCGTCGCGGTGTAGGGAGCTGAATTGGGGCGCGGGGCGTGGGCCGAGATCGAGCCGTTGTTGATGATCCGCCCACCCATCGGCGTCTGGGCCTTCATCTGGCGGATCGCTGCTTGGGTGCAAAGAAACACACCCGTCAGGTTCACATCCAAGACCGCCCGCCATGTGGCGAGGCTGAGGTCTTCCAGGGAAACCGGCGGCGCCCCCCGACCGGCATTGTTGAACAACACATCCAACCTGCCGAAGCGCGCGACCGACGCCGCAAACAGCGCAGCTACCTGGACTTCGTCGGTCACGTCGGTGGCACGGATCAGCATTCGTTCCGGCGCGGCGGCGAGATCGGCGGTATCCATCAGCGCCGCTTCTCCCCGCCCGGCCAGCACAACGCTATCCCCCTGGGCGAGGAATGCCAAAGCCACGGCCCGGCCGATACCACTGCCGGCGCCAGTGACGAGGACGATTTTGCGGTTGATGGTCGTCATCGGTGTCGGTCCTAGATCTTCGCCGCGCGCAGCGAGGTCGAGATCGCAGCCAGGCCGCCGGCCAATTCGGGGCCTGTCGGCCAGCCGTAACCCAGGCGGAAATAGCGGTCGGACTGCTCGAACCAGTGGCCGGGACCGACATAGCAGCGGTGGTCAGCGTTGAGGATACGGTGGAAGGCTTCCTCGTCCACGCCTGCGTCGGCGCGGATGCGGGGGAAGGCGACGCAACCGCCGCCGGGCGCCACCCATTCCAGAAGCGGTTCGGCGGCGATCCAGTTGGAGACCGCGCCGAAAGCGTCGCGAAGACGCGCGTTATTGCCGGCCAGCCAAGCGTCGGCATCGGCGTAGGCGGCCGTCGCGATCGCCTCGTCCACCACGCTGCCGCAGATGCCGATCTGTTCCTTGGCGCACAGGAATCGCAGGGCCAGGTCCGAATCGGCGGTGAGGATCCAGCCGGTGCGGATTCCCGGGATACCGAAGGCCTTCGACAGCGAACAGACGCTGATGGCGCGAACGTCGAGGGTGGCGGCCACCGGCGGCGGTGGGTCGAAGCTCATGTCGCGATAGGTCTCGTCCACCAGCACACGCGCGCCGACCCGCTCGCCCAGGGCGATAACCGCGCGCAGATCGGCCTCGGTCAGGGCGACGCCGGTCGGGTTGTGGGGAGCGGTGATGCTGATCAGCTTTGTGGTCGGACGAACCAGCGCCGCCATGGCCTGGATATCCAGCGCGAACCCGCGATCGAAGTCGAGGTCCAGGTAGCTAATGTCGCAGCCGATCGCCCGGGGCGTCTCGATGTTGGTGGCGTAGTTGGGACGGACCACCACCAAGTGGTCGCCGGCCTCCAGCAAGGTCAGGGCGATAATGAACAGCGCCGCCGACGCCCCGGCGGTGATCAGCACATCGTCCGCCGTCAATCCGCCTCCCGCCCGGGCGGCGATCATGGCCCGCAGGTCAGCCCGGCCCAGATGATCGCCGTAGCAGAGGGTCAGGGACTTCAGGTCGAGATCGAATTCGGCCAGGTCCCGGTCGCGCACCGAGGATTCGGTCAGGTTGTGACGCAGCCGGTCATACCCGAGCTGTTCGGGGGACTCGGCCTCGATGGCCATTCGGGGAATGCGCATTCGGATCTCCACTCTGGATGACCCATACCCAATCCGGCGTCGGAGCGCTAAGAGCGAGGGCTAAAATCGCGTGGTGTTCTTCGACGGGCGAAAATGGAGGGAAGCGCGATGGCGACCGGGTCGGACGAACTGATCTTGCACCAGTATGAGATCTCACCGTTTTCGGAGAAGGTGAGGGTGGCGCTGGGGATCAAGCAGCTGGCCTGGCGGGCCTGCAACCAACCCTCGATCCTGCCCAAGCCCGAACTCACGCGGCTGACTGGCGGCTTTCGGCGGATACCGGTGCTGCAGATCGGCGCGGACCTGTATTTCGACAGCCAGTTGATCATCGAAGAGCTGGAGCGGCGCTTTCCGGCGGCCTCGATATTCGCCGGCGGTGGCCCGGGTCTGGCCGGTGCGGTGGCGCCTTGGAGCGATGGCGAGCTCTTCATGTCCATCGTCGGCCTGCTGTTCGGCGGCGACTGGCATGTCAACGAAGCGTTCCTGAAAGATCGTAGCGAGCTGATGGGCCGCCCGTTCGATCCGGCCGCCATGGCCGCCGCCGCGCCT
>JAYVYH010000071.1:0-2111 GCA_043784385.1 Caulobacteraceae bacterium | reverse complement strand
TCCAGTCGTCGGCGCTATCGATTTCCACGGGGGCGTCGGTCTTGATAGGCGCCTTGGCGGTGACGGTCAGCTGCTGGGTCTCGGGCGGACTGCCCCCCGCCGAGGTTGGATAGGACGGGGCCGCGACCAGAGCCGCCAGGATTCCCAGCCACATGGCGCGCCTCTCCCCAGTACCTTCTCAGATATAGATCATGACATGATGGCGCACGTCCGGAAAGACAGGCCACGCGGCAGGTGACCTGCCGCCCGCGCCAGCTTATCCTGGGCCGATGACCGAGACCCTCGATACCGGCGCTCGCGCCCTGACCCAGGACGGACCCCAGGTCCGTCTCTATCTGGTGGATGGCTCGGGGTTCATTTTCCGGGCTTTCCACGCCCTGCCACCACTAACCCGTAAGTCCGATGGCCTGCCCGTCGGCGCGATCCAGGGCTTCTGCAACATGCTGTGGAAGCTGCTAGTCGACATGAAGGCGGCGCCCGACGCCCCCACCCATCTGGCCGTGGTCTTCGACCATTCGGAGAAGACCTTCCGCAACGCGCTCTATGACGGCTACAAAGCCCACCGGCCGCCGGCTCCGCCCGACCTGATCCCTCAGTTCCCGCTGGTGCGCGAAGCGACCCGCGCCTTCGGTGTGCCGAGTCTGGAACAGCCTGGCTACGAAGCCGATGACGTCATCGCCGCCTACGCCCATCAGGTCAGCGAGGCCGGCGGCGAGGTGGTGATCATCTCCTCCGACAAGGACCTGATGCAGCTGGTTAGCGACCGGGTCTCAATGCTCGACACCATGAAGAACCTGCATATCCGCCACGACCAGGTGGTGGAGAAGTTCGGCGTCGGGCCGGACAAGGTCGTCGAGGTCCAGGCCCTGTGCGGCGATCCGGTCGACAATGTGCCGGGCGCCCCGGGTATCGGGGTCAAGACCGCCTCCGCCCTGATCCTGGAATATGGCGACCTCGACACCTTGTTGGCCCGCGCCGGCGAGATCAAACAACCTAAGCGGCGCGAGACCCTGATCGCCTTTGCCGACCAGATCCGGCTGTCGCGCCAGCTGGTCACGCTTGATCGCGAGACGCCCCTGCCCGAACCTCTGTCGGACCTTGTCGTGCGCGCGCCCGACCCGGAGGTTCTGGCCGCGTTCCTGGAGGCCATGGAGTTCCGCACCCTGTCACGGCGGGTCGGCGAGGCCGCCGGCCACCCCGTCGCCTCCACCGCGCCGAGCGCCCCCACCGAACCAACCCCGGCCGGTCCGATCGACACCAAGGCATACGTCTGCGTCCGCGATCTACCCACCCTGGATGTCTGGATCGCGCGGGCCAGGGATGTAGGAACCGTCGCTTTCGACACCGAGACCGACAGCCTGTCCTCCGCCAACTCCGCCCTCGTGGGGATTTCCCTGGCCGTGGCGCCGGGCGAGGCCTGCTACATCCCGGTCGGGCACGAGGAGAACGAAGGCTTGGCCCTCGAAGCCTCTCCCGACCTTGGCCAACTGCCGTTGGAGGCGGTGATCGAACGGCTGAAACCGCTGCTGGAGGACCCGGCGGTGCTGAAGGTCGGCCAGAACGCCAAATACGATCTGGCGGTGCTTTCCCGCCATGGCGTCGCGGTCGCGCCGATCGACGACACCATGCTGATCTCATATGTGCTGGAGGCGGGCCTGCACAACCACGGCATGGACGAGCTTTCGAAGCTGTGGCTGGACCATGAGCCGATCAGCTTCAAGTCCGTCGCCGGGACCGGCAAGGCCCAGAAGAGCTTCAAGCACATCGCCCTGGAACCGGCCACCGCCTACGCCGCCGAGGACGCCGACGTCACCTTGCGCCTCTACAACACCCTGCGCCCACGCCTCTCGCGTGAGCATCTGCTGAACGTCTATGAAACCCTGGAGCGGCCGATGCCGCCGGTCCTGGCCCAGATGGAGTGCGAGGGCATTCGCGTCGATCCCGACCGGTTGCGCCACTTGTCCCACGATTTTTCGATGCGGATGGCCGACTATGAGAAAGAGGCTCAGGCGCTGGCCGGACGCCCGTTCAACCTGGGCAGTCCCAAGCAGATCGGCGACGTGCTGTTCGGCGACATGGGGATTCCGGGGGGCAAGAAAACCGCCACCGGG
>JAYVYH010000070.1:0-8923 GCA_043784385.1 Caulobacteraceae bacterium | reverse complement strand
TGGTGGCGCGCGAACCAGGTTCGTAGACTGGCCAATGGGGTAGGGCGGACCCGTTGGGATTGCCCGTCCGCGCGAAGGCAAGCCAGGCCGGCGCCATCTGGTCCGCGATTTTCTGCGGTTCATCCCCCCGGCCAACAAAGTTGCGGGCGGCCTCGACATTGTCGAACACCAGTGGAATTTCGAGGGCGTGCGGACATCTGAGCGCCCCGCGGGCAACTGGGGTCTCCCACGTCATCAGATACATGAAGATAGGGGCGGCGCCTTGAGCGGCCTTCCGTTCGGCCAGGGTGACGGAATTGGCCCACATCATCGTCACGGTTTGCGCCGCGCAGGCCAGATGGGTGGGCGAAAAGCCAGGATAGGCCTGACGTAACGCGGCCACCAGAGTTTCGGCCTTGTCGCCCGCCACCGCCCGGGCGCGTTGCATCAGATCCAACTCCGTCCATTGACCAAAGCCTGGCGCGCCAAGGTTGAACAGCGTGGTCTCGTCTTTGTTGGTCCCTATCATCAAAGGGATGCCCGCCGAAATCGGCGATGCATCCGGGTGGAAGGGATCTCGGGGGAGGGCGATCCCGTCGATGCAGGGGGTGAAGGCGCTCATCAACCGGTCACCCGCCAGGGGGACGGCCGCGGCCTGGATGGCCTCGGCTGGCAGGGTTTCCAGTCTGGCCAGATCACCCGGCTCGATACCCAGGGCGGTCAATAGACCCGCCGCGGTTTTTGTCGCGACGTCTCCTGGCAGGGCTCTTAATCCTGGACCGCTCTGGATAATTCCGCGATGGAACAGCCCTTTGGCGGCAGGCATGGCCTGAAGCAGGCAGACTTTCCAACCGCCCCCGCTTTCGCCGAACACGGTAACATTGGCGGGATCCCCGCCGAACCGAGCGATGTTGTCGCGCACCCACTCCAGCGCCAGCACGATATCGAGCATGCCGGCCTGACCCGACGACGTGTGCCCGCCGAGTTCGGCCAAGTGTAGATAGCCGAATATGTTCAGCCGATGATTGACCGTCACCGTGACGACATCTCCCCGCAAAGCCAGGGCCGCGCCGTCATACATCGCCGCGCCGCCAGAGCCATTGCCGAAGCCGCCGCCGTGCAGCCAGACCATGACCGGGCGATCGCTGGCCTCCAGTCCGGGCGTCCAGACGTTTAGGAAGAGGCAGTCCTCGCTGGTTCCTGGCTCCCCCGGAGCGGGAGGGTCTCCGGCGCTGCGTCCGCCGGTCTTTTCGCCAGGTTTGAGACCCGCCTGGAGAGCGGGCGATCCCAGAGCCACGGCGTCGACGACTTCAGTCCAGGGGGCCGGGCGCTGCGGGGGCCTGAACCGAAGGGCGCCGGTCGGAGACGCGCCATAGCGAAGCCCTTTGAAGATGCTCAGACCCGCGTCCCGGTAGCCGCG
Organism: Caulobacteraceae bacterium; assembly: GCA_043784385.1. GTDB lineage: Bacteria > Pseudomonadota > Alphaproteobacteria > Caulobacterales > Caulobacteraceae > Acaudatibacter. The sequence goes on along the minus strand of JAYVYH010000070.1, from coordinate 7,524 downwards.
GACAGGGCCATTCGCGGTGGCCACCGCCTGGGTCGCGACCCATCGGGTCATCGCTACGCCGGTGTCCGCCATTTGTCCTCGCCTGTGCTGTGGTCCTCCCGTCTTCGCGGGAGAGCCTGTCGCTATCTATGCCGACGACTTTCACCGGTCGCGGGCAATGACGCAAGGCCAGTGAAAGATAGGTGCTTAGGCCCGCTCGACACCGTGGGCGGCGGTGTCAAGCGCGGTGGCGATGGCGGCCATCTGAGCCTCGGTGAGCTTGCCCTGCTCGAGTTTCAGGCGAAGCGCAGTGCGCAGGTTTTCCATACCGCGAACGACTTGGGGCGCCGGGCCTCCGCCGGCCCGTTCGGCGACCGTCGCGATGCGTTCGAACAGCGCCTCGACCGTCGAGCGGTTTTCTTCCAGGGCCTTGGCGCCGTCCTCAGTGATCCCATAGGCCTTTTTGGGTCCGTCACTCTGGATCGCCGCCGCCAGTCCGAGCTCTTCGAGCAGGGTCAGGGTTGGATAGACCACACCGGGGCTCGGACTATAGGCGCCGCCCAGCCGTTCCTCGATGGCCTTGATCAACTCATAGCCGTGGCTGGCCCGTTCGGAGATCAGCTTGAGGATCACCCAGCGCAGGTCGCCCTGGTCGAAAACCCGTCCCCCGCCGTGGCGTCCGCGGGATCCGTGAGCTTCTCTCTCGTGCAGGAAGCGGCCAAAACGACCGCCTCTGGGGTGAGAGAGGCCGCGTTCGTGGTGTCGATGTCCATGATGGAACATAGTGTTCGTGTCTTTCAAAAACGCACGAGATATATCGTGCATTCCGATATATCGAACTTATATCGATTTCGGCAATGGGTTAGCGCGAAATGTTTTTGGTGTGTGGCCGATCAGGCCAGCGCGGCCATGGGCTGCGGGTCGCGTAGCATATAGCCGCGTCCCCAGACCGTCTCGATGTAATCATCCTTGGCAAGGATGTTTAGCTTTTTACGAAGCTTACAAATAAACACGTCGATAATTTTCACTTCAGGCTCATCGAGTCCGCCATAGAGATGATTCAAAAACATTTCTTTTGTCAGGGTCGTGCCCTTCCGCAGGGACAGTAGCTCCAGCATCTGATACTCTTTACCCGTGAGGTGGACCCGCTCACCACGTACCTCGACGGTCTTGGCGTCCAGATTGACGACGATATCGCCGGTTTTGATCACCGATTGAGCGTGTCCCCTGGACCGCCGGACCACCGCATGAATTCGGGCGATCAGTTCCTGGCGATGAAAAGGCTTGGTGACATAGTCATCGGCTCCAACTCCCAACGTCCTCACTTTGGTTTCGATTTCAGCGCTGCCCGACAAGATCATGATAGGTGTCTCGACCTTCGCCGTTCGAAGCGCGCGGATGACATCAAGACCGTTCATGTCCTGAAGGTGAAGGTCCAGCAAGATAATGTCCTGCTCATAGAGCTTCGCCAGATTAACACCTTCTTCCCCAAGATCGGTGCAGTAGACGTTGAACCCTTCTGATTTCAGAATTAGTTCAATGCCACGAGCGACGGCGGGTTCGTCCTCGATCAACAAAACACGCATGCTTCACCTCTCAATCCGCTTCGGTCGAGGCTGGGATGAAATCCCAGGCCCATCCTGCCACACAAAATCCAGCAGACTCTAGACCGCCAAATGGTTAACGACTGGTAGCGACTCGGTAGGGTGATTTGGCGAGTCAAGCCAAGATCAGCATGACTCTCTTTTGATGAATCTTTCTTGATCGGGCCGGATTGGCGGTGTCTTTGGCCTGTATGGCGCGATCAGGCCTTGGTTTCGTCTTCGGCCACCCGACGTAGCGCGGCCAGGTCGTCGCTGATGCGAAACACCGCCACGTAGAATTCGCAGAAAGCGCGCCAGATCAGTCCGGCGCCGCCCACCACCAGAAGGCCCACGACGAGAATCGGGACCGCCAGCAGGACGGAGGCCAGGCTTGGCTCGCGCAGCGCCACGCCGATGCTCGCACCGATGACCGAGAATGCGGCGATCACGATGACGCTCAGGCCCGCCCAATAGACCAGATGGATGACTTGGCCGGTGATCAGTCGATCGAATGTGAGAGCCGACCAGACGCGGCCCCGGCGCGCGGCCGCGACCAAGTCGCCCTTGATCGGAGTCATAGTCACCACCCTTTGAGAAACCTTCGCGTCAGTCGAAACAGACGGCTATCAGCGTGCGGGGGCGGGAGCAATGCCGACCTTGGTCGTGGGGGGGGCGGCGCGCCACCCTCGCCAAAAGCCCATGTGCGCATTAAGTAGCCTAGGATCGCACCCGGCCAAGAGTACCGATGTCCCTCTATTTAACTACAGCCGTCGATATGGAGAGCGTGGCGCGTACTGCCACGGCTCTGCCGGTGGGCGCGCGCGTGGTGGCCGCCATGTCGGGAGGCGTTGATTCGACCGTGACGGCCGCGCTGCTTAAGCGGGCGGGCTACGATGTGATCGGGGTGACCCTTCAGCTCTATGATCACGGCGCGGCCGTTGGACGAAAAGGGGCCTGCTGCGCCGGCCAGGACATTCTGGACGCCCGGGCGGCGGCGGAGGCGATCGGCATTCCACACTATGTGCTGGACTACGAAACTCGTTTCCGGGAGGCTGTGGTTGAGGATTTCGCCAGCGCATATGAGCGTGGTGAAACCCCGATCCCCTGTGTGCGGTGCAATCAGACGGTTAAGTTTCGGGATCTTCTCCAGGTCGCGCGGGATCTTGACGCCGCCGCGCTCGCTACCGGTCACTATGTCCGCCGGACTGTCGGCGTGGATGGACCAAGGCTGTATCGCGCGGTCGACCCCAGCCGGGATCAGAGCTATTTCCTGTTCGCCACGACACCTAAACAATTGGCCTATCTGCGCTTTCCGCTGGGTGACCTGGAAAAATCCCAGGTCCGGGCGGCGGCCGCGGAAATGGGGCTATCTATAGCCGACAAGCCCGACAGCCAGGATATCTGTTTTGTGCCGGAGGGGCGCTACACGACGGTGATAGACAAGCTTCGTGGGGGTCCGGCGCAGAGCGGAAACATCGTCCATATCGACGGTCGGGTGTTGGGGCGTCATGAAGGGATCAGCCGTTATACGGTCGGCCAGCGGCGCGGGTTAAATGTTGCGGTGGGAGACCCGCTGTTCGTGGTGCGACTGGATGCGTTGCGTCGCGAGGTGCTGGTGGGTCCGCGTGAGGCGCTGCTCGTTCCCGCGCTGGTGCTCAAGGAAACCAACTGGCTTGGAGACGAGCCGTCAATCGAAGCGGCTGCCCGCGCCGGTCGCCCGGTGTTGGCGCGCGTGCGTTCGACCCGGCCGCCGTCATTGGCCCGCCTGCGGACTGGCGACAGAGGCGCCGTGGAAGTGGCGTTCGAGATCCCCGAAGAGGCGGTAAGCCCAGGGCAGGCCTGTGTGCTCTATGACGCCGCCGAGCCTAGCCGCGTCCTCGGCGGTGGGTTCATCGCCCAGGCGCTCTAGCCAATCAAAACTCGGGAAATGCCCCAAGACTTGAGGAGTTCAGTCCATGTCCGCCGACCCCATCGTCATAGCCTCCTATGCCCGTACTCCCATGGGCGGCTTTCAAGGCAGCCTGGCCAGCGCGACGGCGACGCAACTGGGCGCGGCGGCGGTGCGGGCGGCAGTCGAGCGAGCCGGTGTGGCGCCTGATACCGTCGACCAGATTCTGATGGGTTGTGTGCTGCCGGCGGGGCTCGGCCAAGCGCCGGCGCGGCAGGCCGCCCTCGGCGCCGGTCTGCCGCATAAAGTCCAGGCCACCACGGTCAACAAGATGTGCGGTTCAGGGATGCAGGCGGCAATACTGGCCCTTGGCGCCTTGACCGAAGGGGCATCGGATATCGTTATCGCGGGTGGTATGGAGAGCATGTCCAACGCGCCCTACCTGCTGGCCAAGCATCGGGCGGGGGCCCGCATCGGTCATGATCGGGTGATGGACTCGATGTACCTGGACGGTCTGGAGGATGCATACGACACCGGCAAGCTGATGGGCGCCTTCGCCGAGGAGACGGCCGCCGCCTATCAGTTCACCCGCGCCGACATGGACGCCTACGCCATCGAGAGCTTGGCGCGCGCCAGGGCGGCCGTGGAGGGCGGCGCATTCGCCCGTGAGATCGTCGCGGTTGAGATCGCGGGTCGCAAGGGTATCGAGACTGTTCGGGATGACGAACAGCCTCTGAAGGCGGACCCCGCCAAGATCCCGACTTTGAAGGCGGCGTTTGCCAAGGATGGGGCCATAACGGCGGCCAACGCCTCCTCGATCTCGGACGGCGCCGCTGCCCTGGTCATGATGCGAGCCTCGACCGCTGAACGGCTGGGATTGAATCCGATCGCGATGATCGCCGGTCACGGCGCTCATGCTCAGGCACCGAGTCTGTTTACCACAGCTCCCGTCCCCGCCATGCGTCAGGCGCTAAAGCGCGCTGGCTGGACCATCGACGATGTCGATCTCTTCGAAGTCAATGAAGCCTTCGCGGTCGTCGCGATGATTGCGATGCGCGAATTGGATATTCCCCGCGAGACTCTGAATGTGAACGGCGGGGCCTGCGCCCTCGGACATCCGATCGGCGCTTCGGGGACGAGAATCCTGGCGACCTTGTTGTCGGCCCTGGAGGCGCGCGGTGAAAAGCGTGGCTTGGCGTCGCTGTGTATTGGTGGTGGCGAGGCCGTCGCCATGGCGGTCGAACGATTCTAGGATATGCCTCGAACTTTTTGATTCAGCTGGGAGATTTCTTCAGGAACCGACGCTTCCACCCAGAAACGTGGGCAACCGATCGATATTTATCTTCATCCCCGCGCCCACGTTGATCTCGCCGGGGCGCATGCCGGCGGGGCAGGGGCCCCGGTAGCGGCCGGTGATATGTATCGCATGCGTGCCATTCATTGGCTCGACGGGGGAGCCGCTGACCGAGATGTCTGATTGAACATCATAGCGTGAGGTGAAATCACCATTGGCCGCGCCACGGGTCGACACCAATTCCCCCCCCTTTAGGCTGCAGGACGAACTGAAGTGATAAGCGCCGGTTGCGTCGTGGCTGACCGACTTTTGACACTCCCCCTTGGCGAAGTGACGGCCAAAGACCCCCAGCTTCAGGTCTGAAGCCGCATCCAGGCAGATCTTGAGTCTGCCCAGCTTTCCAGGTTTGCCATCACGAGTCAGAACCTGTTCCCAGAGCCCGGGCCTTCTGGTGGGCATGCCAGTCGAAGCCGACTCACCCACCGGCTTTCCACAACCGGCGAGAGACGCCAATGTGGCCATGGCCCCAGCTCGCGCGAAAATCACGATGCGCATGATTATTTCTCCGTCCCCCCGAACAAATCCCACGGTGCTCGGAGACAGACTAGCCCTCGGTCAAGGCAACTGAAATAGTCGCAAGTCTGGCGTCCGGCGTTGACGTGTTCAAAGGCGAGATTCATGATCAGCTTGAATGATAATGTAGCATTGCGGCGACTGGAGATGGCGGAGGGCGGCGAAACCGTGTTCGCGCGATATCGTCGGCAACCGGGACAACTGCTCATCGACCACGTAGAAGCGCCGCCCGCCTTGCGCGGAACCGGCGCCGCGGGACGCTTCATGCAGGCCCTGGCGGATCAGGCGCGCGCCGCCGGAGAGGAGATCGTGCCCCTCTGCGGCTACGCCGCCGCTTGGCTTCGTCGATACGATCGCCCCGCGCCCTAGATGAGCGCCGACGGGGTCAGCGCCATTTCCTTGAGCAGGGGCTCGGCGTAGGCGATTCGCCCTGTGAGCACCGCCGGATCGCCGCTGGCCAGACGATAAACCGCCTCGGCGATATATTCGATCGGCTGCACGCGATCACGTGTGGCATCGGTGATCAGACCGTGGATAGCGACGCCGGGCGTGTCCACCAGGCCGGGCGACACGGCGTTGACCGCGATCCCATCGCCAAACACCTCCGCGGCCAGGCCAGTGGAAAACCGCTCGAGCGCGGCCTTGCACATTCCGTAGACCGTACCGCCGATGGCCCGAGCGCCGTAAGGCGGCTTGGGGTCGATCCCGGCGCCAGAAGAGATGTTGACGATCCAGCCGCTCTTCTTCGCTTTCATCGCGGGCAGAACCAGCTGGGAAAGATGGAACGGCGCGTAGACCTGAACCTCCATCATCAACTTGAAACGTTTCTCGGTGAAGTCGGCCACCGGCATGAAAAACGTAATCGCGGCGCTGTTGATCAGGATGTCGACATCGCCCAGCGTTGCAACGGTTGCGGCAATCAACCGCTCCCGCTCAATGGCCTGGGCCAGGTCAGCCTTGATCACCAGCGCGTCGCCGCCGGCGGCGCGGAGACGGGCCAGGGTTTCGGCCAAAGTCCCGGGAAGACGGCTCTCGCCAGCATCGGCCGTACGGGCCGAGACGGCGACACGCGCGCCTTCCATCACAAGGCGGGCGGCGATGGCGGCGCCTATGCCTCGGCTGGCTCCGGTCACCAGCGCGACCCTGCCCTTTAGCGGGCCGTCTGGATTGATGCAGGGTTGGGTCATCGCGCTTCCTCCGATTGTTTCGCCCTAAACAAACGGTAACTGGCCGCCACGCCAAGCGTTGTCTACCGGTAGACTCGCAAAAAGTCTCTTGGGGTCCAGCCATGAACCGTCGTCAACTGCTTGCCACCGCCGGCGCCGCTACCCTGGCCGGAGGGTTGAGCTTGGGTCCGCCCGCTTTCGCAGCCCCTGGAACGACGGCTGATCTCAACAAACTGTTTGACGCCTTCGTCAGCGAAGGGCTCGACCTGCAGCCGGAAGGCGCCACCTCGCTCGGACTGGATGCCGGCCCGCGCGCCGGCCAGAAGTTCAAACTCTCCGATCGCTCCCCGGCGGGCGTCAAGGTTCAGCAGGCGATGGGAGAGGACCATCTCCGCCGGCTGGAAGCGTTCGACGCCAGCGCCCTGCCGTCCTCCGACGCGCTCAATCGCGATGTCGTGCTATATGGATTGCGCCAGCAGGTAGAGAACGCCAGGCGCTTCAAATACGCGGGCGGCGGCGCGGGTTCACCGTACTTCCTTAACCAGTTCCAGGGCTCAGCCTATCACGACCTGCCCGATTTCCTGGATTCCCAGCACCAGATCACCACCAAGACCGATGCCGAGGCCTATCTGGCCCGTCTTGAGGCTTTTGCCACCGCCATGGACCAGGAGGCCGAGGATGTGCGCCTCGACCAGTCCCTCGGAGTAGTTCCGCCGGATTTCGTGCTCGACAATACGCTGATTCAACTGAAGGGGTTGCGCGCGACGCCCACCGCCAAATCGGTGCTGGTGAATTCCCTGGTCCGGCGGACCAAGGAGAAGCCAATCGATGGCGATTGGGCGGCCCGGGCGACGAAAATCTATCTGGACAAGGTGGCCCCAGCTTTCGACCGACAGATCGCCCTGGCCCAGAATCTGCGCGCGGTGGCCACCCATGACGCCGGGGTATGGCGCCTGCCGGATGGCGACGCCTACTACACCGCCTCGGTGGCATTCTGGACCACGACGACCCTGACCGGAGATGAAATCCATCGCCAGGGTC
>JAYVYH010000069.1:0-12523 GCA_043784385.1 Caulobacteraceae bacterium | reverse complement strand
GGTGTCGGCGCCGGCTGCTGTCAGCTGGCCGGCGTTCCCGGGGGTCACCCCGCCATCGACCTCGATGCGGATTGAGCGCTCGCCGGCCATCTTGCGGATCGCCCGGACTCGCTCGACGGCTTCCGGGATGAAGGCTTGGCCGCCAAAGCCCGGGTTGACGCTCATCACTAGCACCATGTCGACCATGCCGATCACGCTCTCCAGAGTGCTAATCGAGGTGCCGGGGTTGAGGGTCACGCCGACCTGTTTGCCAAGCGTGCGGATCGTCTGAAGCGTTCGATGAATGTGCGGTCCACTCTCGACATGGGCGGTGATCATGTCAGCGCCAGCCTTGGCGAAGGCCTCAAGGTAAAGATCGGTGGGTGAGATCATCAAATGGACGTCCATAATTTTGTCCGTTAACGGACGAAGACTTTTCAGCACGTCGGGGCCGATGGTGATGTTTGGCACGAAGTGGCCATCCATCACGTCGACATGGATCCAGTCAGCGCCTGCGCCGATCACGTCGCGAACCTCCTCACCGAGCCTGGCGAAGTCCGCCGCCAGGATTGACGGTGAGATTGCGAGAGGGTTGGTGGTCACGCTGTGTCCTTAAGAGAGTTCGAGGCTGGCGAGCAGGCCGCCGTTATAGGCCCGGCTGGCGCACACGTCAGCCTCCCGGATGGTCATCAAATCGTCGCGCGACACCAGGGCTTGGCCCGAGAAGGTCCGGTGGGCCAAGCGCAGGCGCATGCGGTCGATGGCGGTGCGGATCGAGCGGGCGTTGGCGAAGTGCTCCTGGGCTCGGCGCAAAGGTTTATAGGCAGCGAAGGCGGCGTGGGCGGCTTCGTCGAAACGGAAGTTTTGCTGTTCCAGCTTCTTATCGGCGATGATCATCCACTTGCCGTCACTGTAGTCAGGGAAGTCGATGTGGGGCGCAATGCGTGAACAAACCCGGGATTGCTCTTGAAGAACCGCGCCATGCGGTCGGCATAGCAGGCCAGGGTCACCACAGGATCGTCTCGCTGGTTCTCCATCATCTTCAACAAGATTTCGATCGCCTCCGAGCCGTAGTCATGCTCGTTCTCGGGGCGATATATTGACCAACAAAGTCATCACGGGTGACGCTGACTAGATGGCCCCGCCGCGAATAGGCGAGCCGATGTAATGTGTCGGCTATGCGCATCGCCACCGTGGTCTGGCCGGCGCTGGGGTTTCCGGTGAAGTTCATGTGCAAGGTCGGCGGCTCGGTGTTCAGGCCGAGCCGCCGACGCGCCCGCTCGACCACCAGCAGGGTGGCGGCCTCGCGGATACGCTGTTTCACCGGCGCCAGGCCGACCAGCTCCCGGTCCAGCCGGTCGAGCACCTCGGCGACGCCCGTCTGCTCGATGTCGACCTTGAGGTCGATCAGGTCTGGAAGCTGGACGTCATCAGCCACAACGATAGCCTTCGGGCTTGTCGGTCGCGTAGGCGTGGGTGGTATAGGCGATCGTGCGGCCCGGGCCTTTGGTCAGTTCGAAACCGACGGGGTCGGCGCGAAGTCCGAGGTGTAGTTGAAGGTGATGTCGCCCCAGACACCTTCGGCGGTCTTGAGCGGTGAGCACCAACAGGCGGCGTCGCGCAGGATGTCAGGGCTTGGTTCACGATATCGCGCCCCTCGTTGCGGGCTAGCATCATCGCCTCGAGAGCCTCCCGGTTGGCCGTGGCGCCGGCGACCTTGAGGTCGAGGCGCCGGAACGGTAGAGCCTGGCCATGTCGGCCGGTGGGGTGACCTTGATCGATGAGGCGTGACCGGCGGCTCCGAAGTCCTTGAACCGCGCGCGGCAGAGGATCTTCATCGCCTCCATGGCGGGTTTCCGGAATTTGCGGGGGTCGAACTCCCGGCGGTCTTCCTGGACGACTTTGCGGAATATCGCGGTCATGGCCAGGCGGAAGTCGATGTCGATATTGATCTTGCGAATGCCGTGGCGGATGCCACGCTGAATTTCCGAGACCGGTATGCCCCAGGTTTGTGGCATCTCGCCGCCGTTGGCGTTGAACAGCTCCTAGAGTTCCTGCGGCACCGGACTGGAACCATACATGACCAGATGAGTGTGGGGCAGGCGGCGGTGGATTTTCTCGATCACGCCCATGGCCAGGATGTCGCCGTCGGGCTGGCGCGAGAATTTAGAGGCTCCGTGGCTGGTGCCCCTTGCGGTGGCCGGGGCGTCGACCTTGGTGCGGGCCACGAAATCCAGCGCCTGATCGGGATCGGCCAGCAGCTGGTCGTGGTCGACTGTCCCGTCAACCCGTGGCCGTCCTCCTGTTCGCCGCCGACACTTTCCAGCGAGCCCAGAACGCCAAGCTCGCCCTCCACCGAGGCTCCGACCCAGTGGGCCATGTCGATCACGCGCCGGGTGATATTGACGTTATAGTCATAGTCGGCAGCAGTTTGGCCGTCGGCCTCGAGGCTGCCGTCCATCATCACGCCGGTAAAGCCGTGCTGAATGGCGGTGGCGCAGGTGGCCTCGACGTCACCGTGATCCTGATGGATGCACAGCGGCCTGGGCCGCGCCCATCATCGCCAGGCCCTGTTCCATGTTGTTGATGTTGAAGGCCGGGACGCCGTAGCCGTTCTCGGCGGGGTGATCCAGAAGCTGTCCCAAGGTGATGCGGGTCATTGGGTTGCCCCTTTTCGCTAGGGTCAGGCGGCGTTGGCGACGGGGGCGGCCACGAGTTTGCGGGCGGCGGCGGCGATGGCCTCGGTGGTGATGCCAAAGTGCTGGTAGAGATCGCCGGCCGGCGCCGATTCGCCAAAGCCGGTCATGCCGATGAAGGCGCCGTTCGGCCCGGTCCAGCGCTCCCAGCCGAACCCGAGGGCCGCCTCGACGGCGATGCGCGGCGCGGCGCCCAGCACCTCGGCCCGATATTCGGCGCTCTGGCGCTCGAACAGTTCCCACGACGGCATCGACACGACCGCCACCTCGACGCCCTCGGCGGCCAGGGCCTCGGCGGCCGAGACAGCCAGATGGACCTCAGAGCCGGTGGCTAGGAGGGTCGCCTGGCGCGGGCCTTTGGTCTCGCGCAGCACATAGGCGCCCAGGGCCGACCGGTTCACGCCATCGGCGACCAGCCGCAGCGTCGGCAGGTTCTGGCGCGACAGCGCCAGCGCCGAGGGCGCGTGATGCTCGGCCAGCGCCACCGCGTAGCACTCAACGGTCTCCACCGCGTCAGCGGGGCGATAGGTGATCAGGCCCGGCATGACGCGCAGGCTGGCCATGGTCTCCACCGGCTGGTGGGTGGGGCCATCCTCGCCGACGCCGATGGAATCGTGGGTGAAAACGTAGATGACCCGCTGCTTCATCAGGGCCGAGAGGCGGATCGCGCCGCGGGCATAGTCGGCGAACACCAGGAAAGTGCCGCCGTACGGAATGACGCCGCCGTGCAGGGCGAGGCCATTCATGGCGGCGGCCATGCCGTGTTCCCGAATGCCATAACGGACATAGCGCGCGGAGAAATCCTCGGCCGTGACCGAGGTCATGCCCTTGGTGATGGTGTAGTTTGAGTGTGTCAGGTCGGCCGAACCGCCGATGGTCAGGTCGGTTGCGGCGTTGATCACGCCCAGGGTGTTTTCCGAGGCCTTGCGGGTGGCGATATTGGGCTTGGTGTCAACCAGTTCGGCGGCATAGGCCATCAGATCGGCCTCGACCTGGGCCGGCAGGTTGCCCGACAGGGCGGCGTCGAAGCGCTCGCGATCCGGTGACGCGGCAAGCCGCTCTTTCCAGGCGCCGTGAGCGCGGACCGAAGACCGGCCGGCTCTGCGCCAGGCGGCCAGAATATCAGCCGGGATTTCGAACGGCGCATAGGGCCAGTTCAGCGCCGTGCGGGCGCCGGCCGCTTCCGTTGGGCCGAGCGGGGCGCCATGGGCGCCCTCGGTGCCGGCCTTGGTCGGTGCGCCGAAGCCGATGACGGTGCTACAGGCGATCATCGACGGTCGGGGATCGGCCTTGGCCTTGCGGATCGCCCGGGTGATGGCGGCCGGGTCGTGACCGTCGATCGCCTGGACGTGCCAGCCGGCGGCGGCGAAACGCTTGACCTGATCGGTCGCGGTCGAGAGCGAGGTGGCGCCGTCGATGGTGATCTTATTGTCGTCCCAGAGCACGATCAGCCGGCCGAGCTTCAGATTGCCGGCCAGATCGATGGCCTCGTGGCTGACGCCCTCCATCAGGCAGCCGTCGCCGCAGATCACATAGGTGTGGTGGTCGACCAGATCGGCGCCGAATCGGGCCGTCATCATCCGCTCGGCGATAGCCATGCCGACCGAGGTGGCGAGGCCCTGGCCAAGAGGGCCGGTAGTGGTTTCAACGCCCTGGGTGTGGCCGTATTCGGGGTGGCCTGGAGTCTTCGAACCCAGCTGACGGAACCGTTGGATCTGGTCGAGGGTCATCTCGGGATAACCAGTCAGATGCAGCAGCGCATAGATCAGCATCGATCCGTGACCGGCCGACAGCACGAACCGGTCGCGGTCGGGCCAGGACGGGGCCCTGGGGTCGTATTTCATGAATTTGGTGAACAGCACTGTGGCCACGTCGGCCATGCCCATCGGCATGCCTGGATGGCCGCTCTTGGCCCGCTCGACAGCATCGACCGCGAGAAAGCGGATGGCGTTGGCCATCTGGTCGTGGGTGACTTTCGTGGCGGTATTGGGGGGCGTGATATCGGACATTGGTGTCTTTCCGGTCAGCGGTGGCTGCGCCGACGGCGCTCGACCAGTTTGAGAATCATCGGGGTCAGGGTTAGCTGCATGGCCAGGTCGAGCTTGCCGCCGGGGGTGCAGATGGAATTGGCCCGGCTAATGAAGCTGCCGTCGATCATCGACAGCAGATAGGAAAAATCGAATTCGTGAGGCTTCTTGAACCGGATCACCATGATCGATTCGTCGGGGGTGGCAATCCAGCAGGCGATGAACGGGTTGGAGGTGTAGGCGTCCCAATCGGTGAAATCGCCAGGCGCGACGCCGTATTTCCCTGCCTCCGGCTGGTCGTGGATATAGTGGCGGGTCTCGCCGCAGCTGGTCTCGCCATATTCCCCGAACCCCGCTTCCAGCTCCAGCAGCAGGTTTGCGTAGTCTCCGAAGTGGCTGGCGGCGGCGTCGGCGGTCTGTTCGCGGCCATCTCCACGCGGCTATAGCGGTGAAAGGCGTCGCCCTCGACAGAGACTGCCTTGATGTGTTCGCGCTGAAAGATCCGCTCGAAGGTTCGCTTGACCGAAGTGCTCCCGGCTCCCGATGAACCGGTGATCGCGGTGATCGGATGCTTGTGCGACATGGTGTGTTCTCTTTCCCGATCAGCCGCGCAGCAGGCCGCGCCGGCCGAACAGGGGAGCGTCCTGGGCCGGCGGGTTGAGATCGAGATAGTACTGGCGCATCCGCTCGACCTTGTCCGCCGAGCCCATCACGAACGGCACCCGCTGATGCGGCGAATGGGGCTTGCGGTCGAGAATATGGTCAATGCCGTCGGTGGCGGCCCCCCCGGCCTGTTCGGCCAGGAAGGCGACCGGATTGGCCTCGTACATCAGTCGCAGCCGACCCTGTTCATAGCCGGGGCGCTTGTCACCCGGATACAGGAAGATGCCGCCGCGCATGAAGATGCGATAGGAGTCGGCGACCATTGAGGCGATCCAGCGCATGTTGAAGTTGCGCCCGCGGGGGCCTTCCTCCCCGCGCACACAATCGTCGATGTAGGTCTGAACGGGCTCGGGCCAGTGGCGATAGTTGGAGGCGTTGATCGCGTATTCCGGTATGTCCGGTGGGATCGTGATGCCCGATTCGACCAACACGAAATCGCCGCTCGCCGGACTGAGAACCAGTAGGTGAACGCCGTCGCCGAAACTGACCACCAAAGAGGTTTGCGGCCCATAGATGAAGAACCCGGCGGCGACCTGATGGCGGCCAGTCTGCCGAAAAGCCGCGGCGGGTTCGGCAATCGCCTCGGGAATCATCGGCAGGACGGAAAAGATGGTGCCGATCGGAGCGTTGACGTCGATATTCGACGATCCGTCCAGCGGGTCGATGGCCACGGCCAGCAGGCCGGACGGGTCAATCACCGTGGGGTCCTCGACCTCCTCCGACAGATAGGCGCCGATGCCGGCCGCGCGCAGGGCGCCAGCGAACAGATCCTCGGCCACCAAATCCAGCGTGCGCTGCTTGTCGCCATCGCTGTTGGCGGTGCCCGCCGCAGCGCCCAGGCGGCCATTGAGCGGGGGGGTGGCGATCAGGGCGGACAGGGCTTTGGCGGCCCCGGCCATATGAACAAAAGCCTCGGCAATGGCCTGGCCCAGGGCGCCGGCGTCCGCGGTGCGCACCCGCGCATCCAGCAGAGTTTCGAGAGTTCCGCCTTGGCCCATAGTCTGCCTCCAACCGCGGGCCATATTTGGCGTCGCGTGCCAACTCATCGGGGAAACCCGGGTAACGAGCAAGGTCTTGGCGGTTTTCATCACCAATGAAAATCTGAAATTATCGGTAGATGGATCAGATCAAGGGTAATGCGTGGCTTGACCCTCAAACAGCTTGAAACGGTTCGCGCCATCGCGCGCTACGGCGTCCTGGACGGGGCGGTGGTGCTGGATCTGGCCAACCAGATCGACGCCGCGGTCCAGCTTGCCCAAGGTGAGCTTTCGGCGCTGAAGGGGTGGTGTCCGGATCGCTGGTGGTGGGTATCAACTCGACGGCGAAATACTACGCGCCGCGCCTGATCGCCGATTTCGCCAGCCTGTTTCCGAAGGTCGACATCACCTCGTCGGTCGGTAACCGCGTCGAGACCATCGACGCCCTCAAGCGACTGAAGATCGACGTGGCGATCATGGGCGGCCCTCCGAACTGGCTCAATCCGGCGTCCGAGCCGTTCGGCGAACACCCGATGATCATGATCGGCCCCGCCGATCATCCGCTGGTCGGCCAGGATGGCATCGAGAAATCCGCGATCGCCGAAGAGCGCTTCCTGATGCGCGAGGAGGGCTCCAGCGCCCGGGTGGTGTTCGAGGAGTTCTTCCATGGGCCGGTCAAGCGCGACACCCACTTCAGCATCAAGATCGGCAGCAACGAGACCGTCAAAACAGGGCGTGATGGCGGGCTGGGCCTGGCGGTGATCTCGGCCCACGCCGTTGTTTTTGACGTCGAAACCGGGCGGCTGGCTGTGCTCGACGTCAAGGGCCTGCCTATCATGCGCACTTGGTTTGTCGCCTAACACGCCGAAAAGGCGCTGCTGCCGGCCATGAAGGCGCTTCGTGAGTTCATCCTGGCGGAGGGCGCCGCGCATCTGCCGACGTTGCCGGAACGTCAGCACATTCCACTGGCAGCAGTGACCAATGCCTAGTCAGAATACCCAAACACCTCTTCGATATCCGCCCCGAACGCCCGCGCGATCCTAAATGCCGCCTCGAGCGACGGGGCGTAGTGGCCCTTTTCGATCGCCACGATGGTCTGGCGGGTCAGGCCGACGCGGTCGGCCAGCGCTTGCTGAGTCATTTCGCCGTTGTTGAACCTGAATACCCGCAAGCGGTTGGTGACCTGGGTCGAAGCCACGGTCAGGCGCTGCGCAGATCGTAGATCACCCGCGATCCGAAATGGACCATCTCGGCCAGGACCAATACGGCCAGGGCCAGATTGGCGACCAGTACTGGTGAAGCGCCGCCCAGGACGACGAAGGGTGCGGGCCACATCAGGCTGATCAACGCGTAGTAGCCGTTGCGGGCGCTACGTAACTCATTGTTTCGGTCGCGCTCATCGACACGGCCGCCGGATTTCATGACGACAGCCTCCCTCACCGCCACGGCGGTAGCGAGCGCGATCATCACCACGACGAGCAGGATCGCCGCGCCGACGATGTGGGTTAATATCTCCGGCGCGCTGTGCCCGGGCCGCCATGCCCACAGAAAATACGCCCCGTAGACGAAGGCGAGGCCGATGGCGGTGGCCAGGGAAATCTTAGCTTTGTAACCCATAGCCGACTCCATGACGCCTAAAATTGATATTAAGTCTGTTATAACGGACTATTGTGGATGTCCATGGGGTCGCGTTGACACCGGCGCCCTCAGCTCGCCCCGGGCATCCTGGCCAGATTGAT
This sequence comes from Caulobacteraceae bacterium, assembly GCA_043784385.1. Taxonomy (GTDB): domain Bacteria; phylum Pseudomonadota; class Alphaproteobacteria; order Caulobacterales; family Caulobacteraceae; genus Acaudatibacter. The sequence goes on along the minus strand of JAYVYH010000069.1, from coordinate 4,442 downwards.
TCTGGGAATAGCCATGGTGAACGCACCCCTGGTTTTGCATCTATCCATCGCCAGGTCAGCCCAGGCGGCGACGAACGCGGTCCCGGTCTCGGGCTTCGTCGGAACCAGGGTAAGGGCCAAGCGGCGTCCCTTCGCGCCGGTGATGATTCGAGCCCACAGGTCGAGCTCCGCCTCCGGCGCGTTTTCGCTGGTCGCCTCCAGGGTCGCCAAGGTCGTCGAAAAGGCGGCGAGGGTCGGACTGTTGGTCTCTATGGCGATCGTCTGGGACGACTGATCGGTCTTCAGGGTCGGCAGGTCGGCCAGGACGGCTGCCAGTCCGGCCAGCGCCATCCGCGCCACCGTGGTGTTCCGCTCTCCTCCGGCCGTGCCGATCAGCTGTCCGTCGAAGGAGCGCACGCTCGCCCAGCCGCCACAACGGAAGGCAGCGTGGTGTGTGGAACATGTCCAGAGGCGGATTGGTGTGGTCATCGGACCCGCTTAGCTCGCCGCGGCGTCATCGTTGTGGCGACGGCTAATTCGCCTCGAGTTCGCGGAAATCCTGTTTTCGATCGATGTTTGGTATGGTTTTCGCCAGCGTCTCAAATCCCTATATCGTCGCGGCGATCAGGAAGGCCAGCTTCATTTCGTCCTGGCCGACGATCGCCGAAAACGGATAGGCAGCGGGCATTCTGAAACCTGGTTGCGCGAATAAATCGTTAGATCGGTCGTTCCCTAGGCCAGGGTCAAGGCCGGGACCACCCTGGACAACCCGACTTTTTCCGGGGAACACGACAAGGATACCCTTGCCAAACGTCGCGAGTAACAAGAGTTAGGCGCGGGCCAGATGGGCGCGGGAGAAGGCATGACCGACAAAGCCATGATTCGCGTGCTGAACGGCGAGAGGGTCGATCCCCCGCCGGTGTGGATCATGCGCCAGGCCGGCCGCTATCTGCCCGAATATCGCCAGCTACGCACCCAGGCCAAGGACTTCATGGCGTTCTGCTATACGCCCGATCTGGCGACCGAGGCGGTGCTGCAGCCGCTGCGCCGGTTCGACCTGGACGCGGCGATCGTGTTTTCCGACATCCTGGTGATCCCCGACGCGCTGGGTCATAAGGTGTGGTTCGTCGAGGGCGAGGGGCCGCGCCTGGAACCTCTGCTGGAACAGGCCACATGGACCTTCGGTTCGCCAGAGCACGTCGTGGGGCGCCTGGCGCCGGTCTATGAAACCGTTTCGCGCATTCGCGCCGCCATTCCGGAAACGACCACCCTGATCGGCTTCGCCGGCGGCCCGTGGACCGTCGCCACCTATATGATCCAGGGGGAGGGCGGCGATAAGGACCGCTGTCGTCTTGCCGCCTATCGCCGCCCGGACAATGTGGACGCTCTGCTGGCTGTGCTGGTCGAGGCCACGGCCCAGCATCTGGCGGCCCAGGTCGCGGCCGGCGCCGATTGCCTGCAGATCTTCGAAAGCTGGTCCGAGGGTTTGCCCGAGCCGCTGTTCGAGCGGATGATCATCAAGCCCACCACCGCGCTGATCAAACGCGTCCGGGCGCTGGGCGTGACCGTGCCGGTGATCGGCTTTCCCCGGGGCGCCGGCGCGCTGATCGGACGCTACGCTCATGAGACCGGGGTGACCGCCCTGGGCGTCGACACCCAGACGCCGCCGGCGTTCGCGCGGGCGCAGGCGCCGGCGGGCATGCCACTTCAGGGCTCCCTCGACCCACAGCTGTTGATCTGCGGCGGCGACGCCCTGGAGGCCGGCGCGCGGCGGGTGATCGAGACGTTCCGCGGCTCGCCGCACATCTTCAACCTGGGCCACGGGATCACCCCGCAGACCCCGCCCGAAAACCTGGCCGCGCTGGTGAAGATCATCAAGAGAGAGCGAACATGTTGAAGATTAGGGCCTTTCTCTGTTTCGCGATTTTAGCCGGCTGTTCCAAGCCCAGCCAACCGGCCCCCGCCGCGCCGGCTCCGGAAGCCACCGCAACCGCCGACGCTGCCTCATACGGCACGTCCACCCAGCCCGGGCCGACGAAGATCAAGCTCGACATCAAGGTCAGCCCGAACGGCGATGCGATCTACGGCGATCCGGTGAACGGCAAGGCGGTGTTCAACCAGTGCGCGACCTGTCACGCAAAGGAAGCCGGCCTGAACAACGTCGGCCCCTCGCTGCACGGCATCATCGGGCGGCGCGCGGGCGAAATGGCGGGCTTCAAATACTCCGCCGCCAATAAGGGCTCCGGCATCGTCTGGACCGAACAGGAACTCTACGCCTATCTGGAAAATCCCCAGAAGACGGTGCCCGGAACATACATGACCTACACCGGTGTGAAGGACCCCCAGAAGCGGGCCGATGTGATTGCGTTCCTGCAAGAGAATACGAAGTAAACACCACCGGTTCGGTGCTCGACCACCGAGTGTTAAGATGGCGCGTGGACGATTTCCTCGCCAGCATCGACGCCCAGAAAGCTGAGGTCGACCGCTTAAGACCCATCTTGGGCGACGCGCTTCGCCGGTTGCAGAAACATTATGACGTCGAGCCGACCTACACCTCCAACGCCATCGAGGGTAACACCCTTACACACCGGGAAACCGCCAAGCTAATCGAGCATGGCGTCACTGTGGGCGGCTAGTCGCTCAAGCATCACCTTGAGGCGGTCGATTAATATGATGCGGTGTTGTGGATGCGCGACCTGACGGCGGCGTCCACGCCGGTCGGCGAAGCGGTGATGATTGAACTGCACAGGCAGATTGTCGCGCGAATCGACCCCGTGATTGCTGGCATCTACAGCCGGCACCGCCGCCGGATCTCCGGTGGTATTTCCAAATCCTACTAGCGTGCCTGGGCTGAAGCGGGCGTTCGGACTAGAACTAGAAGTCGCGGCGACGACGCCGCATGCCCCATTTGACACTCATTTCAAGTTAACGGCGATCCACCCGTCCAGCGACGGCAATGGCCGGACTGCTCGGCTGTTGATGAGTCTGCTGCTCATCCGCGCCGGCCATCCGCCCGTCGCGCCCAAACCTACTTTCCGACATATGACCGGAAAGGATCTGCGTTATTCCGATTGTGTTGATTGGCTCGGGCTGACGTCCCGACCAGCGTTTATGATGCGTGTCAAATTTTGATCGCTGAAATCAACCGCCAGATCGAAAAGGGCGGCTTCGACCGAAGAACGTCTTAAGGCATCAGACGGAACCACTCGGCGACAATCACGTTGATTTCACCAGTAGAAATCTCTGGAGGATGACATGGGCATCATAGCTTGGCTAATTCTTGGCCTAATATCCGGCTTTATCGCAAGTAAAATAGTAAACAAAACCGGCGAAGGTCTCGTCATGGATATCATCCTGGGCATCGTCGGGGCCGTGGTTGGTGGCTTCGTCTTCAACCAGTTTTTCGGCGTGGCCGGAGTGACCGGGTTGAATCTCTACAGCATGTTCGTCGCAGTTGTGGGCGCGATCGTGGTCCTGCTTATCTACCACATGATTGTGCGCCGCAGGGTTTGACGCCCAGTTCTCTGCGGGCGTGGCCAACTGGCCACGCCCGCCTAAGCGCAATTCACCTAGCCAGCGTCCATCGGCGCTCACTGTCAACATACTGTTCTTTATATCCCCGATAAATAAAATTGCCGATTAGGAACTATTAATATAAGTAAACGTTCTCATACTATCGTCTAATATCATATTAGACTATAATTCGGAGGAAGTAATGCGCCTATCCTTAGCTGTCGCGGCGGCGCTATCCGCAATCGCCGTATCTCACGGTGCGCCTGCCCAAACAGACCCCGCGATGGCAGGGTCTCCTTCCGTCGCGCCGCACGCCGATTCTACCGCCGAGGGGAATGCGGCGCTGAAAGACAGTCATCCGCAGAATGCGGGTCCGCTCGCGGCGGGGGCCAACTCGTTCACCGAGGGCCAAGCCATCAAACACATCCAACATTCGGGCTTCACCAATGTGACGGACCTGATGAAAGATGAGAATGGCGTCTGGCATGGCAAGGCGATGAAAGGCGGCCAAACCGTCAATGTCGCCCTTGATTTCAAGGGCAACGTCGTAACCAATTAGAGTGAGAGACAAATCCTATGACGAAAACCATCACTAGACTTATTGACAGTTATTCGGACGCTCAGGCGGCGGTCGCCGAACTGGAGAGGAGCGGCATCCCCCACTCGGATATCAGCATTGTCGCCAGCAACATTGAGGGTAAGCACGACCATCATGGAACCCATCCCGTTGACGGCGGTGCGGCGTCCCGTGGAGCCGGCAAGGGGGCGTCGGTCGGTGGCGTCCTGGGCGGCGGCGCGGGCTTGCTCGCCGGCCTGGGTATAATGGCGGTCCCGGGGCTTGGCCCCGTGGTTGCGGCAGGGTGGCTGGTCTCCACATTGGCCGGGGTTGTGGGGGGCGCAGTCGCGGGGGGAGCGGCTGGCGGCTTGGTGGGCTCCCTCAAGCACGCCGG
>JAYVYH010000068.1:0-6763 GCA_043784385.1 Caulobacteraceae bacterium | reverse complement strand
CTGGTGCGGTCGAGAAGACTCGAACTTCCACGGGTTGCCCCACAGCGACCTCAACGCTGCGCGTCTACCAATTCCGCCACGACCGCTCGTGGTGAGCCGGGGGACGTAGCAAAAGGGCTACCGTTTGTGAAGTCGCGCTTTGCGTTATGTACGCCGGAGTCCCACATTAGATGGTCATGACGACAGCTTCCACGGCCGAGCAAGCACCCTTTTCACGCCTGGACAGGCGTACCGTTGGTTGGGCATCGTCACCGGGCTTGACGCCCTATCACCTGGCCATTGAGGCCATGGAGCGTCGCGCCGAGGCGATCGCCGAAGGGCGCCGGGGAGAACTGGTATGGCTCCTGGAGCACCCGTCGCTCTACTCCGCGGGCGTTTCGGCCAAGACGGCCGACCTGCTACATCCCGATCGCTTTCCGGTTTTCGCCAGCGGGCGCGGGGGGCAATACACTTATCACGGTCCCGGACAGCGCGTGGCCTATGTGATGCTCGATCTGCGGGAACGCGGCCGGGACACCCGCGCCTTTGTGAACGCCCTAGAGAGTTGGCTGATCAGAGCGATCGCCAAGCTGGGCGTCGCCGGCGTGACCCGCCAGTCGCGGGTCGGCGTGTGGGTCGAACGAGCCGACATTCACCCAGGTCTGGAAGAAAAAATCGCCGCTATCGGCATCAAGCTTCGCCGCTGGGTGAGTTTCCATGGGGTTAGTCTGAATTTCGCTCCAGACTTGGAGCACTTCGGCGGCATTGTCCCCTGCGGTGTCTCCGAGCACGGTGTCACCAGCTTGGCGGCTCTCGGTTTTACCGGATCGATGGAAGACGTCGACGTTGCGTTGCTGTCCGAATTTCGACTTATCTTCGGCGAGACGCACCGGGAATCCCCGCCTGATCAGGCCTGAGTATCTGGTCTGTTGTGTCAATGTGGCCGACGGGTTTACAAAAGCCAACCCGCGTCGAGGCTCCGCTTCCCGCCATGAGAGCCCGGCCTCAAGACCATGCGCCTGATCGATCGCTACCTGTTCCGGCAGATCATGGGTCCTACCCTCCTCGCGACCTTGGCGCTCTCGGCCGTGGCCATGCTGGCAGAGGCCCTTTCAGCTTTGGGTGTGGTCCTGACCCAGCGTCAAAGCCTTTCGACGTTCGGCAAAGTCATACTTTTGGCGATGCCCCAACTGATCGTGCTGATCCTTCCGATCGCCGTGCTGGTCGGTGGTTTGATCGCCGTCAATCGCCTTCAACGCGACAATGAGATAACCGTCTGCTTCGCCAGTGGTATGAGCCGATGGCAAGTAATCTCGCCGGCCATTCGGCTTTCAGCCATCATCGCAACCTTCTCGTTGTTGATTACACTGTGGATACAGCCGCTGTGTTACCGCGCGCTTCGTGACACACTGGTCGGCTTGCGCACGGATTTGGTCACCAGTCTGGTCAAGCCGGGCCAGTTCACCCACCCCGCCGCTGGCGTCACCGTCTACGCGGCCTCAGTCGGTGAGAACGGGACAATCTATAACCTGTTCATCGACAGACGGCTTGATCAAGGACGCGACACCACCATCCTCGCGCGGGAGGGGCGGCTGCAACGGCACGGCATCGCACCGTTGTTGATACTGCGTCACGGAGCCAGCCAGGAGCTATCCGCTACCGGCGTGCTTACTTTTCTGTCTTTTGACAACTATATACTTGACCTCAGTCCACTTACGGCCGCCAAACCTACCAAGAGATACAAATTGTCGGATCAATATATTCGTGAGTTGATCTTCCCCGATGAAGAACAAACTGTTGATGGCGAGATTCCGACACCCAATGTCGCCGAGGCGCATTCGAGATTTTCGTCGCCGCTCTATAACTTGAGCTTCATGGCTTTGTCCCTATCGGCGGTGCTCGGGTCCGGCTTCAGTCGGCTGGGTTATGGGGTGCGTATCGCGGTGGTGGCGACGGTCGCGCTGGTGACCAGAGTGCTGGCGTTCGCGATCCAAAATGCGAGTGTCGGCTGGCCGACCGCGAATCTCCTGCAGTATGTAATACCGATCTTGGTCGCCCTGGTGGCGTCGCGGCTGCTGTTCCCAAACACCGAAAGTTGCGGACGTCACCAGCGAGCCGTGCGGGTCACCGGGTGAGGCTACGGGTCTATCTGCTCACACGTACGCTGCTGGGGGTTCTGGCAGCGCTGGCGGTGGTTTCCTCTGTCATTGTTCTGGTAGACTTGGTGGAAATTTCGCGCTCACTTGCAGGTCGAGGCGATATCGGCTTTCCCCAGTTACTCGAACTGACCTTGTTGAAGGCGCCGGCGATCATTTTGCTGCTTCTACCCTTTGTCTTCCTGTTCGGCTCCATGGGCGCCTTTGTAACACTCAACAGGGGGGGGGAGTTGATCGCGATGCGGGCGGCAGGCGTTTCGGCCTGGCAATTCATTCTTGCTCCCGCCGGCGCGGCGTTCATCATCGGTCTGTTGAGTATTGGCCTGCTCAACCCCCTTTCCGCCGCTCTGAACGTTCGCTTTGAAGAACAAAGGGTCGCGCTGACGAACGATGGCTCGGCCGGTTCGACCCGTGAGATCTGGTTGCGGCAAGGCGACGGCGTCAGCCAAATGGTCATACACGCCGCATCCAGGGACATCGTCGGTGGCGCCATTCATTTGAGAGGGGTATCGATCTTCATTCAAAACGTCGGTGAGGCGGGAGGCCTTGAACTCACGCGCCGTATTGACGCCGACGAAGCCCTGCTGATGCCGGGCTGTTGGCGGTTGACGAAGGTGCGCGAGGCGCGCGCGGGCTCGGAATCGATCCGGTCTGAGGTTCTATTGATGCCATCGACCATGGATCGTCGTTCGGCGATGGAAAAATTCGTGGCGCCTGGCGCCGTGGCTTTCTGGGACCTCCCCGCAACGATCAAATCAGCTGAATTGGCTGGCTATTCGCCGGCGGCCTATCAACTACGCCTGCAGCAACTATCGGCGACGCCAGTTCTGCTTGCCGCAATGACCATGTTGGCAGCGACGTTCTGCCTGCGGCTGTGGCGGCTTGGAGATTTGGCGGGTCTAGCCAGCCTGGGTGTTTCTCTGGGATTTGCCTTCTTTTTTCTGAACCAATTTTTCGGCGCGCTTGGCCTGACAGACGTAATTCCCGTCATGCTGGCCGCCTGGGCGGCTCCTCTGCTCGCATTTCTGTCGGCTGTCACGCTACTGTTCTACTCCGAGGATGGTTGACCCGCGCCATGATCACTCGCGGGAATTTTGCGTCCAGGCGCTTGGCGAAGTATGGCCTCGTCAAGCGTCGGCCACGGCGACCGGAACGACCTCGGCCAGTCGGGAAAAGTGCGAGATGAAAGAGCGTGAGGGTCGATTGGTGAAGGCGCACCAGAGATTGTCAAACACAGGCCGGGGTTTCGCGGGTCTGGCCTTAGCGCTGCTGACCGGCGTCGCCCACGCTAAGACTTTGTCGGCGATGGCCCCATCGTCAAGCCAAGCGCCGAAACAAATCGTCAACGACGACGGCCTGGCCGGCGGCGCATTCTATCTCGAGGCGGATTTGGTTGCCCAAAACCAAACCAACCACCACGTCATCGCCACGGGCGGGGTCGAGATCCGGTATAAGGGCCGGCTTCTAAGGGCGGAAATCGTCGATTACGATTCCCAGACCGGGATTGTTGTCGCCAAGGGCAAGGTGACCATCCTTCAACCGGACGGTTCTGCCCAGTTCGCTGACACCATCACCTTAGATAAGTCGATGAGCGATGGTTTCGCAGCCGGCTTTTCCGCCAGACTCCAGGGCCATGTCCTGATCGCCGCTCATAGCGTTGAGCGCAAAAGTGCACAGGTTACAAAATTCGAAAACGCTGTCTACACGCCTTGCTTGGTTTGTGCCGAAAATGGACAAAAAAATGCAACTTGGTCTATCAAGGCAAAATCAGTAGTTGAAGATACCGGAAAGCGGACCCTTGTATTCAAAGGCGCTGTTGTTCAAATTCTTGGACAGAGCGTACTCTATATTCCCATTTTGCAGAGTGCCGACCCTACCGCCGAGCGAAAATCCGGGTTTCTATTGCCGGTCGTGACCTTTTCTGGTCCGCGCGGCGTAAGTTACGACCAACCCTACTACGACGCAATTTCATCCCACCAGGATTTACTCCTAACCCCGCAAATCAATAGTAATGTAAACCCATTCCTGGATATCGACTATAGACAACGTTTATATTCCGGGATCGTGGAAATCCGGGCCGGTTATACGTATTCAAGAGACTTTACATCCAGCGGTCAATTGTTTGGACGCAACACGTCGCGCAGTTATATATTGGCCGATGGATCATTTGATATCAATAAATACTGGTCATGGGGTTTTACGGCTGAACGGGCATCCGACAAGCTTATATTTGACAAATATTCGGTCAGCGACGCGTTTTTGGATCATGGGCTGTACGCGGCGGATAATCGACGGTTGATCTCACAGCTATATGCCGTCGAGCAAAGCCAGCTCTCATACCTTTCCGTCGCAGCCATAAACGTCCAGGGCTTGAGGGCCACGGATGATCAAAGCACGATACCGACTATCGCTCCGCTCATAGAAGGCCGTTGGGAGGCGCCCGCTGCCATACTCGGTGGCCGATTGCGGGTCGACGGAAGCGCTGTCGCGTTGACCAGGAATCAATCTCTGTCCACCACGGACACCATCGGTCAGGCGACTCTCCCGGGAATAGATAGTCGCCGCGCGACCCTGCAAGCCGACTGGCGTCGCAACTTTGTGTTCTCCAATGGACTGCGGATCGAACCTTTTGTGAACGGCCGGGCCGATGTCTTCAACGTCGCCCACCTGCAGAGCGCCCCCTCAAACGCCACCATCACCCGCGCCTTTGGAACATTGGGGGCCGATGTCAGCTATCCCCTAATCAGACAGATTGGCGATGCCAGTTACATCCTTGAACCGCTGGCCCAAATCGCGATCTCGCCCAACACCTCTCAGGATCCGAGAATACCCAACGAAGACAGCACCGTGTTTGAATTTGACGAAACCAACCTGTTCCAGAGCAACCGATCGCCAGGCTTCGACCTCTATGAGGGCGGCCAAGGCGTCACCCTGGGGGCCCGGGCGACCGCCCTTCTAGGTGACGGCCGCACCGCCAGCGTCTTGATTGGTCGCCGTCTCGCCGCCGAGAGCGATCCGTCAATTCCCGCGCGCACCGGTCTGCAAACAGCGTTGTCGGATTGGATATTCGCGGCCGACGCCACTCCAATGAAGGGTATCCGCCTTTTCTCGCGCCTTAGACTTGATTCGAGCACCTTCGCGGTCAACCGCCTGGAGGCCGGCGCCACGTTCGCAACCGCCCGCGCCGAGGGTTATGTGAGCTATCTCAGAGAAGTGGACGCGCCAACGGGAGGTATGGTCAACAGCCTAGACATCCACGGCGAATTCTACCCCATTCGCCACTGGGGCCTGACCAGCTACCTAATTTTCGACGGCGGTGATTGGCGACGGAGAGACTTGGGAGTCGTCTACCGGGACGATTGCATAAGGGTCGAGGTGCTATATCGCCATGACGAAACGTTCAACGGCACACTCGGACCGTCAACTTCAGTGGTGTTGCGCCTAACGCTCGCCACATTGGGCAATACACGGTAAAGCCCGACGCCATGGGTTGAAATGTCCTCTCCAAGAGAGCCGCCCGCTCGTTACAGTCCGCAGGAGTAAGATGCGCCGCCTTTCAATATTTTCCGTTGCGACAGTTCTCCTGGCGCTTCAACCGGCCTTCCAGCCGGTCATGGCCCAGGATGCTCCCACGGCTCCGGCGGCTACCCTGCCGCCAGCCGCACCGTCGGGGATTTCCGAAAGCGTGGTGGTCACGGTCAACGACGATTTGGTGTCAACCTATGACATTGTCCAGCGCATGCGGCTTCTGATCGTCACTGCGGGCCTTCAACCAACCGACCAGAATCTACCCGACATCCAGCGCGAAGCGATTCGCTCGTTGGTTGATGAACGCCTCGAAATGCAGGAACTGCGGACCCAGGGGAAAACGCAGAAATTCGACCTTATCGCCTCCGATCAGGAGGTTGACGACGAAATCGCCTCTATCGCGCGCAGCAACAACACCAGCGGCGCACAGTTGCTGGCGCAGCTCGCCAGCCAAGGCGTGGCTCCCCTGACGTTTCGGGATCAATTGCGCGCCGAGATCAGCTGGCGAGGCTGGATCAGGGGCCGATATGGCCAAAGGCTGAAGATTGGCGATGACCAGATCAAGGCGTATCAAAAGCGCATGGAAGGCGAAGCGGGCAAGCCTCAGTACCAGATTGGCGAGGTGTTCATCGATGCCACCCGAGCTGGCGGCATGGCCGCGGCGCGCCAGGGCGCGGAACAGCTGATCGGTCAGCTACAGAAGGGGTCGCCCTTCCCCGCCGTGGCCAGACAATTCTCCAACTCCCCATCGGCGGCGAACGGTGGCGATGTCGGCTGGGTGTCGACCGGCGAAATGGCTCCTGAAATTGATCACGTCTTGGCGGACCTTCGCCCAGGACAATTGTCCGCGCCGATCGAGGTAAAGGACGGCATATATATTATCTACCTCAAGGACCGGCGGGCGGGCGACGCTTCCACGGTCGTAAAGCTTAAGCAGGCCGCTATCGCACTGCCCAAGACCGCGACGCCGGAAGAAGTTGCAGCCGCCGAGGCGAAACTCATGTTGCTGCGCCCCAAGCTTCAGGGCTGCGACAATATGGAAGCGATGTCGGCCAAGTTCCCGGGCGTAGTTTCTGGTGACCTGGGCGAAGCCGACACCA
>JAYVYH010000067.1:0-3492 GCA_043784385.1 Caulobacteraceae bacterium | reverse complement strand
ACCTGGGCCGTCCAGCCAAGCTCCCGTTCCAGCTTGGTCGGATCGATCGCATAGCGGTGGTCATGCCCCGGCCGGTCGGTGACGTAGGTGATCTGGCTCTCGTAGGCCTTGCCGTCGGCGCGCGGACGCAGCCGGTCGAGGGTGGCGCAGATGCGCTGGACCACCTCCAGGTTGGTGCGTTCGGCCCGTCCGCCGATGATGTAGCTTTCCCCCGGCGTCCCCGTCTCGAACACCCGGGTCAGGGCTCGGACGTGGTCCTCGACGAACAGCCAGTCGCGGATATTGTCGCCCTTGCCGTAGATCGGCAGCGGCTGGCCGGCCAGGCTCTTGATGATGATCAGCGGGATCAGCTTTTCGGGAAAATGATAGGGGCCGTAGTTGTTGGAGCAGTTGGTGATCAGGGTCGGCAGGCCGTAGGTTTCCTGCCAGGCTCGCACCAGATGGTCGGACGACGCCTTGGACGCCGAATAGGGCGAGCGGGGCGAATAGGGCGTGGTCTCGGTGAAAAAGCCTTCCGCCCCGAGCGATCCAAACACCTCATCGGTCGAGATATGATGGAATCGGAAGCCCTCGCGCGCGGCGCCTTCCAGGCCCTTCCAATAATCCAGCACCGCCGAGAGCAGAACGAAGGTGCCGACGATATTGGTTTCAATGAACGCCGCCGGTCCATCGATCGATCGATCCACATGTGATTCGGCCGCCAGATGGGTCACCACCTCCGGGCGAAAATCGGTGAGCGCCGCCCTCATTGCGCCGGCGTCGCAGATGTCGGCCTCCAGAAAAGCATAGCGGTTGCTCGTCTCCACGCCTTGCAGCGAGGCGAGGTTGCCGGCGTAAGTCACCTTGTCGACGTTCAGCACCTGGTGCTCGGTGTTTTCGATCAGGTGCCGCACCAGGGCCGAGCCAATGAAACCGGCCCCGCCGGTGACGAGGATTCGCTTGCTGGTTTGGGTCATGTTCAGGGAATCGGAGGCTCTGACGGGAGGGGGAACAGTGGGTCGCCGTCATAGACGAAAGGGCTATCAAATTCCGCCAGGGTCGGCAGGCGGGTGTCTTTGTCGGACAACAACGGAGCCGCTCCACCCAGTGGCCATGCGACGGCCAGAGTCGGGTCGTTCCAGACAAGGCCGCCATCGCACTCGGGTGCGTAAAGGTCGCTAACCTTGTATTCCACCTCGGTGTCGGGCTCGAGGGTCAGGAAGCCATGAGCGAAACCCACCGGCACGAACAGTTGGTGGCCATTTTCGGCGCTCAGTTCGGCGGCAACCCACTGGCCAAAGGTAGGGGAGTGTTTGCGAACGTCCACGGCTACGTCCCAAATCCGGCCCCGGACACATCGGACCAGCTTGTCTTGACCGCGGGGTGGGGTCTGGAAGTGGAGCCCACGCAAAACCCAGGGGCTGCGCGACAGAGAGTGATTGTCCTGCTTGAATTGGACGCCAACGCCCAGCAAGGCGTATTTCTCACTGTTGTAGGTCTCCACGAACCAACCGCGTTCGTCGCCGAACCGGCGCGGGCTTATCAGCTTTACTGGGGCCACGGTCTCCACCTTTGCAATGAGATCACGGCGATGGCCGGCCGCAAGCGGGTTCGTTGGCGAGCGTGACTAGCCCGCAACGGATTCCAATGCCGGGTGCTGGTGGTCGAAATACTGACCCCGCGCGGCCAGAAGCCAAAGATAGACAGGAACCGTCGGCTCCATGAACCGGTAGCCCTGTCCGAAGCCGTCGTCGCCGACCTCGATCAACACCTGATTCTTGGCCAGGCTCTCGATCGTGGCCTGGGCGTCGTGGATCGAGGACGCTTCGGCGTGTACCGCGGTGATATCCTCGACATTGAACCAGCCACCTGTGCTCTGAGCGGCGCCGGCCAAAGCACCCAGCACGGGCAGTTGACCCCGTCTGACCAGGCCGTCGATCTGAAGCTGTGAGCGCCGCGAGATACGACCCCTAAACTCCTCGACCGCTTCTTCGGTGGCAATGCCGACGTCATCGCTATTGACGGTCAGCCTACCGTCATCGACAGCCACCAGGGCGGAGCGGTGGCTCAGCAGGGTTGCCAAGTAGGGAAAGCCCATGCATCGCGCGATGATCGCCTCGATGGCGGGTTCTTCGAAATGAAGGTCGCTGATCGATTCGCCGTTTTTGACGATACTACGCACTTCCGCGGGGGTCATCTTTGGGACCCGTAGAGCGGACACGTTGCGCTGGATGGACGGCACATTGGCGATCAGTTCGGTCAGGTTGGCGGCGACGCCGGCGATCAGCATCTGAACCCGAACCGACTGGTCGGACAGGGTCTTCAACAGCTCGGCGATGCCGCGCCGGAAGTCCTCGGATTCGGCGCGATCAAACTCGTCGAGAATGACCAGGACCCGGGTGCCCTCGATCCGCGCCAGAGCGTCGCTGGCGCCGCGGACGCCGATCGGCTCGGGACCCAACAGGCTCAGCAAGGTGTCGCCCCGCTCGCCCTCTCGGCTGGTGGGACCATAGCCACCGTGAAACATCAAAGGGATGCGCGCGGCGATGGCGCGAAAGGTCTCGTCGAACTCGGACCGGGCTCCGCAGGTGATATAGACCACCAGGTACCGGGCCTCCTCCGCCGATTTGGCCAGAACCTGGAGCAGGGAGGTCTTGCCGATGCCCCGCTCGCCGTAAATTACCGTGTGTAGCCGCTGGTCCTCGATCGAACGGATCAGGGTAGTCATCAGCTTGGTTCGACCGGCGAACATTCGGCGGTCGGTGACCGGTTGCGCAGGCGTGTAGGCATTACGCAGCCGGGATCTGATCAGCGCGAACCGATCGGCGCGTTTGGGGTCGAGCTGGTCGCCTGCGGTGGCATGGAAGCGCGGAAAAGCCTCGCCGTCCTCTTGCGACTTCTCCGTCAGCGATACGCCGGCGGTATGATATAAATATTTTTCTTCGCTTGCCGTCCGCGCGCGCGAGGGTTTGCGCCAGGGTAGAAGTCCATCGATCCAACTCATGGTTTTCCCTAAATGCGCCAGCGGCGCGAGCTAACGAAGCGGTCAATCCCGGGTGCGGCTAGGCCGCGAATACCCCTAAAGGGTTTGATTGAAAGGCTTCAAGACATACCAAACGTAACCTACGACCGCGAGAATGATCACAACAGCCAGCCAATCCAGTCCGAGTCCCTTTGGGGTCGGATTGCCCACCCAGTTTGCAACCGCACACCCAATTGCGGGCGGAGCGTACTGATACATGTGATCTCGGGGCTCGGCAGCGGTGGAACGTTGCAGGAACAAAACCACCAGACCAGCGAATATCACCATCGTCAGCAAATCGTAAATTGTGTTCACGTCGTCCAGATCCCCGGGTCGCTGACCATTCGATCGGCGATTAACTGTGTTCCTAAAGGCAAGATGCGGCTTTTTTTTAACAGTCTCAACGATGTCTCTCGGCGAGGCCGCGTCATATCGGCCCACTGAGGGCTAGCCCCTAACGCCGCTTGCCCCAAAACTGTTCCATGGTCATT
>JAYVYH010000066.1:0-8336 GCA_043784385.1 Caulobacteraceae bacterium | reverse complement strand
CCGGCTTTCGGCGTGGGCCTCCGCGGCGGTCCGCCTCTAACGAGAGTGTGACCGGCCGGCGCCTGTAGCCGGTGAGCGTTATTTCCATAGAGCTCCTGGAACAGATGCAATGGCGGCGGGCCGCTGACCGCGATGCGCTGGTTGGTGACCAAATCGGCAAACCGCTCCGGCCTGACGCTGAGCAGCAGGGTGATCGGTGTCGGAGCCGGACCGTCGGAGGAGATTTCATATCCGGCGCGGATCAGCATCGGGGTCATTTCCAATTTAAGAGGATCAGGACACCGCCAAAACGCTGAGCCTGCCGATTCGTTCGCAACTATCCGATGGCGTAATTCAATTCCGCTTTTTGCCGGCGTGTTTGGCTATTGGCGCCTTCACAGCCTTGGCCTTGCCCGCGAGGCTTGCCCGCAGCGCGGACATCAGGTCGACGACGTTGGTGTCGTCAGGCTCGGTTGAGACCGTGACTTTGTGGCCTTTTTGCTTGTCCGCGATCAGGGCTTTCAAGGCTTGTTCATAGCGGTCGACGAACTGCGTGGGATCGAAAGGCCCATCCAGTTGTTCGATGATCTTCTCGGCGATCGAAATCATCGCCGCATCCGGCTTGGCGTCGCTGATCGAGGCGAACATCTCGTCAGGATTCCTGACTTCGTCATCCGATCTCAGGGAATAGGCGAGAATGCCTCTGCCGCGCGGCTCTAGGGCGAGAATACGTTCGCGAGTCGAAAGCACGATGCGGCCCAGCGCGATCCGACCGGACCGGCTCAAAGCCTCGCGAATGACGCCAAAAGCGTCCTGCGCCAGCTTGCCGTCCGGCGCGAGGTAATAGGGATTGTCCCAGTAGATGCGGTCAATGTCCTCGGCGGGAACAAACCGTTCGATATCGATGGTCTTGGTGCTCTCCAGTTTGACCGACTTAATCTCCGCCTCGGTCAGCAGGACATATTCATCATCGGCCACCTCATAGCCCTTGACCAATTCGGCCCGATCGATCGGGCCAGTATCCGGATCGCTGGCGATCATCTTGACCCGGTTGTTGGTCTTCGGATTGATCAGGTTGAAATGGACGTCGCCACCAGCGTCGATCGCGGTGAACAGGGTCACCGGGCAGGTGACAAGCGAGAGTTTGAGGTGGCCTTGCCAGGTTGGGCGGGGCGCCATCGCATGGTCTCCGGTAAGCGCGGCCAATGCCCGCTACGTCACCCCAGAACGGTCAAGGTCCGATTTGGTTCGCTGCTCGCGGCCAAAGGCCCGCCGGATCGATCCGGCCAAATGTTCGTTCACATCCTTAGAGCCTGAGGGAACACGCAATGACCACGAAAAAACTTGCCCGCTATCGCGAGATGCGGAATTTCGCGGCTACGGCCGAGCCGTCAGGGGCGGGCGCCAAGGTGGCCAAATCGGAGCGGCTTAGGTTCGTCGTTCAGAAACACGCGGCGACCCGTCTTCACTTCGATTTGCGCCTTGAGTACGATGGCGTGTTCAAATCCTGGGCGGTGACGCGTGAACCGTCGCTCGACCCGCACGACAAGCGCCTGGCCGTCGAGGTCGAGGATCACCCGCTGGCCTACGGCGATTTCGAAGGCTCGATCCCCAAGGGGCAGTATGGCGGCGGCACGGTCCAAATCTGGGATCGCGGCTACTGGGCCCCCGAGACGGGATTTAAGGATATCGACGCCGCTCTTCGCAAGGGCGAGTTGAAATTCGTCATGGAGGGCGAGCGACTCCACGGCGGCTGGGTTATCGTCCGCCTGCGCGCCGACGGAAACTCCAAGCGCGACAATTGGCTGTTGATCAAGCACCGCGATGACGCCGCCGTCGAGACGGATGGCGCCGCCAAGGCCAGCGAAGACCGCTCCGTGGCTTCGGGGCGAAGCATGGCGCGGATCGCGGCCGGCGTAGACAGCGGGGCCGAACCCTTCATGACCGTTTCGCAAACCGCCGCCGACGCAGTCTGGCGCACCCACAAAAGTCCGCACTCCACGGCAGCCGCGTCCCGAAACCTGACTCTAAAGGGAAAAGCGCACGCGTTCGTGGAGCCTCAACTCTGCAAGTCTTCGGCGAAACCGCCAAAGGGAGCAGGCTGGGCCCACGAGATCAAATTCGACGGCTACCGCATGCAACTCCGCATTCACGGTGGCAAGCCGACCCTTCTGACCCGCAAAGGCATCGACTGGTCGTCGAAGTTCTCCGCCCTCATCGAAGCCGCCAGGCTTTTGGCCGATGGCGTCTATGACGGCGAAATCGTCGCTTTGGACCGGACCGGCGCTCCTGATTTTTCCTCGCTGCAAGCCGCCATCTCGGAGGGCGAGACCGACAAATTGATCTTTTTCGCCTTCGATCTGCTTGCGCTCGGGAACGACGACCTTCGCCCGCTGTCCCTCTCGGAGCGCAAGGCCCGCCTAGCCGCGACGCTAGAAAACGCACCCGCCTCCATCCGCTATGTTGACCACTTCATCAGCGCCGGCGACGCGGTTCTGCAGTCGGCCTGCCGCTTGGATCTGGAGGGTATCGTCTCGAAGAGGCTCGATGCACCCTACCGGTCCGGGCGAACCAACACCTGGGTCAAGTCAAAGTGCCGTCAGGGTCATGAAGTGGTGATCGGCGGCTGGACCACCACCGGCGACGCCTTTCGATCGCTGATCGCCGGCGTCAACCGTGACGGCCGTCTAGTCCACGTCGGAAGGATCGGCACTGGCTTCGGGCGCGAAACCGTGGAAAGGCTGATGCCGAAACTGAGGGCGCTTGAGATACAGGTCAGTCCATTCACCGGCGAGGGCGCGCCCAAACGGGCCCCCGGAGTGCACTGGGTGAAGCCGGAATTGGTCGCCGACATCGAATATGCGGGCTTCACCGGCGATGGCGCCATCCGTCAGGCGGCCTTCAAGGGCCTTCGACAAGACAAGCCAGCGGCGGAGGTCGAGGCCGATGAACCGGCCCACTCAGTGGAACTGAGCACCCCCGCGCCGACCGGTGTCAGCCGCATGGTGAAGCATGGCTCCGTCCCCGTCATGGGAGTCACGATCTCTCACGCCGAAAAGGCTCTATGGCCGGACGCCGCGGACGGGCGCCCGGTGACCAAACTCGACCTGGCGCACTACTATGGAGAAGTCGGCGACTGGCTAATGCCCCACATCAAGGGGCGGCCCTGTTCGATTATCCGCATGCCCGATGGCATCGACGGCGAGCGGTTCTTTCAGCGTCATGCAAGCAGAGGCTCCTCTTCGCTGTTCACCGAGGTCGAGGTTTTCGGCGACAAAACGCCCTACCTCCAACTCGACCGCGTCGAGGCGCTGGTCGCCGCCGCGCAGATCGGAGGGCTCGAAATCCATCCTTGGAATTGCGAGCCGTTCAACCCCGAACAGCCTGGCAGGTTGGTGTTCGATATGGATCCCGCACCGGATGTCGCGTTCGCCCTGGTCATTGAAGCGGCTCGCGAGATCCGCGACCGACTGGAAGACCTGGGTCTGATCGGCTTCTGCAAGACGACCGGCGGTAAGGGCCTGCATGTCGTCACGCCATTGAAAGGCGAGAGCATCGACTGGGCCACCGCAAAGAATTTCGCGCGAGACCTGTGCAGAGCCATGGCAAGCGACGCCCCGGACCGGTTCCTGATCACCATGGCAAAAAAGGACCGAGCCGGGCGTATCTTCCTCGACTATCTGCGAAACGACCGGATGGCGACCGCAGTCGCGCCGCTGTCCCCGCGCGGAAGGCCTGGGGCGCCGGTGTCGATGCCGCTGAGCTGGAGCCAAGTCAAGCCCGGCCTTGACCCCACGAAGTATACAGTGGGAACGGCCCCGGCCTTGCTGCGCCGCTCATCCGCATGGGAAGACTATAGGGATAGCCAGAGGCCCCTGGCGAGAGCCATCGGTCGCCAGGGCGCCCCTTGATGACCGATTTCAGGATTTCAACACTTGCATTTTCCCGATCGCATCTTCTAGACGGTCGCCGTTTCTGACAACAACCGCCCTGACGCTCGGCGGCAGATCAGCCATTTCAAGCACATTGTCATAATGGGAAACATTGCGTTTCTCCTCGTCGATCAGCCCGGGTATGACACTTTCATCCAGACCACCGAACATCGAGCGCACGCCCATTGCGGTCCGTTGCACGGTGCTCATAAACGAGCCGTTGTCATCGGCCTGTTCTCCGGCTTTCTGCAGTTCCCCCGCCAAGGCGTTGGCGTTTTTGGTATGGACCGCGATCATTTCCTGAAACAGGGGGGTCATCCCCTTGCCTCCAGCGTCCTTTAGGCCCTCCTCATACCCATGCCTTGCGTCTATGGCGGCGGTATGAAGTGACTTGAGTTCGTCGGCGATCGAATGCGCCATGTTCTGCTCCCAGTGTGTCGGTTATTCGTGGGACAGCATCAGCGGAATGTCAGGTGCGCGTGATCGCCCACATCCGGTGTCGCGCCGGTCAGGTTGGCTTTGGCGATCTCCCAGCCGAACTTGAGCGCGCCAACCTCGGACACCCAGACGTCCGCCTCCGCGCAGGTCAGGCACATCAAGGTCAGGCCGGGGTCTTCCTTGCCCTTGGGAAACCACGCCGCCACGACGGTGCTCCAATATTTGTCACGGTGCAGCACGTCGAAAGTCGTGCGCAGTTCGCCGGACACCGAGGCCTGAAATTCCTGATCCTTGGCCATGACAATGAACGTAGCCATGGCGCCCTTGTCGGCAGCTTGCGCGATCTCCGCCTCCCTGTTGGTGAAGAACCATATCTTTCCAGCTTCAGGTTCCACAAAGGCCGTCATGGGGCGAAAGCCGACGGCGACGTCAGTTGCCGAACCCAGCATCCCGAAGCGGCCGTGCTCCAGTTCCGCCCACAACTGCTTTTCCACGGCGGCCTTGTCGTGAATGTCCACGCTCATGTTTTCATCTTTCTTAACGCTTTTCGGTGCGACTGAATTATCGCCTCAGTTACTTGTCTCGCCCGAACAGAACGACACCCAATAGAAACCCGACACCCAATGCAGCCAAGGTCGCGGTCAGCGGCCTCGATTTGATCCGTTTAAGGGTGTATTTCTGCGCATCATCGAATTGCTCGCCGGCCGTATCCGCGTATACTTTGGTCTGTGAGCGGACGATCTCCGCGCCTTCGGCAAGCAGTCGTTCAGCGGTCTTGGTCGCCTGTTTGAGCGTTCGCTCCGCCGTCACCAAAGCTTCGTCGAACGCCTTGCGCCCGTTGACGATTTGTTCATGGGCGCCGGTATGGTTGGCATCGTCGAAAGGGTTGAGTGAACCGGTAGCCATTTGATGTCTCCAACTGAAGATCGGGGTTGAGGTACACGCCTCGCGGTCGAATGACCGAGGACGCGACCAGGTCTATTTGGACATCGCCGCCTGCATGTCCTTGGCCATCGTCAGATGGGCCTGGATCGTGGGCAGCGTGCTTATGGCGAAGTTCTTCAAGGCCGTGTTGTCGCCTTTGCCTGCATAGCCGCTGAATAGTGTTACGGCTTCCTGATGGGCCGCGACCTGCTGATCGACATAAGTTTTGTCAAAATCGGCCGGCGCGGAGAGCGCGAGGTTGTTTTCAAGCCCTTTCCGCCTCTCGTCGAGATCGGTAGGCGGTGTTGCCTTGAGACCGGTGTCATCTTTCAGGATGTGCGTAAGCTTGGCGGTGCTGCCGGTGTGATCACGGATCATCTTGGCGGCAAATTTCTTTACCGCCGGGCTTGTCGCCTTGTCCTCCGCCAGCTTCGCCGCCTGCACTTCGTACATGTCGCTAGTGGCTGCGGCGGTGACGAAACCTTGCGCCGTCATGGTCGTGGCGGCCGAAACCGTTCCCACCGCTGCCGCTGCCGCATCCTCAGCCCCGGCAACCGTGGGGCTGGCGGTGGCGAGGCTATTGTTGGCGCTATCCGTCGCCGGCGGCGCGTCGACGCCGGGCTTGTTGCATGCGCCAAGCGCGAGAAGCGACGTCGCGAGCGCCGCCGCCGTCGCCGCGAGTCTGAACTGGGATGACATGATGCTCTAGCCTCGTGGTTGTATCGTCCACGACAAAAAGCGCCGAAACCGGCATATCGTTCCGAGCTTTCAGGATTCGACCCGTTACCGGTCGAACGCGTCGCGCACCGCCAACGCCAGCGTCTCGAAGGTAAAGGGCTTGGTGATCAGTCTGACGCCCGAATTCAGGCGGCCGCCATGCATCATGGCGTTGCGGGCATAGGCGGTCGTATAGAGCACGGGCAAATCCGGCCGCACGATCACCGCCGCCTCCGCCAGAACCCGGCCGGTTTTGCCGGGCAGTATGACGTCTGTGAACAGCAAGTCTTGGCGCGTATCGCCGGTCAGGATTTCCAACGCCGAATCGACATCGTCGGCTTAGAGGTCGTCGTAGCCCAACTCCTTCAGGGCTATGGCGCTGTAGGCGCGAACCTCATCTCTATCCTGGACAACCAGCACGACTTCGTCGCGACTGGCTCCCGGGACGTTATCGCGCGCCACCGTCGGGGCCGCCACTGTTTCGCCACTCTGCGTGCGAAAGTACAGCCAGACCGTCGTACCGCGCCCGACCTCGCTGTAAATAGCTACGTGGCCGCCGGACTGTTTGACGAAATCTTAGGCCATGCTGAGGTTCAGCCCGGAGCCGCGGTCCACATCCTTGGTGGTGCAAAAGGGTTCGAACGCCCGAGCCAGGCCGTCGGCGGACATGCCGAATGCCTCTACGAAAGGGCCATGGACCACCACGTTGTTGGGCTCGACATCCCACTCAAACACCGAAACCCGCGTCGTGGAGAGCGCCAGGGACAGCCGCTCCTGGGTCATCAGGGTCAGCCGTTCCGAACGCCTGACCGAACAGGCCGCCTCCTGGCGCGCCGCCGCCAGCTGGATGTTGGCGTTGACGCGGGCCAGCAGCTCGCGCGCGGCAAAGGGCTTGACCAGGTAGTCATCGGGCCCCCGGCCCAAACCCTCGACCTTGGCTTCCCCTCCCCCCCTCGCCGAGAGTAAGATGATCCGGAACGTGGTTCCGCGCCCGGGGCTCACTCTCCACGCCGTTCGAACCGCCATGCAGCGTCACCAGTCCCCGCAACAGCGCCAAGCCTATTCCCGTGCCTTCAAAACCGCGACCCCGCGCGCCTTCGATGCGATGGAAGCGCTCGAACAGCTTAGGAAGCTGGTTGGCGGCCACGCCGATCCCCATGTCGATGCTCAGCGCTTCCGCATGGCGCCCGTCGGCCGACCGGCGGATTTCGACGGCGATCTCACCCCCAAAGGTGTGTTTGAAGGCGTTGGACAGCAGGTTCATGAGGATTTTCTCCCATATGTCCCGGTCCAGATAGACCGGCTCGCCAAGCGGCACGCAGGACACGCGAAACGTCAGGCCGGCCTTCTCGATGGTCGAGCGGGAGCTCGAGGCGATGAAGGCGGCGAAATCGGTCGACTCGTAAGTGGCCTGAACCCTGCCCGCTTCTATCCAGGAAAAATCCAGCAGGCTGTTGACGAGGCGCAGCAGCCGCAAGCCGTTTCGACGGGCCAACTCCAACCGGCCGTAGGAGGCCGGGTCGAACACCGCCAGCGTCGCCAGCACCTATCCGAGCGGCCCGAGGATCAGGGATAAGGGGGTCTTGAACTCATGGCCACCGGTGACGATAAACTCCGCCGTCGATTTGTCCGCCCCCTATTGGCCAAACGGAAGTAGCAGTGCCTGGCGGGGTGGCTTGTCCCGGGCGCCGCTCGGCAAATCGATGGATGGTCTCGTCAGATCGGCCGTCCCGGCGGCATTGGTCATCGCCACTGCCGCCTCTGGCCAGGGACCTGCCTCGAGATCAAGGACGGCTGACGCAGCGGCGTGGCCGGGTTCAAGACCGCTGGCGCACGCCAGCCGGGCGGTGCGCGGCCTACCTTCGCCTTCGCCTTCGCCTTCGCCTTCGCCTTCGCCTTCGAACAGATAGCAGAGCGTGAAAGCCAAATTGCGAGGATTGGTGGATAGCTGCGCGCAAACAGCGTCAAACAATTCCGCCTCGGTGTTGGTGGGCGCGTTGGCGGAGGGCAGATCACGCAACGTTCCAGGGCGGCGATCATCGATCATCGGTTTGCTTTTTGCGACAACAACGCAGAATAGACCGCTGGCGCATAGGTGTGGTCATCCCGCCGTCGCCGACAAAAAGGGTATCTGGCATGGCGGCCGGCCTACACTTGGCTATCTTGATCGTTCGCCAGAAGCATGTTGACGGCCCGTTGCACCATTGCAATATCGAAAGGCTTGCCAATGACGGAGATGTCGGCATAGGCAACGCTGGAGCCGTAGCCCGTAATGAAACAGAACGGGATTCGCCTCGCCTTGAGCGCCTCGGCGACGGCGTCGCTGGTCTCGCCCCGGATATTCAT
>JAYVYH010000065.1:0-20589 GCA_043784385.1 Caulobacteraceae bacterium | reverse complement strand
CCGACCGTCTGGGCGATATCCTGACCGGCCTCGGTCCCAAGATCGGCTCGTTCCAGATTCGCGGGGTCCATCCGTTTGCTGACGCGCCAGCCAAGCGGGTGCTGGTGCGGGCGGTAAAGACCGGCAAGACGCCGTTGCGACTGCTGCCGCCCCTGGTGCTGCACGACCGCGACGGGGCCAAGCACACCGCCGAGGTCGAGGCGATCCTGCGTGGCGAGGCCGATCTTGGCTGGAATTGACGCCCGGCGAGCTGGTGAGTAGGTGCCGTCGCGATTATAATTAAACGTGGATTGCGCCTGATCGCGGCCTAGGTCGCTACCCGGCCCCTAGTTGTCTGCGACCGGATACGCCTGCATGGCCGCGACCGTCTCCTCGAATCCGACAAGCGCGCCCAGCGTGCCGACGCCGGAGGCCACGAGGCCGGCCGTCATACTAGCGAAGCGGCAGGCGTCGAGGGGCGACCAGCCGCGATCGAGCGCCGCAATGAAACCGGCGCAGAACGAGTCTCCGCAGCTGGTGGTGTCTACGGGTTCGACGGCGAAGGCCGGCACCACGTGGCGCCTACCCTCGAGGGTGGCGAGCGCCCCGCGGCGCCCGTTCTTTATGACACAGGCTCCAGCGCCCTTCTCGATGAACCAGTCCGCGGCCAAGGCGAGGTCCTCTGCCCCGCTAAGGAACACGGCCTCGGCGGCGCTGGGCATGAAATAGTCGATGAACGGCAGAAGGCGTTCGATCTCCTGAACGGCGGTGGGGCGCGGCCCGATCAGGTCGCAGGTGACGATCGCGCCGGCTTTCTTGGCGGCCATCAGGATTGCCGCGCCGGGACCGCCATCGGTGGAGTGGCAGCCGACAGCGGCGTAGTGGACGAAGCGCGCCGCGCGTACGGCCTCGACCACCTCGTCATCGACGGGAGGGGCGCCGCCCGCGCCCGCCATGTGATAGCTCGACCGCGTGCCGTCGGACTCCACGGCCAGCATTGTCGTCGATGTCCTTTGGCCCGCGCGAGTCACCAGCAGGCTGGTGTCGACGCCTGTCCGCTCGAGCCCGAGCCTTACGAAGCCGCCGATCATGTCGTCCCCGACAGCGCCGGCGAGGCGGACCTGCACGCCGAGCTTCGCGGCGACAAGCGCCGCCCCGGCCGCCGTGCCCGCCGGCGCGCAGGCGATCGCCTCAATGAGCGTGGCGCGCTCCTTGTGGGTGAGCTCGTCGACCGGTCGCGCGACGACGTCGAGGGTGGTCAGGCCGATGGCGACGAGGCCGGAATTCATGTGCGAAACCTTCCAACGCGTCGGCGGGTTAGAGCGCCGTGCGGAAAAGTTGGGACCGGTTTTCGGTAAAAAACGACTCGATATCAGAAAGCTAGAGCGACGCGCGCGATTTTCGAATCACGCACGTCACTCTAGCCTTTCGCGCCGTAGCCGGCGCCCTTCATCTTCGCGAAGAACGCCCGCCACTCGTCGTCCGTGAGGCGCGTCGGTTCCCCCAGTTGGCGGGCCAGAACGTACTGGCGGCACATTATCTCCAGACGATGGGCCAAGTTGACCGCCGTATTCAGATTCCGCCCTCGACTGATCATGCCGTGGTTTGCCAGAAGGCAGGCCGTTCTTTGCTCCAGGGCCGCGGCCGCATCATCGGCCAACTGTTCGGAGCCGAAAGTGGAATAGGGCACGCAGGGCACGTCGACCCCGCCGAACAGCCCCACCAGGTAGTGAAATCCCGGCAGGGGAGCGT
Source organism: Caulobacteraceae bacterium (assembly GCA_043784385.1). Taxonomy (GTDB): domain Bacteria; phylum Pseudomonadota; class Alphaproteobacteria; order Caulobacterales; family Caulobacteraceae; genus Acaudatibacter. The sequence goes on along the minus strand of JAYVYH010000065.1, from coordinate 18,858 downwards.
TCTGACACGAGACCGCGACACAGTAGTCCGAGTGAGTGTGCACCACGGCGCCCGCTTCCGAATGGTCGCGATAGATCGTCCAATGCATCCGCCACTCCGACGAAGGCGCGTGGTCCCCCGTCCAGACGCCTTCGGGGCCGACATGGACGATATTGTCTTCGCTGATCGATGCCGCCGATGCGCCAGTGGGCGAGATGAGCATTCCATCCTCAAAGCGGCAACTCAGGTTACCCGATGCGAGTTCGTTCAGGCGCAGGTCACTGACACGGCGGTATTGCGTGACCAGTTCGGCGCGCAGGTCTGATTCATCCGTCATCATGTTCCCTCCATCGGCTGCCCGCATGGCGGAACGCAGATCGCCCCGCAGCCGAGCCTTGGCGGTTTCAGCGGCGTCGGTCATCGCATTCCTAGTTGCGGGCGGTGTCCACCAGCTTGTTCTTGGCGATCCAGGGCATCATGGCGCGCAGGCGGGCGCCCACTTCCTCGATGCCGTGCTCGGACGCGCGGCGGCGGGTAGCCTTGAAGCTGGGTTGGCCGGCTTGGTTCTCCAGCATGAAGTCGCGCACGAAACGGCCGGACTGGATGTCCGCCAGGATGCGCTTCATCTCGGCCTTGGTCTCCGGCGTCACGATCCGGGGGCCGCTGACGTATTCGCCATATTCGGCGGTGTTGGAGATCGAGTAGTTCATATTGGCGATGCCGCCTTCGTAGATCAGGTCGACGATCAGCTTCACCTCGTGCAGGCACTCGAAATAGGCCATTTCCGGCGCGTAGCCGGCCTCCACCAGGGTCTCGAAACCGGCGCGGATCAACTCTACCAGACCGCCGCAGAGCACGGCCTGTTCGCCGAATAGGTCGGTCTCGCATTCCTCGCGAAAATTGGTCTCGATGATGCCGGAACGGCCGCCACCGATCGCCGAGGCGTAGGCGAGGCCGAGGTCCATGGCGCCGCCGGTGGCGTCCTGGTCGACCGCGATCAGACAGGGCACGCCGCCGCCCTTGAGATATTCACCGCGCACCGTGTGGCCGGGCCCCTTGGGCGCGACCATCAGCACATCAATGGAGGCCGGCGCCTCGATCAGTTTGAAGTGGATGTTGAGCCCGTGGGCGAACAGCAGGGCCGCGCCGTCCCGGATGTTGGGGGCGATGTCCTTTTCCCAGATGCCGCGCTGAAGCTCGTCAGGGGCCAGGATCATGATCGCGTCGGCCCACGCGGCGGCTTCGGCTACGGTCATCACCGTCAGGCCCTCGGCCTCGGCTTTTTTCGACGTAGCAGAGCCGGCCCGTAGGGCGACCGCTACGTCCTTTACGCCGGAATCGCGCAGGTTTAAGGCGTGGGCGTGCCCTTGGGATCCGTAACCAACGATGGCGATCTTCTTGTCCAGCAAGCGGGCGAGATCGGCGTCGTTGTCGTAATAGACGCGCATGAGTGGTCTCCGACGAAATGAAGGCCGCTATCGATAGGGTTTTGCCCGGAAGGTCAAGCTGTGGATGGCCGCGCTAACCCCGATGCGCCGGTGCGCGAGTCGGGGTATGAGTGGTGGCGTAATGAGTGCCACGGCCCAACAGCTTCGCGAGACATCCGCCGGTTCGGTGCATCCGGAGCGGCAGTACCTCGACCTGTTGGCCGACATCATCGCCCACGGCGCGCAACGGGGCGACCGGACGGGCACCGGCACTGTGAGCGTGTTTGGCCGGCAGATCCGGTTCGATCTGGCGGCGGGCTTTCCGCTGCTGACCACCAAGAAAGTGCTTTTCAAATCCATCGTCCTGGAGCTGATCTGGTTTCTGAAGGGCGAGACCAATGTGCGCTGGCTTCAGGAGCGCGGCTGCTCGATCTGGGATGAGTGGGCCGACGAGGACGGCGAATTGGGACCGGTCTACGGCAAGCAATGGCGAAGCTGGGCGGCGCCGGACGGCCGGGTGATCGACCAGATGACCAACGTGGTCCAATCCCTGATCAAGAACCCCGAGAGCCGCCGCCATATGGTTTCGGCCTGGAACCCGGCCGAGGTGGACGACATGGCCCTGCCGCCGTGCCATTGCCTGTTCCAGTTCTACGTGGCCGAGGGGCGGCTGTCCTGCCAGCTCTATCAGCGCTCGGCCGACGCCTTCCTCGGCGTGCCGTTCAACATCGCCAGCTACGCCCTGCTGACCATGATGGTGGCCCGGGCGACCGGGCTGGAGCCGGGCGAGTTCGTGCACACCCTGGGCGACGCCCATCTCTATCTGAACCACCTGGATCAGGCCCGCCTGCAACTTACCCGGGAGCCCCTACCCTTTCCGACCCTCGTCTTGGCGCCCGGACGTGACCTGTTCGCCTTCGCGCCCGAGGATATCGCTCTGACGGGCTATCGCCCTCACCCGGCCATCAAGGCGCCGATCGCGGTTTGACCCCAATCCTTACCATCGGTCCGGTGGCGCGCGGCGCCAATGGCGTAATCGGCGTCGGCGGCGCCCTGCCCTGGCGGCTGAAGTCCGATCTGGCGCTGTTCAAGAGCCTGACCATGGGCAAGCCAGTGATCATGGGCCGCAAGACCTGGGACAGCCTGCCCAAACGCCCACTGTCCGGCCGGGCCAATATCGTGCTCTCCAGAGACGGGTCGTTCGCGCCCAAGAACGCGGTGGTCTGCGAGGAACTCTCCGAAGCCCTGCAGATCGGCCGGGAACACGCCGAGGACGACGGCGGGACCGAGGTGTGCGTGATCGGCGGGTCATCCGTTTTCGCCGCCGCCCTGCCGAAGGCCAAGCGGATGTATCTCACCGAGGTCGACGCCAGCCCCGACGGCGACGTCTACTTCCCCGCCTTCGACCAGGCCGACTGGATCGAGGTCCGCCGCGAGGCCTATCCGGCTGGCCCGGAAGACGATCACGCCTTCGTGTTTCGCGTGCTTGAACGGCGCTGAAAAGCGCAGGGCGCCCCTTCTGCCTCACGTCCGTGGCCCCTATAGTCGGATCAAAATAGAATCATTGGGAGAAGCGTCATGGAAATCGAACTCGTTGTCGAAGGTTTGAAGTTTCCCGAGGGACCGATCGCCATGAGCGACGGCTCGGTGATTCTCACCGAGATCGAGGGCAAGACCCTGACCCGCGTTTCACCCACTGGCCAGAAGAGCATCGTCGCCGAGACCGGCGGCGGCCCCAACGGCGCGGCCATCGGACCGGACGGTGCGATTTATGTGACCAACAACGGCGGCTCGTTTGAGTGGCTGAAACAGGACGGCCTGACGATCCCGGGGCCGACCCCGGCCAGCCATACAGGCGGTTATATCCAGCGCGTCGACATCGCCACCGGCAAGGTCGAGACGATTTACAGCGCCTGCGATGGCCGCAAGTTCGCCGGCCCCAACGACCTGGTGTTCGACAAGCAGGGCGGCTTCTGGTTCACAGACCATGGCACCACCCATCCCGAAGTACGCGGCCACGGGGCGCTCTACTACGCCACCACCGACGGTTACCACATCGTGCGCGCCCGCGATCACCTGATCTCGCCCAACGGCGTCGGCCTCTCGCCCGACGAAACCGTCGTCTACATGGCCGACACCCACCTGGGCCGGCTTTACGCTTTCGACCTGGAAGGCCCCGGCAAGATGGGTCCGCCGGCCGGATTCGCACCCGGCCGGGTGATCCACAACCTGCCCGGCTTCCAGCTACTCGACAGCCTGGCGGTGGAGGCCGGCGGCAAGGTCTGCGTGGCTACGATCGTCAATGGCGGGATCACCGCGTTCGATCCAGACGGCTCGACCGAACACTTCGCCTTCCCAGATATCCTGACCACCAACATCTGCTTCGGCGGGGCCGACATGCGCGACGCCTGGGTGACCTGCTCGTCGACCGGCAAGCTCTACAAATGCCGCTGGCCCCGGCCGGGGCTGAAACTGAATTTCAACGCCTGAGACGGCCACGTACGGGAGGTGTGTCATGTCCGTCACGGAGGTCGTTGAAACCACCCTCCCATGTCCCACCCGCGACATGGAGCGGGTCGAAGACGATCTCGACCGTCATGGCTACGCGATCCTTGAAGGGGCCATGAGACCGTGCCAAGTCGCCGCCCTGCGGAACCGGGTTATCGAACAGGCCCGCGGCGAGGACGCCCAGGGGCTTGGCTTTCACGACGGCAAGACCAACCAGCGGATCTGGATGCTGCCCAACAAGGGGCGGGTGTTCCGCGACCTGATGCTCGAGCCGCTGGTGGACAAAGTGATGACCCGGCTGCTGGGCAAGGACTATCTGCTCTCCAGCCTGACGGCCAATATCGCCCGGCCAGGCGGCGTTCCGATGTATCTGCATACCGACCAGGGCTATGTGGATTTCTGGACCCCCAAGCCCTTGGTGGCCAATATCGCCTGGATGTTGGACGACTTCACAGACGCCAACGGCGGCACGCGGCTGGTCCCCGGCAGTCACCTCGATCCCGATCGACGCGAGTATTCGCTTGAAGATACTGTCGCTGCGGAAGGCCCAGCCGGGGCTGTGCTGATTTTCGACGGCCGCCTCGCCCACGGCACCGGCGCCAACACAACGTCCGACCAGGAGCGGCGCGCGATCCTGTCCTATCACTGCCGTCCGTTCGTCCGGCAGCAGGAGAACTATTTCCTGGGCCTCGACCCAGAACTGCGGCGGACCGAGCGCGGCGCGTTTCTCAGGCGCCTGGGCTTTCGCATCTGGGCTGGCCTCGGACGCACCAACGAGCCGGGCCAGAAGGGGTCGCTGGAACCGCTAACCGATCCCATCGGACCGCTCGACGCCGAGGGCCGAAAGTTCGTCGATCCATGAACCCGGGGCCGACCCGGAGCACTTTGCAGGGAATCCGAGTCGCCGAGTTCGGGACCGGGGCGGCGCTGGCTTATGCTAACAAGCTGTTCGCCGATTTTGGGGCGGCGGTTGTCAAGGTCGAACCGCACGGTGGCGATCCGGGCCTGCGCTAGCCGCCTTTGGTCGATATCGGCGGCGGGGTGCTGGAGAGCGGCGTCTTTGCCTGGCGCAACACCAACAGACAGAGCGTGATCGTCGCGGAAGGGGACGCGGCGCGACTACTGGAGATCGCCTCGGCATGCGATGTAATCTTGGACGCCCGACCCGGGGCCGGCGGCGATCCGGGTCCAAACAGCCATGTCGCGCTGAGAACCGCTTTCCCAGACCTCAACATCGTGGCGATCAGCTGGTTCGGCCAGGATGGTCCCTATCGCGACTTCGTGGGCGCCGCCGCTGGGGCCCGAACCGGTTCTATCCCGTCTTTCCGTTAGGTGTTTATCCATGTCGAGAAGGCTGGCTCGGAGTGACCTCGTTCACTCCCGACCAGTGGCGATAGTTCTGCCAGATGCTGGATCCGGCCGAGATCGCCGGGCGGCTGGATTACCAGACGCCGATCGATCCTTTTACGCGTCCGGCCGAAATCGAGGCGCTGTTCATGCCGCGACTGCTCAAGCACACCGCCGACGAATGGTTTGTCGAGACCGAGCGCCTGCGGCTGCCGATCGTCCCGGTTCGGGACATGGCGGCGCTGTTGGCCGAGCCCGTGCATCGCGGTCGTGGCGCGTTCGGCGAGGTGCGGATCGGCGCGGTTGGGGGCGCCGCTTCTGCCTCAGCGCCTGACCGCCACACCGCCGGCCTTGACCGGGCAGGCTCCCCTGGCGGGCGAGCACAGCGATAACTGGCGGCGCCCGCCTCCGGAACTGCCGGAAGCACCGCCCCGCAACGCCCCCGACGCCTTGCTGCTTACTGGCATGCGGATCATCGATCTGGCCATGGGCTGGGCCGGAACCTCGGCCGCCCGGCAACTGGCGGAACTAGGCGCCGAGGTGATCAAGTTCGAGGGGCGGGCCTATCCCGACTGGTGACGCGGCAGCGACTACAGCGACGCCGCCAATGCCGAGGCGCCGCACGAAAAGGCTCTCAACTTCAATTTCCTCAATCGCAACCAGACCGGGATCACCCTCGATCTGACGCGTCCCGAGGGAGCGGACCTGTTGCGCCGCCTGGTGGGCACGTTCGACGCGCTGGTGGAAAACTACGCCAATGGCGTGCTGGCCAAGCTGGGGCTCGACTACGCCCACTTGGTCGCCGAGAAGCCCGACCTGATAATGGTCTCCATCCCGGCCTTCGGGGGGAGCACGCCATGGGCCGAGGTGCGCGCCTATGGCTCGGCCCTCGAGCACGGATCGAGCCTGCCATCGGTGACCAGCGAGCCGGGCGGACCGCCGATGATCAATCACATCGCCTATGGCGATCCGATTGGCGGCATGAACGCCTGCCCCGCCGTGCTGACGGCCTTGCTTCATCAGCGCCGCACGGGCGAGGGCCAGTTCATCGACCTGTCGCAGGTGGAGTGCCTGTTTCCTCTGGCCGCGCCGTGGATCATTGACCAGTCGATCACCGGCGCGGTGGCGCCCCGGCGAGAAAACCGCCACCCCTGGATGGTCCCTCACGGCTGTTTCCGCTGCGCGGGCGAGGACGCCTGGGTGGTGGTCGCCACGACCGATGACGACGCCTGGCGGGCGCTGGCGCGGACCATCGGCCGCCCCGATCTGGAATCCGAGGCGGACCTCGCCACCGCCGATAGTCGACGGGCGCGGGAAGACGAACTGGACCGCCTGGAAGCCGCCGGCGTCATCGGCGAAACCACGATCCCGATGAGCGAGCGCGCGCAGAGAAGCGCGGCGATGATGCGGGAGGCGGCGAAGGTGGGATGATGGGAGTCGTTTCGATATCTCTGCAGGCCATCATGGCGGCCCTGCTGCTGACGGCGCCCCTATTACTGGCGGCCCCGGTGGCGCGCGCGGCCGACGCCACGCCACCATCCGGCCCGGACTCGATCCTGGCGTGGACGCCGGAGCAGCAGGCCTATGGCTATCGCCACATGGAAACACTGGTCCGCACCCGCGTGGTAAAACGGGGCGAGGCCGTGCGGGAACTGCCGGTGGCGGCGACCCGGATCGATCCCGCCTTCAGCCAAGGCGGCGTCCGCTATACCACCGACAGCTACATGGCCGCCTTTCGGGTTTCCGGTCTGATCGCCATCAAGGACGGCAAGACAATCCTGGAGCGCTATGGCCTGGGCCGCGCGCCGGCCGATCGCTGGACATCGTTCTCGGTGGCCAAGTCTGTGACCTCGACCCTAATCGGCGCCGCGATCGAGGACGGCAAGATCAAGAGCCTGGACGAGCTGGTGACCCCCTACATCCCCCAGCTGGCCGGGGGAGTCTATGAGGGGATGACGATCCGCCAGCTGATCACCATGACCTCCGGCGTCAAATGGAACGAGGACTATAACGACCCCAATTCCGACGTCGCCAAGGTGGGCCTGACCCGCCGCAAGACGGCGTGAACCCTGTGATCAGCCATGTGCGCAACCTGCCGCGCGAAGCGCCGCCCGGAGCGAAGTTCGTCTACAAGACCGGCGAGACCGACTTGGCGGGAATCCTGCTCTCCAACGCCGTCGGCGAGCCGATGGCCGACTATTTCTCGCGCAAGATCTGGGCGCCGTTCGGTATGGAACAAGACGCCGCCTGGATGCAGGACACTACCGGCCACGAGCGCGGCGGCTGTTGTCTTGGCATGACCCTGCGCGACTACGGGCGTTTTGGCCTATTCATGCTGGAGGGCGGCACGGCCGGCGGCCGGCGCGTTGTCCCCAAAGGCTGGATCGACGACGCCACCCGCGCCCACGTCGCCAAGCCGCCCTACGGCTACTTCTGGTGGATCGTTCCGGGCGGCTACGAGGCGGAGGGCATCTTCGGCCAGGTGATCGCGGTGTTTCCCGCCGACCATCTGGTGATCGCCATGAACTCGGCCTAGACCCTGGCCGATCCCGACCCCAACTGGGAGACGCAATACGCGTTGATGAAGGCTATCCGAAAGGCGAGCCAGGCGACGCCGACCCAGTGACGGCGACCTCGGTCAGTCGGGGATCGTACAGCCACTTGCGGACCTTGGCGGCGATGACCCCCGCGGCGCCCGAATGCCGTGGATTGACTAGGACGTTGAATTCCTCCGGGACGAAAACCGACGGGATGATCAGCAGCGCCGAAGCGCCCGACCGAATCCAGTCCGTCCCAAACCCGATGCTGACCTGCCCCGCCGGTTCGGCGTCCCATCCTACTCTCAGGCTCGCCGAGCTTTCCCGCCGCGCGTTCGCCCAGACATCGTCAGGGATCGTCACCGCGACCAGATAGCGATTGAGAGGAAGGCTGCCAGCGTTCAGATGGACCATCGTTTCCAGACACGCCAGCGCCCGCGTTTCAGAGGCGTAGACCACCGAAACACCAGCTTCGTTCCATCGGCCACCCGTCGCCTCGGCGCCGGCGCCGGAGAGATCGTCGGCTTGGTACGCGGGGGTATCGGCCGCGATCCGCCAGACCGTACGGCTCACGCGTAGGCGCCGCTCTGCACCCGCGCCAACGTGTTTGACACCAAGGCCTGTCCCTCCATCGTATCCATCAGTTCCACCGGGCGCATGCCACCGAAGGCTGGCAGCGGGTCCCTGAGCCATCGCGACAGCCATGCCGCTGCGTCGAATCCCTCCGGATTGCCGGACTCCTGCACCATCGCCTCCAGCTGCCCCACCAGCTTAACAACTCCAAGCACGCGCTCGCTCTCGTCCGCGGACAGGTTTTGGTCCTGTTTGGCCTTTTTGTTGATGGTGGCCGGCGAAAGATTCAACGCCTTGAGAGCCACGCCCTGCCCCATGGCCAAGTCCCCCAGGATACGCTTCGCCTCGGTGGCTCGGAGGCCGTGCTTGATCATGTCTATGCGCTCAAGCGGCGATGCGCGGAAAACGCCAATGTAGGTAAGCCCAACGCGTGATCGCTTACCCGTCGGGTCGGGCGCGACTTTGGCTATGGATTCATGGCGGGTCATCGCGATTGCTCCTTTGAGCAATTCATGGGCTCAATCTAGCACTACGTCTAGGGTCTGGGCGGGTAGGCGGGGCGATTGCCGCAACGGTAGAGAGCTTCACGAAAAGAACGAACCGGGTAGTCCACCGCATACGCGAACCCGACGTTTTGGTCTGAACTACCGCCATGACCCGGGACGACGTCCTTGCCGCGCTGAAAACCCGTGAACCCGAACTTCGCCGCCGTGGCGGTGAGCCACGCCGCAGTTGTGGATCAACCCTCAGACGACCCACGACCTGTTGATCGCCGCAATGGCGGTGAAGGATGACCTGGCCACGATCAAGCCGCTGGGGCAGCGTGGAAAAAGGCCTTGCGCCCACGGAAACCGGTGACAACCGATTCACAAGCGGCGACTGGCAATCGCTCGTCCGAACAGGTCGCACCCACATCGTTCGGGGACATGGAGATCCGCTGCGCAGCCTTTCCTTCGGTAACGAGCTACGCCGGGTGCATTGTCGAAATACTCTACGAGATAGTCATACGAGAGACGCCGAGCCTGTCACGCCCGCGCCGGAATCCTCACGTTCATGCTTCGATAACCCCGCAAAAAGCACGACTTCAACCTTACCGGCTCTTCGACCACCTCGATCACCGGGAAGCGTTTGAGGATTTCCTCCCAGATCACCCGCAGTTGCATCTCGGCCAGGCGGTTGCCGACGCAGCGGTGGATGCCGAAGCCGAACGACAAGTGCTGCCGCGGGCGTTCGCGGTCGATGACGAAGGCGTCGGGATTGGCGATCGCGGTCTCGTCGCGGTTGCCCGAGCAGTACCACATGATCACCTTGTCGCCGGCCTTCATCGACTGGCCGCCGAATTCGACATCCGACACCACGGTGCGGCGCATGTGAGCCACCGGCGACTGCCAGCGGATGATCTCCGGAACCATGTTTGGGATCAGCGACGGGTCGGCGCGGATCTTGGCGTATTCCTCGGGGAACTGGTTAAGCGCCAGCAGGCCGCCGGTGATCGAGTTGCGGGTGGTGTCGTTGCCGCCCACGATCAGCAGTAGGATGTTGCCGAGGAACTCCATCAGCGGCATGTCCTTGGTCGATTCCCCATGCGCGAGCATGGAGATCAGATCGCTGGCTGGCGGCGAGTCCTTGCGGACGTTCCACAGGTTCTGGAAATAGAACGCGCACTGCATCAGCTCGGCACGCACCTCCTCCAGTGTCATGGTGTCGCTCTCGATGGTGGTCAGATCGGACCAGTAGGTCAGCTTGCGGCGCTCCTCCCACGGGAAGTCGAACAGGGTGGCCAGCATCTGGGTGGTCAGTTCGATCGAGACGCGGTCGACCCAGTCGAAGGTCTCGCCGATCGGCAGGTCGTCGAGGATCTTGCCGGCCCGCTCGCGGATGATCGGCTCCATGGTAGCCAGATTGTGCGGCGAGACGATCGGACTGATCACCTTGCGCTGGGCGTCATGCTTGGGCGGGTCCATGGCGATGAACATCGGCAGAGTGAAATCCTCGGCCTGTTCGTTGATCGAGATGCCTTTCTCGGACGAGAACGCCGCGTGGTTGGTCTCGATCGCCATGATATCTTGATAGCGGGTCACCGACCAATAGGGGCCGAACTCGCTGTTGGCGGTGTAGTGGACCGGCGCTTCATTGCGCAGCCGCTCGAAGAACGGCCACATGGTGTTGTTCTGGAACCGCTCGCCCAGGCTGACGTCGATCTGGTCGAGGGGCGTCGAATAGGCCTCGTCGCGTGCCGATTGCAGCGCGCTGAGATTGCCGTCGGCCATGGTGGTCTTCCCTGCGGATTTGTATCGGTTCACAAGACCACCGGCCGCGATGCACCGCAAGGTGCGGGGCAAAAATGAGGGATGGGTTCGAACCATGGCCGGACATCTTCGACCCTTGGACGGCGTCACCGTGGTGGCGTTGGAGCACGCGGTGGCGGCGCCGTTCGCCAGCCGGCAGCTGGCAGACCTCGGGGCCCGCGTGATCAAGATCGAGCGGACCGGCGATGGAGATTTCGCGCGGGCCTACGACGCGACGGTTCTGGGTCAATCATCGTATTTCGTGTGGCTGAACCGGGGCAAGGAGAGCCTGACGCTCGATCTGAAGCGTCCCGAAGGTTTGAAGGTGCTGGAGACGCTGGTGCTCGGCGCCGATGTGCTGATCCAGAATCTGGCGCCGGGCGCGGTGGCGCGGCTGGGCCTGGACTTCGGCACGCTGCACCCCAAGGCGCCCGGGCTGATCGTCTGCGACATCTCCGGCTTCGGCGAAGGCGGACCCTATCAGGGCAAGCGCGCCTATGACCTGCTGATCCAAGCGGCGGCAGGCCTGGTCGCCCTGACCGGAACACCCGATCATCCCTCGCGGGCCGGCGCCTCGATCGCCGACGTCGCCGCGGGCATGTATGCCTATTCGGGGATTCTGGCGGCGTTGTTGCAGCGCGGTCGGACTGGCGAGGGCCTGAGGGTCGAGGTGTCGATGTTCGAGGCTCTGACCGAATGGTTGAGCAACTCGCTGTATTTCAGCCACTACGGCGGTTGCGAACCGGCGCGGGGCGAGGCCAGCCACCCTTCGGTCGCCCCCTATGGACCTCACCGCGTCGGCGATGGCGGCACGGTGATCTTCGGTCTGCAGAACCCACGCGAGTGGGCGCGGTTCTGCGAGAAGGTGCTGGGCAAACCCGAACTCACCGATGATCCGCGTTTCAGCGACAATCCGCGTCGCGTTGCCAGTCGGGGCGAATTGACAGCGCTGATCGAAAGCCGCTTCGCTGGCCTGACGGTTGCCGAGGTGGAGGCGTTGTTGGAGGGCGCCGAAATCGGCAGCTCGCCGATGAACGCCATGGCCGATGTCTGGGATCATCCTCAACTGGCGGCCCGCGATCGCTGGTGCGAGGTGATGACGCCAAACGGGCCGATCGCGGCCCTGCGCCCGCCCGCCAGCCTATCGGGCGTGGCGCAGGTGATGGGCGATGTCCCGGCCGTGGGGGCGCATACCGAGGCGATCCTGAGCGAGCTTGGCTACGACCGGGGCGCCATCGAGCGGCTGCGCGCCGCCGGGACGATCTGATCCGATGATCTATCCGCCGCGACGCCCAGCCTCGGCGGCCTGAGCCGGGAGGCCCAGCGCTTCATAGGCATAAGCGAGCTGGCGGTTGAGCGACGCGCCGTCCGGCTCGCGCGCGCGGCGAAATTCGAGGGCCTGTTGAACTTCGGCCCAGCGGCCGGCGGCGGTCAGGGCCGCCAAGCGAATCTGATCGAACAGATCGCGTTGGGCGTGGCTGCCGCCGATCCTGGCCAGGTTGGGCATGGCGCGGTCGAGATGCCGCACCGCCTCGTCCGGCCGGTCGGCGAGATAGGCCGTGATGCCTTCGGCCACCGGCAGAGCGACATCGGCCCAGGCCGCGCGGCTGAACGGCGGCGCCTGGCGGGCCCGGCAGCGAAAGGCCTCAAGCAGGGGTTCGGCCTCCGGTCGGCCCGCGCGGGCCAGGCCATAGAGATAGTGCAAGGACAAGAAGGGCTGCTCGACGTCGAGGCCGCGCGCGGCCAGGTGGTGGGACAGATCGATCCACCGGTCGCCGACCTCGAAGCCCGCCAACTCCAGCCGCGCCAGCAGGGAAACCGCGCCCGCCTGGTCCTGGGAATAGCCGCGGTCGTGAGCCCAGCACTGGGTATCGTAGATCTTCAGCACCTCTTCGACCCGCCCCTGGCTGAGCTGAAACAACGCCAGGTGCCAGAAATTGTGCGTGACCATGAACGAGTTGAGGCCCGTCCATGTATCGGACGCTCCGGCCATGAACCGCGCGCCCTCGTCGATCCGGCCCTGGGTGAGCATGACGTGGGCCAGGGCGTGCTGAGCCCATGGCTCGCGCGATGTCATTGATAGAGCCCTGGTCGCCGCCGCCTCGGCGTCTCTGAGCAGGTGGCATTGCTCGAAGCCGAAAGCGAGCATGCCGTGAACGTGGGGGATGTCCCCGCAGGACGGCGCCGCCTTCATCGCGATGCGCAACATGGCCGGCGCGTCGCCGAGGCCGAAAGTCAGATACTGGTGCAGTTTCACCGTCACCAGATCGCGCGGCCAGCGGTCGACGATGGCCTCGCTCAAGCCAAGAGCGCGAGGGATATGGTCCTCGAGCCAAGCACGCAGAAATTCGATGAAGGCCCGCTCTCGGGGGTTGGCGCCCGGCGCGCGCTCGGCGGCGGCCAGAAAAGGCCGCGCGCGCTCGGGTCCCTGGGGCGATTCCAGCAGCATAAAAAGGGCGGCGGCATAGGCGTTGGCCAAGGCCGAGTCAGGTGCGGCCGCCGCCGTTTTCAGGATTCCCGCAGCCCGCGTCTCGTAACGCAGGAATCCAAGAATGAACTCATCGACGCCAGCGAGAATCACCCCGTCGGCGGTCGATACCGGATTGCCGAGACTATCGTTCACGCCGCCGCTCCCGATACCTGTTTCATAGTGGCAACCTCTTGGCAAAAAATGGGCTGGCGCCGCAAAGTATCATCCGATGACTTAGCCCTATGACACTGAAAAATTTCCCCGGGCCGTTGTCGCGGGCGGCGGCGGCTTTATCGAGGCCTTACTTTGCGAAACAATCTTGTGCGTTGACGTCGATGTCATCTGTATCGACAATCTGGTCACCGGCAGCGTCGCAAACATATCTGACCTTCATCGACACGCCAATTTCGAGTTCCGCCACCACGATGTGATAAATCCTATTCAGATCGACGTGGACACGGTCTTCAATCTGGCCTGCCCCGCCTCGCCGACGCTTTACCAGCGCGAACCGATCAAAACGATGAAAACCAATGTCCAGGGCAGCATCAACCTGCTCGACGTCACCCGCGAGACCGGCGCGTGCATCCTTCAGACCTCGACCTCGGAGATCTACGGTAACCCGCTGGAACATCCTCAGGCGGAATCCTATTGGGGCAACTTGAATCCGATCGGCCCGAGGGCGTGCTACGACGAGGGCAAGCGCTGCGCCGAGACGCTGTTTTTCGAATGCCGCCAGCAGTATGCCGTCAAGGCCAAGGTGGTGGGGACCTCCAACACCTATGGCCCGCGCGTGTCCCGCGACGACGGCCGGGTCATTCCGAAATTCATCCGCCAGGCTCTGAACGATGAAACGATCACCATATCCCGCGACGGGTCGCAGACGCGCTCGTCTGTTTTGTCGATCTCGTGCAGGGCTTGATCAGGATGATGGACGGCAATGAAGATCTGGTCGGACCGATCAATCTGGGAAACCCAAGGGAATTGACGATAGCGGTGCTGGCCGAACGGATCATCGAATTGGCCGGGAGCGCCTTTCGGATAGCGTTTAGCCCGCTGCCTGCGGACGATCCGCGCCGACGACACCCGGATATCAGGGCCGCCTTTTGCGTGAACTGGGATGGAGTCCGAGTATCGGGCTGAACGAGGACCTGTGCCGGACGATCGGTTGTTTCGCGGCCGAGCCCGTCGCCTTGCTGGAAACCTGAACCGACGCAATTGGTGGCGAGGACCAGTTTCCTGACCAACGGATAGATCTGGCTCTGCCATTTCTTGCCGTTGAAGACGCCGTAGTGACCGACTCCGGGGAACCGCACCAAGTCGCTGAACGGCGTCCCCGTAGGCTCTGTAGCGCATTGCACCGCGCGGTCCGCCGGCCCGAAACCAACTCTGCAGTACAATCGCCGTAACAAGGCGGCGAGGGAAGCGCAGTCCTGATCGATAGCGCTCGGGAGGTCGCAGCGCGAGTATTCGCGCCATTCCCGCAAGATGCGCCGCGCGGCGCCCGATCGATCAGCGGCGAGATGCACTAGGGCTTCGCCAATCTGCGCGCCGCCCTGCCGATGAACCTCAAGGCCCAACATCCCGGCTTCAAGGTGTGGGCTGGCGCGCAGTCCGACGTCGACCGCATCACCATGATCTGGCGCGAGCAACTAGCGCAGTCAAAAGGCCCCTATCTGTTCGGGGCTCTATCGGTGGCCGACGCCATGTATGCGCCGGACTGCACCCGGTTCGCGACCTATGACGTGGCCCTCGATCCGGCCCGCGCCACCTATCGCGACCGCATCCTGGCGCTTCCGGTGACGGTCGACTGGAAGCGCGCCGCCATGAAGAAACCGGACGAGGCCGAGGAACTGGACTTCGAATTCTGAAAACCGTCGCCCCGGGGCGACGATTTTCAGTAAAGCGTCGCCATGGCCTTCGGGCTGAAATCCATCAGTTCGTCCTGGCGGCCCTGGCGCACTTTGACGGCCCAGTTGGGGTCTTGCAGAACCGCGCGGCCCACGGCCACCAGGTCGAAGTCGCCACGGTCAAGGCGCCGGACCAGTTCGTCGAGGGAGGCGGGCTTGGAGGATTCACCGCCGTAGGCGTTGATGAAGTCGCCGGTGAGACCCACGGAGCCGACCGTGATGGTCGGCACGCCAGTGAGTTTCTTGGCCCAGCCGGCGAAGTTCAGGTCGGAGCCGTCGAACTCCGGTTCCCAGAACCGTCGCTGCGAGCAATGCAGCATGTCGGCGCCGGCGTCGACCAACGGTCGCAGCCACGCGGTCATCTCGTCCGGAGTCTGGGCCAGGCGGGCGGCAAAATCCTGCTGCTTCCATTGTGACAGACGGATGATGATCGGGAAGTCCGGTCCCGTAGCTACGCGCACCGCCTTGATGATTTCGGCGGCGAACCGGGCGCGTTCAGGAATTTTGGCGCCGCCAAAAGTGTCGTCGCGCTGATTGGTTCCTTCCCAGAAAAACTGGTCGATCAAATAGCCATGGGCGCCATGCAGTTCCACCGCGTCGAACCCGAGGCGTTGGGCGTCGCTGGCGGCGGTTGCAAACGCTGCGATGGCAGCGGCCACCTCGGCGTCGGTCATCGGCTCGCCGAACCTGTGGCCCGGGCTGGAAAGGCCCGACGGGCTGTCATAAGGGCCGGACGGGCTCCAGTTGGGATCACGGCTGCGAACCGCGCCCACATGCCAGAGTTGGGGAGCGATGAAACCGCCGGCGGCATGGACCCCGTCGGACACCGCCTTCCAGCCGGCCAGCTCGGACTCGCCATGGAAACGGGGGATATTGGGATCATTTAGACTGGCCGGCCTGGCCACGCCCGTGCCCTCGGTGACAATCAGCCCAATCTGGGCAGCCGCCCGGCGCGCGTAATAGTCGGCAACATCCTGCGTCGGCACGCCACCCGGCGATTGGGACCGGGTCATGGGCGCCATGACCAAGCGATTGGGCAGGGCGAGGCCCTTGAACGTGAAGGGCGCGAAGAGAGGTTCAACAGTCATGCGGGAGATCTAAACGGCTGTCCGCGGATTGCCCCGCCAGAAAAACTAAAGGCCTTTGAAAGGGGGCGGGCCTTGGACCCAAATGGCGGTCCCAGCCGTTCAGCAGGGGTTCAGGTTCATTGGCGCTTTTTATGACGAAATATCAGATCACCGGCCCACGGGCCAGACAGGAACAGAACATGCGTGTTGCGCTGAAAGCGGCGGTGGCTGCCATCGCCATCATGACCGCCTCGGGGGCCTTGGCTCAGACTCGCGACCACGGCGGCGGGCCGCGCGGCTCGGCGCCGCCGGTCGGCGCATCGCCGACCGGCGGAGGATTTCGCGGTGGAGGACTAAGCTCCGCTCCTGGCGGCCAACCTCAGGGCGGAAGGTTCCAGGGGAGCGCGCCCCAGGGAGGCTTCGGAGGCGGGCAAGGCGGAGGTCACCAAGGCGGCGACCGTCACGGGGGCGGCGGTCATCACGGTGGTAATGACCACGACGGTGACGAGAACGGTGGCTATGGAGGTTACGGCGGCTACGGCGGCTACGGCGGCTACGGCGGAGGTTATTATGGCTATGGCTACGGCGGTTATGGCCCCGGCTACTACGGTGGCTACTATAGCCCTTGGCTGTGGGGCGGTCTCGGATTTGGCATCGGCGCCACCCTGGCCACGCCTTATTACTACGACCAGTACGACACCTATGACGAAGGCTATGCGCCGCCTCCGCCACCCCCACAGGCCTACTATGGGGCCCAGCAGGGCTATGGTTGCGATGGCTGGCGCTGGGACGCCCGGGCCGGGCGTTATATCGCCGCTAAGGTCGCCTGCCAGTAAACGGGCTTAGGCGAGGTCCGCCCGATGACTTCAGCGAAGCCATCGGGCGGCTGCGTGTTCAGACCACGGCGTCGAGATATTCCACGTCCGGGCGACCGGCGAGGAAAGCCCCCATCTTGCGGCCCTGCTCCTTGAAATGATCGGTCTGGCCGTGGGCGCTAAGCGCGTCCTGGTCCTTGTAGAGCTCAAGCACCTTGTAGGTGTCGGCGTCGGCCCGGCTCTTGGTTAGTTGGTAGAATACATTGCCGGGTTCATTGGCCCGCACCTTGCCGGCCAGCTCCAGGAACACCGCTTCAAAGTCGGGACCCTTGCCCTCCTGAACCTTAATAGTGGCGACGATACCGATCATGTTTTTCTCCCTAACAGGTTTTGCACGGACCCTTTAGGAGAGCCTCGCCCCGTAGGGCAAGCGCGCTGTATCGCCCCGCCGGCTTAGCGGCGGCGGTCGTCCCAGCCGTAGGCTACCCACGAATGGCCGCCGACGTTGCGGGCTTCGATGACGTTGGGATCGGCGGCGGGCGCGCGAACCACTCGCCGGGCGCGTACGGCCGCTGCGGCCAGGGCCAGAAGGATCGAGGCCATCAACGCGACCACCATCATCGTGGCGGCAAAGAACACGGCGAGCACGGCGGCGATAGCCGCCGCCGCCAGACCGGCGACCGCGCCGACGATCCATGTCAGTCCCCGCAAAAGCGAAGACGTGGGCTTGAAGCGTCGTGACCAGCGTTGCATGGACCTAACCTGACGCCGCTTTGTGGCGGACTTATGGATAGTTGGTCCTTCTGTTCGCTACGTCAACCGCCAGGCTCGCAAATCTCGCCACCGTCCGATCAAGAGGAAGTGACCTTCCCCGCCATGACGCCCAATGACCGCGCGCCTCCGGGCTGGAATTTCTGGATCGATCGCGGCGGCACCTTCACCGATGTCATTGGCCGATCGCCCGAGGGCCACCTCGAGACCCTTAAACTTCCCTCGCAATCACCCACCTACGGAGACGCCGCGGTTAAGGCCATGCGCCGTCTGCTGGCGGTCGCGCCAGGGGCGGCGTTTCCGGCCGAACGGGTGGAGGCGATCAAGGTCGGGACCACAGTGGCCACCAACGCGCTGCTGGAGCGAAAAGGCGCCCGCACCCTGCTGGTCACCACGGCGGGGTTCGGGGACGCGCTCGAAATCGGCGACCAGGCCCGCCCGAACCTGTTCGCCCTGGATATCGTCAAGCCCGCCCCGCTGCATGCCGGCGTCATCGAAGCCGATGAGCGCCTGGCGGCCGACGGCTCCGTCCTCCAGTCCCTGAATCAAGCGGCCCTGGTCGCGGACCTGAAGATCGCCGCCCAGGCCGGTTTCGAGAGCGTCGCCATAGCCTTCCTCCACGCCGACCTCAACCCGCTCCATGAGAACCTCGCGGCCGCTATCGCCCGTGAGGCGGGCTTCGCGACGGTGGTGACGGCCAGCGGCGCCTCTCCCCTGCCCCGCTTCCTGCCCCGCGCCGAAACGGCGGTGGCCGACGCCTACCTGACGCCCGTGCTGCGCGCCTATGCCCAGGGCCTGTCGGCGGCGGTGGGAGGCGCGAACCTCTATTTCATGACCTCGGGTGGAGGTCTCGCGAGAGCCGAAGCCTTCCATGGCCGGGATGCGGTGCTGTCGGGTCCCGCCGGTGGGGTGGTAGGCGTGGCCGAGGTCGCACGGGCGGCGGGCGCCGGCGCCGTGCTCGGCTTCGACATGGGCGGCACCTCCACCGATGTCTGCCGTTACGCGGGCGATCTGGAGCGGCGCGACACAGCTACCGTGGCGGGCGTCAGGCTGCGCTCGCCGATGCTGGATGTGGAGACCGTGGCGGCCGGAGGCGGTTCGATCCTGGCCTTCGACGGCCTGCGCGCGCGGGTGGGACCCCAGAGCGCCGGGTCCGTGCCGGGACCGGC
>JAYVYH010000064.1:0-24091 GCA_043784385.1 Caulobacteraceae bacterium | reverse complement strand
GGAGCCCTGTCGCAATATCTGTGGGGGGAGACCACGCTGCAGGCCTGGGGGCAGGACCTGCTGGCCAATGGCGACGACTACATCAACGACACCAGGGCGCATGACCGTCAGGTGGCGCTGTTCGGTGATGCGACCTATGCCATCACCGACCGGCTGAAACTGAACGTCGGCCTGCGTTTCGCCTGGACCCATTTCGATTTCAACAACCTCAACGATGGACCGCAGGACCTGCTCAACAATGGTGGAGTGCCGGCCACGGCGTCCGGATCCAAGGACGAGACACCGTTCACGCCGAAAGTCAGTCTGTCCTATCAGCTAACCCGGGACGACCTAGTCTACGCCACGGCGTCCAAGGGCTATCGGATCGGCGGCGCGACGCCACCGTTGCCGGCAGTGGCCTGCGGGGCCGGGTTCCCGACGTCGTATAATTCCGACAGTGTGTGGAGCTATGAAGCTGGAACCAAGGACAGGTTCTTTGACCGCAAACTCCAGATTTCCGCCAGCGGTTACTACATCCGGTGGAGCAATATCCAACAGGCCTTCTATGTTCCGGCCTGTGGAATCCAGTTCACAACCAACGCCGGCGAGGCCGAGAGCAAAGGCTTCGATCTGCAGTCGCAATGGCAGGTGACGCGCACCTTCGACCTGGAACTGAGCGTGGGCTACACCGACGCGAAATTCTCGAAGAACGCCTTCGACGCCAATGGGGATCTGTTGGACGTCAAGGGCGATTCCCTCAATGTGTCGCCCTGGACCGTGACTCTGGCCGGGCAGTATAATTTCACCATCCTTGGCAAGGACGCCTTTGTTCGCGCCGACTATGAATTCGCCAGCAAGCGCACCTCGCCGATCCCGAACGAGGACCCTAACACCGCGTTTTATGATCCGGGCTTCGTCGCCAATCCCGAGACGCATGAGGTCTCGCTGCGTTCTGGTATTTCGATCGGCAAGTGGGACTTGGCGGTGTTCGCCAACAATCTGCTCAACGCCCATCCCCGGCTGGGCCTGACCCACCAGGACTCCGATACGGCTCTCTACGAGGCTACCACTCTCCGGCCCCGCACCATCGGTGTGTCGTTCAATACAAAATATTAGACTCGGCCCGGCGCCGTTTCGCCGCCGGGGTTCAAAACGTCCGGCTTAGGGCCTAACTACCCCGGGCAAACAGGAACACCGCCTCATGCACGGCTCGCGACCCAATTCCCTCGACGCCTTCTGGATGCCCTTCACCAACAACCGGGGCTTCAAGGCGCATCCGCGCCTGCTCGCCCGGGCCAAGGGCATGTATTACTACACGCCGGACGGTCGCGAGATCCTCGACGGCACCGCCGGACTGTGGTGCGTCAACGCCGGTCATACCCGCGAGAAAATCGTCGCCGCCATCGCCCATCAGGCGGCCGAACTCGACTTCGCCCCGACTTTCCAGCTCGGCCATCCACTGGTGTTCGAATTTGCCAGCCGGGTCGCCTCGATCTTTCCCCAGGGACTGGAGCAGGTGTTCTTCTGCAATTCCGGCTCGGAGGCCGTAGATACATCGCTGAAGATCGCCTTGGCCTATCAGAAAGCCATCGGCCAGGGCTCGCGCACCCGTCTGATCGGCCGCGAGCGGGGCTATCACGGCGTCGGCTTCGGCGGTATTTCCGTTGGTGGCATTGGTCCCAACCGCCGTCAGTGGGGTGCGATGCTGCCCGGCGTCGATCATATGCGCCACACCCATGATCCTGCCTCGGGCGTCTATGTGCGCGGCCAGCGCGAGACCGGCGCTGATCTCGCCGACGACCTGGAGCGCATCGTCGCTCTGCACGGCGCAGACACCATCGCCGCGGTGATCGTCGAGCCGGTGGCCGGGTCAACGGGCGTCCTCATTCCCCCGAAAGGCTATCTGGAGCGCCTGCGCGAGATCGCCACCAGGCACGGCATATTGCTGATCTTCGATGAGGTGATCACCGGGTTCGGTCGCCTGGGCGCCGCGACAGCGTCGGAATATTTCGGTGTGCTGCCCGACATGATCGCCTGCGCCAAGGGGATCACCAACGCCGCCGTGCCGATGGGCGCGGTGGTCGCCAGGCCCGAGATCCACGACGCCATCGTGCAGGGCAGTCCGCCAGGGATCGAACTGTTCCACGGCTATACCTACAGCGGTCATCCGCTGGCGGCGGCGGCCGGTCTGGCCACCCTCGACATCTATGAGGAGGAGGGGCTGTTCGCGCGCGCCAAGGCGATGAGCGGGCCGTTCGAGAACGCCATTCACGGCCTCAAGGGACATCGCCATGTGATCGACATCCGCAACCTGGGCATGGTGGCGGCCGTCGAACTGGAGCCGCGTCCCGGCTCGCCCGGTGCGCGGGCCGGCGAGGTGTTCCACCGCTGCTTCGATACCGGCCTGATGGTGCGCTACACCGGCGACATCATCGCCATGTCGCCGCCGCTGATCCTCGAGCAGAGCCATATCGATGAACTCGTGCAGAAGCTGGCCGACGCCTTGGCGGCGGTGGATTAGGGACTGTCTTTCAAAGTTCACGTTGTTGCGGCAAACTCCACCGAAACATCTTCGGAGGAACTCATGACCGTCACCGATATCGCCAACGATCTCGTCGCCATCTGCAAGACCGGCGACTTCCATACGCCCGGCGAGAAATACTGGGCCGACGACGTGGTCAGTGTCGAGGCTGGCGGCCCTCCGGGTATGGACCCGGTCAGCCGCGGCAAGGCCGCGGCCATCGGCAAGGGTGAATGGTGGACCAACGCCCACACCATACATAGCACCGAGGTCGAGGGTCCTTACGTAAACGGCGACCAGTTCACGGTCCGCTTCAGGATGGACGTCACCTTCAAGGAAACCAACGCGCGTCAGCAGATGGACGAGATCGCCCTCTACACCATCAAGGACGGTAAGATCGCCGAAGAACGCTTCTTTTACGGCGGCTGATTGATCCTTCTCCCCTCTTGGGGGAGGGGACGGCGAAGTGGTGGAGGGGGCGAAGCCGCGGAGATTTCGCCAAGCTGGAGCCCCCATCCCACCCTTCGGGCGGACTTCCCCCACAGGGAGAAGAGAAATCTAGGCGTGGGTTCGACTGGCCGTCGCGATGCGTGGCCGCTAGGGTCGGCTCAGAGCTCCGTCACGAGGATGCGCCATGAAGTTCGAACGCTTGCCGTCGATCGTCACCACCTTGCTTCCAAGCAACCACCCTTATCTGAACGGGGCCTGGACGCCGTTGCATGAGGAGATCGACGCCGACGATCTGGAGGTGATCGAGGGCGCGATCCCGACGGATATCGACGGCATCTACATCCGCAATACAGAGAACCAGATCCATCAGCCGCTGGGCCGCTTCCATCCGTTCGACGGCGACGGGATGCTGCACCAGATCGATTTTCATGGCGGCAAGGCCAGCTATCGCAACCGCTGGGTGCGCACCCGAGGGTTCCAGGCCGAGCAGGAAGCCGCCGGCTCGCTGTGGGGCGGGCTGATGGACGGCGGGGGAACCTCGCTGCGGCCTGGGTTCGGCGCCCATGGCGGCTTGAAGGACACCGCCTCCACCGACGTCGTCGTGCACGGCGGCAAGATCCTGGCCACCTTCTATCAGTGCGGCGAGGCCTACCAGCTCGATCCCGAAACCCTGGATCAGCAGGGTGTCGCGCCCTGGGCGCCGCTGGATGGGGTGTCCGCGCACACCAAGGTCGACGAACGCACCGGTGAACTGATGTTCTTCAACTATTCGAAACACGCGCCGTTCATGCACTACGGCGTGGTCGATGCCTCGGGGAAGGTGACGACCTATATCCCCGTGCCGCTGGCCGGCCCGCGCCTGCCGCACGACATGGCGTTCAGCGAGCGGTTCTCAATCGTCAACGACCTGCCGGTTTTCTGGGACGCGGAACTACTGAAACGCAATGTCCACGCCGTGCGCCTGCACGAGGGTCTGCCGTCGCGGTTCGGGGTAATCCCGCGGCATGGCGAGAGCGGGGACATCCGCTGGTTCGACGCCGCTCCCTGCTACATCCTTCACTTCCTCAACGCCTATGAGGATGGCGACGAGCTGGTGATGGACGGCTACTTCCAGGAAAACCCGACGCCTCGGCCAGTGAAGTCGGCGCCCGACGGCTACGGCCACCTGATGGCGTTCCTCGACGAATACAGCTTCCAGCCCAAGCTGCATCGCTGGCGCTTCAACCTGAAGACCGGCGAGACCACCGAGCGCCATCTGGATGACCGGGTGCTGGAGTTCGGGGTGTTCAATCAGCGCTATGCGGGCCGGCCCTATCGCTACGCCTATTCCACCGTCGCCAAGCCCGGCTGGTTCCTGTTCACCGGCTTCGTCAAGCACGACCTGGAGACCGGCCAGTCATGGCGCGTGGACCTGTCCGAGGGTTGCTATGGCAGCGAGGCGCCCTTCGCGCCGCGCATCGGAGCCAAGGACGAGGACGACGGTTACTTAGTCAGTTTCGTCATCGACGAAAACACCGGCCGATCGGAATGCATCCTGATCGACGCCAAGAACTTCGAAGCCGGCCCGGTGGCCCGCATCGCCCTGCCGCACAAGCTATGCAGCGGCACCCACGCGGTCTGGGCCGACCGCGCCTTCATCCGCGACGGACGGTTGGGAGCCTAAGCAACCTCGACGGTCTTCAACGCCTCGGCCGCGAAGCTCGTCGCGCTCTTGTAGTCGGCCTTTCCGTTCGGCGCGCGCAGGTTGACCTCGCCAGTGACGATTCGCTTAGGGGATTTGTAGGCGGCCAGGGTCTGGCGGACGTGGACGATCAACGCGCCTTCATCCAGGCTCTTGCCCCGATAGAGACGAACTACGCCGGTCACCGACTGGCCCCACTTCGGGTCGGGCAGGCCGATGACCAAGGCGTCCTCGACATCGGGATGGGTCTTCAGCGCCTCCTCGACCTCTTCGGGAAACACCTTTTCGCCGGCCGTGTTGATACAGGCGTTGCCGCGGCCAAGCAGCGTCAGGCTACCGTCGGCCTCGACCACGCACCAGTCGCCGGGGATCGAATAGCGCACGCCGTCGATCATCCGGAAGGTGCGGGCGGTTTTCTCCGGGTCCTTATAGTAGCCGACTGGGTTGGGCGGCCCCACCGCCACCATGCCGCGCACGCCGGAACCGGGCGCCACCGGCCGGTCGTGCTCATCGAATACCCGGGCGCGGTCGCCGAGCATGAACTTGGCGGTCTGCACCTCGCCGGCGGCGGTCATCACTGACGTCCCGAGGCCCAGCGCCTCGGAAGACGAGAACGCGTCGGCCAACGCCGCCTGGGGCATGTGGCGCAGCAGGGTGCGCTTGACCTCCAGGCTCCACATCACGCCCGAGGAGGTGATGCGCTGGACGCTGGAGACGTCCCAACGGCCCGGCTCGCGCTCAAGCGCCTCGGCCAGCGGCCGGGCGAAAGGGTCGCCGACGATGGTTACATTGGCCGGCTTCCAGCGGTCGATGGCGTCCAGCATCTCCTCGGCGCTGAAATGCAGCGAGGGCAGGGTGATCACCGCGCCGCCGCCCAGCAGACCGCCCATCGCGGTCAGCAGGCCGGTGCCGTGCATCAGCGGCGGGCCGATCACGCTGGAGGGGCCGGGACCGGTGACCCGCGCCGCGGCCACCAGATCGTCGAGGGTTTCGGGCACCGGACCCAGCGCCCGCAACCCGGCCAGGGTGATCTGGCGCATGTCATTGTGCGCCCACATCACGCCCTTGGGCATGCCGGTGGTGCCGCCAGTATAGATGAAGAACAGGTCGTCCGGGCTGCGCTCGATGCCGAGAGGAGAGGGATCGCCCCCGTCGCAAAGATCCTCGAAGCTCTCGGCGAAATCGCAGCCAGCGCCCACTTCGATGTAGGTCTGGACCGTGGTCAGGCGCGACCGGATCAGCTCGATATTATGTATGAATTCTTCGCCATAAACCACGGTTTGGGCGTCAGAATTGTCGAAGATGTAGTGCACTTCGTCGGGGGTGTAGCGGTAGTTGACGTTGACATGCACCAGCCTCGCCTTCAGGCACGCCGCCAGGGTCTCGGTGTATTCGGGCCGGTTGTGCATGTAGAAGGCGACCTTGTCGCCGGGTTTGGCTCCGCGGGCGATCATGGCCCGCGCCAGCCGGTTCGACCGCGCCGTCGCCTCGCCCCAGCGAATCATCCGGTTGCCATGGATCAGGGCGGGCGCCTCCGGTGGCATCACCGCAGAAACACCATCCAAGATATCCCCGAAATTCCAAGCGAACATGCGATACGCTTCCTTCCCGACAGTCGTGAGCGCCGCGGGTCTTGAAGTCCGCCAAGAACGGTCCCTATCGCACGTCACCGCGGCATTCCAGGCCCAAGGGCGCCCGCATCGGCGCGGTGCTCCACATTACCGCGAATTATGTTTTCCGGCCCCCACGGACAGGGCACAGAGGCGCGCGATTGAAGCGTCGCGGGGCCGTCGTCTCGCCGCCGTGGAGCCTTGCCCTTGTTCGCCCTGCTCGCCGCCGCGTCCCTTCTGTCCCAGGGCCCCCAGCTGCCGCCTTTGCCGCCGATCCGGCGCGATCCGCAGATCACCTATGTCGACCGATCGGGCGCGGTGTTGGGGGTGCGGGGCGGCAAGTTCGGGCCGCCGGTCGATGTCGGGCGGTTGCCGTCCTATGTGCCGGCCGCCTTCGTCGCCATCGAGGACCGGCGGTTCTATTCGCATGACGGGTTCGACGCGATGGGCATCGCCCGGGCCATCGTCAGTGATTTGAGCCGGGGCCGGCCTGCCCAGGGCGCCTCGACCATCACCCAGCAGCTAGCGCGCAACCTGTTCCTTAACACCGACCAGACCGTGGAGCGCAAGGCGCGTGAACTGGTCTACGCGGTCGAATTGGAACAGACCTACACCAAGAACCAGATCCTCGGCCTTTATCTCAGCCGGGTCTATTTCGGCTCCGGCGCCTATGGCATCGAGGCCGCCTCGCGGCGGTTTTACAACAAGCCTGCTGCCAAGCTGACCATCCGTGAGGCAGCCAGCCTGGCGGCGGTGATGAAATCGCCCACCAACTACAACCCCGCCGAACAGCCCGAACGATCAGCCGAACGCACCCGCCTGGTGCTCGACGCCATGGTCGAGACCGGCGCGATCACCGGCGAGCAGCGCGCCAAGGCCCTGGCCCAGCCGACCAAGGTCAATCGCGGCGGGGCGGGCGTGGCCGCGCAGTATTTCGTCGACTGGCTGGACGACCAGACCCGGCGCGTAGCGGGCGCCCAGGCGCAGAGTCGCGAT
This sequence comes from Caulobacteraceae bacterium, assembly GCA_043784385.1. Lineage (GTDB taxonomy): Bacteria > Pseudomonadota > Alphaproteobacteria > Caulobacterales > Caulobacteraceae > Acaudatibacter. The sequence continues at coordinate 16,854 of JAYVYH010000064.1, read as the reverse complement.
CTCCTGGTCGAGACCACCCTGGACTCGGCCACCGAGACCCTTGCCCAGGAGGCCGCCACCGCGACCCTGGCGCGCTACAAGAGCCGCGGCGTCGCGCAGGCTGCCTTGGTCACGCTGGATGGCGTCGGGCGGGTGCGGGCGATGATCGGTGGCGGCGACTATCAGCAGAGCGCGTTCGACCGGGCGGTCAACGCCCATCGGCAGGCCGGATCGTCGTGGAAGCCATTCGTCTACCTGGCGGCGCTGGAAGCGGGTCGAACGCCGGATTCGCCGGTGGTCGACGAGCCGGTGACGATCGGCAATTGGACGCCTAGCAACTACGAGCCAGAATATCTGGGACCGATTACCCTGGAGACCGCCCTTGCCCATTCGATCAATACCGTCGCCGCGCGGCTGGCGGACGAGATCGGCCGGCCCACGGTGGCCGCAGCCGCCCACCGGGTAGGGATCGTTTCGCCGATCAACACCGACCCGGCCATGGCGCTCGGCACCACTCTGGTGACGCCGATCGAGATGGCCCAGGCCTATGACACCTTCGCCAACGGCGGCAACCGGGTCTCGGCCTACGGCATCGAGCGTATCCGCGTGGCCGGCGGACCGGTAGTCTATCAGCACCCCGCGCCGACGTCGGCGGTGGTTGTGGCCAACCCGATGCTGAGCGACCTCAACCGCATGCTGCGTGCCGTGATCGCCTCGGGCACCGGGATCCACGCGGCGATCCCCGGCTATGACCTGGCCGGCAAGACCGGCACCACCAGTGACTACAAGGACGCTTGGTTCTGCGGCTTTACGGGCGGGCTGACCACCGTCGTCTGGATGGGCCGCGACGACGCTACGCCGATGGCCAGGATCGTTGGCGGCAGCGCGCCGGCCGATTTCTGGCGGAGTTTCATGGTCGGGGCGCTGCGGCGTCTGCCAAACCAGCCGATCCCGGCCGGCGTTCCCGTGACGCCGCCGCCAGTCGCGCCCGGCGACGGACTGGCGCCGCCCGTCAACGAGGCGCAGCCGGATCCGAATATCCCAACCTGATTGACTAAGAGGGTCGAACAGGTTCGGTTGCGAATGAACGCGGTGAAAGGGAGACGGCGATGAGCGACGGTTCGGTCGATATCGGGCACGAGGCCCGCTCGAGGATTTACGCCGAACCCCTCGAGGCGCTGAACCCCGCCCGGCCCGACCTGTTCGCCGCCGACGCGATGTGGCCGATGTTCGAGCGCCTGCGCGCCGAGTCGCCGGTGCATTTCACGCCGCAGAGCGACTACGGGCCATTCTGGTCAATCAGCAAATACAACGACATCATGGCCGTGGACACCAATCACCAGGTGTTCTCGTCGTCCGACGGCATCGCCCTGCCGACCCTGGAGGGCAAGGCCGAGGCAGATTCGCGGCCGCGGCGGCCGAGCTTCATCGCCATGGATCCGCCGCGCCACGACGAGCAGCGCAAGGCGGTCAGCCCTGTGGTGGCGCCGGCCAACCTCCAGCGCATGGGTCCGATCATCCGCGAACGGGCCGGGGCGATTCTGGACGCTTTGCCGATCGGCGAGGAATTCGACTGGGTCGATCTGGTCTCCAAGGAACTGACGGCCATGACCTTGGCCACCCTGTTCGACTTCCCGTTCGAAGACCGCCGCAAGCTCACGCACTGGTCGGACGTGATGACCAACGCTCCCGGCCACGGACCGGTGACCAGCTGGGACCAGAAGCGCGCCGAGATCGACGAGTGCTTCGGGGTTTTCACCGAACTGTGGAACGAGCGCGTCAACACCGAGCCGAAGTTCGACCTGATCTCGATGCTGGCCCACAACGAGGCCACCCGTGACATGGATCGGCTCGAATATTACGGCAACGTCGGCCTGCTGATTATCGGCGGCAACGATACCACCCGCAACACCATCTCCGGCTCGATCTACGCGCTGAACAGGCACCCGGCGCAGTACGACAAACTGCGCGCCGACCCGTCGCTGATCCCCTCGATGGTCTCGGAAACCATCCGTTGGCAGACACCGCTGGCCCACATGAGCCGCACCGCGATGCGCGACATCGAGTTCGGCGGCAAGACCATCCGCGAGGGCGACAAAGTGCTGATGTGGTACGTCTCGGGCAACCGCGACGACAGCGTGATCGACACGCCTAATGACTACATCATCGACCGGGCGCGGCCGCGCAATCACCTGTCGTTCGGCTTCGGAGTTCATCGCTGCGTCGGCAACCGCCTGGCGGAGCTGCAGCTGACCATTATCTGGGAAGAAATCCTCAAGCGTTTCCCCTCGGTCGAACTGGCCGGCGAGCCGCTACGCACCCATTCAATCTTCGTGAAGGGCTATGAGACCCTGCCGGTGGTGATCCCGCAACGAACCTAGCTGCGTTGGCGTTATTGTGGTGAAGTCGTTAAAGTATGGAATCGGTGACAGCCGGCCAATCGGAGGAATCATGGTAGAAGATCCCCTGAGGTCCCTCCCCCCGCGCCTGGGCCGTGGTTTGCGGCCCTCGCGATCCGCCGTCGTCGGGTGGGACGGCCACCCGCCGAAAATTTCCGCCGTGGTGTGCGCCTACAATGAGGCTGACCGGATTCGGGGCATCCTGGACGCCGTCCATAACCATCCGGCCCTGGTCGAACTCATCGTGGTTAACGATGGGTCGACCGATGAGACGGACGCGCTGCTGGCCGACTATCCCGATATCCAGGTGATCTCCTACACGCCAAACCGGGGCAAGACCTATGCCCTCGCGCGCGGCGCCGCCGCGGCAAAGGGCGACTATCTGATGCTGTTGGACGCCGACCTGGAGGGCGTGACCGCGGCTGACATCCAGGCACTGGCCGACCCGGTGATCAGTGGTCGCTCCCAGGTCAGCATCAGTCTTCGCAGCAACAGCCTGTTTATCTATCGCCGCATCGGCCTGGATTTTGTTTCGGGCGAACGGGTGATTCCGGCGAGCCTGTTGAAGGGCGCGGTCGAGACCATGGAGGCGCTACCGCGCTGGGGCGGCGAGTCGTTCATCAATGAACTGATCGTGCGTCGCCGGCTGGCGATCGCGGTGGTCGATTGGGCGGGGGTTCTGAATGTGCGCAAGCACAGGAAGCTTGGCCGCTGGCGAGGCATGGCCGCCGAATTCTCCATGGTGCGCGACGCGCTGCAGGTCCTGTCGGTGTGGGGCGTGCTTCGCCAGAACCTGGCCCTGCTGCGCCTGGTCCAGCGCCGACCGAGGTGGAGTGGTCCTCAAGCTTCAGGTAGGGGTGTCTTCGGCCATGGCTTTGGCAAGACCCCGTCTGACCAGCCAATAGAAAATTAGCACCAGCAGGGCGAGACCGAAAAAGATCAGGGTCACGAGATCGATCGACTTGTCCGAACGCAACAGGCTCTGGCCGAGGAAGTAGCCGGCCAATAGGAAAATCAGCACCTTGGGAAGAGTGCCGGCTACGTTCAGTCCCATGAACCGTGCGAAATTGACCCGGCTGGCGCCGGCGAAATACAGGATCAACGATCCCAGGGCCTGGGTCTTGCCCAACATAAGCAATTTCCAGTCGTTGTCGCGAAACCGCTGCTCCAGCGGTTGAAGGCGTTCGGGCGTCAGCGACAGCCAGGCGCCGATCCGATGCACCACCGGCGCATGCCCGAACCGTCCCAGACTATAGTAGGCCGCATCGCCCACCAGGTCCGCCGCGACCAGCAAAACAAAGGCTACCGCGCCATTGAGTTGACCCGCCGCGACCATGGCGCCCGCCACGACAGTGATCGCCGGGCCCTCCACGATGGCGATCGGCAACAGCACGGCGTAACCATATTGGCCTAGCAGCGAGAGGACGTGGCTCATCAGGCCATGGGGCAAGGGCATGTCTCCGTCTCCGCAAGGCTTCGGCGTCGCCGCAACGCCCTTACCCGCGTTTAACCGACCTGCCCCATCGCGGAGCATGAGGGCATAGCATCGCATCGCGCAAGGTGGCGAGTGATAGCGCGCCGCCCCGTTTACAAAGCGACGGCTATCGTCGATCAAAATTGCGTTTGGTTCGCGGCCCCGGGGGAATTTGAATGAGCGTTGCCGACTTCGCGCACGGGTTCGCGACATTCCTTGGCATAAACAAGGATTACCAGGGTCTTGGACCGCTATGGGGTGCGATCTTGGGGGCGGTGATCACCGCCGCGGTGGTCGGCGGGGTGGTCCACACCCGCACCACACGGCACCAGGAAGCCAACGCCCTGTTTGAATTCGCCAAACGGTTCCACGACCTGTTGGACCGGGCTCATGTGCTGGCCCGCGACTATACACCCTCGGCTGGCGGTTCTTCGGCAGCCGACCGGTCGGAGGCTGGCGCCTACTACCGCAAGCTCTTCGACCTGATGCTCAATGAATATAATTTCTATCAGAAGGGTATCGTGTCGCGCGGCTCGTTTTATGAGTGGACGACATGGCGGTGGGGCGCCTGGCACGGGTTGGAGGGGGCGACGATCGTTGTGCGCGGCGTGCCCTATGAAGAGGCTTGGCGCGACTGGTCCGGGCGGACCCTGATGAAGGACAACCCTTTCGTGCTGTTCACCAACAAGATCCACGCCGCGCCCGACCTGAAGACCGTATACCGCTTGGTGGCGGGAATCGGCCCGCCCTGGTGGCGCCTGTGAACAGCGCGCGCTACGCCTTTCGTCGTGCCGTGGCCCGGTAGGTCCGCAGTTTCGAAAATGCGACCGCCAGAGGTCCCAGCAGCAGGCCGCTACGCCCCGGCGGCGATATTTTCGCGCCACGAAAACTCGCCCATATTGCGCTCTAAGCTCCCTCCCTGGTGGCAAAGGGTGTTGATCAGGGCGAAACCGAACGGCCTTTTGCCGAGCCTGATCAACAGTGGGTGGCGCCCCGATTCAGTCCAACATTCCAAGTATGTTAGTATACCAAATTCGCCCTGCTGATCGAAATCCATCTCATCGGATATGGCGGGTTGCATTTCCGAGAAGTCATGGATGTAGAACCTCGTCATTCCTTCGATCAGAGGGCGCTCCGCCGCGCTCGCCCACTCCACGCGGATGGCGCCCATTTTTGGCGATCGGGCGATTGAAGGTGGGCGGCTGGGTCTGTCATACGTGCCTCTGGTGTTCGCGGCGCTTCGTGTTTGACAACATCCACGCATGGATCATAGTCTGTCCGCTCCGGCTCTGGGGAGGAGCGATATGGTGCATCATCGCGCGATGACGGTGGCTTGGCTGGGTCTGCTGATCGCCGCTGCGCCCGTGGGCGCGGCCTTGGCGTCTGGCGGTGGGGCAAGTGGCGGCGGCGGCTTTCCAAGCGCTTCGGCTCCACTCTACGATCCGGCACGCGAATACAGCGAAGGCATGGCCGCCTATCAGGCCGGAAAATTCAAGGATGCGGTCCGGTCGTTCGGCCATGTAACAGAGGTCTCGGACGGCCAGGTGACCAGCTGGAAAATGCTGGGTCTGGCGAAGGTGGGAGCTGGCGATCCAAAGGGGGCGGCGCGGGCCTTCGAGCGGGCTTTGAAGATCGATCCCGCGCCGATCGACACGCGGCGAGACTATGTCGTGGCCCTCGCCAACGCCAAGATGACCGACAAGGCGACAATGGAGTTGGGCAAGCTGAAAACCCGCGCCGACGCCTGCCGCGATACCTGTCCCGAGGCCCAGACACTTAAGGCGGCGATTGGTCAGGCCGAGGACGCCATCAAGCCGGTGGACCCGGCCGCCCCGCCGAAACCTTCGGCCTCGATCGCGCCCACGGCTGGCTTGCTGACCGCGGCTGCCGGCGATTCGGCCTACATCGAGGCGGTCAGTCTGATCAACGAGCATCGGTATCAAGACGCCCTGGTGGCTTTGGGCCGGGCGGAAACGGTGTTTGGGCCTCACCCGGATGTCCTGACCTATCGCGGCTATGTCTGGCGCAAGCTTGGCCGGCTCGACTTGGCGGAGCGCAATTACCGCGCCGCGCTGGCCATCGCACCGAACCATCGCGGCGCCACGGAATACTATGGCGAGCTGAAGGTGCTCGAGGGCGATCTGCCCGGCGCCCGCGCCTTGCTGGCCCGTATTGAACGACAATGCGCCTTTGGCTGCGCGGAGGCGGAGGACCTGGGCCGTTGGATCGAGCACGGCGGCGATCCCGCTTCCTGATCGCCGCGGCCGGCTTCGCCCTGGTTCTAGGGGCGGCGCGTGCCGGGATCTCCGCTCCGCCGTTGCGCGCCGTCCGCTGGCTGGCCCCGGGAGCGGACGCGGCTCGGATTCTCACGCGCGGGCCTGTGGAATGCCTAAAGGTTCCGGCTGATCCGGAGGCGGCCTATCGGGTCGAAGTCGGCCGGGCGGCGTTTCGCGACCCTCTGCTGCTGGGCGGCCAGGCGGCGCGCGCCGGGGTCGCCTGCGAAACCTGTCATCGCAACGGCCGGACCAACCCCGATTTCGATTTTCCGGGCGTCTCCGGCGCGCCAGGCATGGCGGACGTCACTTCTTTCGTGTTCAGCAGCCATCGGGGTGATCGCACTTTCGACCCGCGGCCTATCCCCGACCTTGGGGGGCCTAAGGCGTCCTTGAAAGTGTCTCAGGCGCGGGACTCGCCATCGCTCAAAACCTTCATCCGGGGCCTCGTCACCGAGGAATTTGACGGCGCGCCGCCGCCCGAAGCGGTTCTGGATGCGCTAGTCGCCTATGTCCGCACCATGAGTCCGGCCGCTTGCCGTGGGTCAGGTCTGGAGCCGCAGACCGCCGGCAACGCCATCGCCGATGTTCGCCGCGCCGTGACCGCGGCTCAGGACGCTCTGGCCCACCATGACCCCGAGACCGCCAAGGTGATGATCCAGGCCGCCCGCACGGGCCTGGGCGATCTCGCCGAGCGCTATGGCAGTCCGGCCCTGGCGCCTGAACGGCGTCTCCTCGCCGATGCCGCCCTCGATCTGGCGAGGATCGGCGGGCCATACGCGCCGGCTCGGCTTGCCACCTGGATTGCGAGATCGTCAGCTTGGGAGGTCCCAATCCTGCACCATCAGGCTGGCTCGCTATACAATCCGCTCCGTTTGGCTGCGGCCCTGCGCCACGGACGCGGATAAAGCCCCGCGCCATCTTTCCAGGTGGCCGCGACATAGAGCGTCGCGGCGATCGTCGCGACGTCGAGATCATAGAGATAGCGGTAATCGCAGGCGATGGAGATCAACAAGAAGGCGCCGGCGAAGGCCAGGGCGGCGCACAGCATGGCCGCCACCGCGATGTCGCTCGCCATGCGGCGTCGCAGGAGCCCGAACAGCAACACCACGGTGAGGACGCCATAGGCGGCGTGCGAATAGACCGGCGTCGGCGCGAAGGCGACCGCATAGGCGGCCAGCGCGACATCCGTCACGCTTTGGCGGGGGGTCAACCCGACATCCGACATCTCGTCCGACGGTCCATCAACGCCGGTGTAGATCAGGACGCAGTCCTCCACCGACGGGGTCAGCAACACCCAGCTGAACGCATCGAGCCGGACCCGCAGATAGAGCCACGGATCGCGCAGAAACAGGTCGTTCCACTGGGCGGCTATCAGGTCCGTGCTGTCGGGATGCACGCCGGCCTGCTCCATCAGCGGCTGCAGGCTGTCGATGCGAATCGGTGAAAAGGCGGCGACGCCATCGTGTCTCAGCAGTCGTTCGAACCAGGGCGCGCGACGATGCAGAACCCGGAGTTCGGCGCCTGGGTTGAGCACAAGGGCGTGGACCATGTCATAGGTCTGCAGATTGCCGAATTGACCGCGGACCGCGGCGGCCGGGGCGACTTTGGGCGGGGTCAAGGCGGCCGATCCGCCGAGCATGATCGCGGCGCAGGCCCCCAGGAACCCCAGTCCATGGGTGAGCCCACGCCACGCCTTTGGCCCGCTGCGTGACCTGGCCGAGATCCATGCGATGGCGGCGGCGGCGAAAGGCAGAATAACCACCCCGTTTTGCCGCGCCATGGCGGCCAGGCTGACCAGCGTCAGGCCCACCCCGATCACGCCGTATCGCAATATCGGTCTGCGCCAATGGACGGCCGCATGGGCTAGGCAGGCGAAGCCAGCGGTCGCGGCGGCCGCGAACAACACATCCTTCCACACGATGGCCGGATAGATCAGCAACTGGGGAAAGGTCACGACCGCCGCGCAAGGGATCACCACCAGCCAGGATACGCGCCGACCGAGCATGATAAACGATACCAAAGCGCCCGTGATCAGAACCGTGTCCAGAACGACGAACATGGCCGATCCCGGAACCAGCGCGTCGCTCACGCCGAGCAGCCAGGACATCACCGGCGGATGACCACTCAGTCCGTAGGCGCCGTCACGACCCTCGGCCAGCTGCACCACCGAATCGTAGGACATGTGGCCAGGGAAGTTCAGCCATAGCGACACCGCCGCGCCAAGCACGACCACACCCATCGCGGCCCAGCGGGCGAGCCCGCTGGCGGTCGCCTTTCGGCTCGATTCCCCCTGATCGATCATAACCGTTGATCGCCCCCCGGCTTGTGTCAGGCAAGGCCCTGCGTCGCCGGCGCGCGATGGCGGGTCAGAGCCAGCTCCAATTCGCTCAACATCGCGTCTTGCAGCGACGGCGGCGCTATAATCCGCACCTTGTCGCCCCAGGTAAACAGGTGCCAGGCCAGTTCCTTCATGCCGCTGGCCTGGAACCGCACCATCACCGACCCGTCGCCCAGAACCTCAGTGGTCTGAGTGGGGTGGAACCGCCAGCCGAGAGCGTCCTCGGCCCCATCGGGCAATATGTGCAACACCACCGCCTCGGTCTTGCCCTGATAGATGCCAAAGGAACGGTTGGCGTAGTCCCGGAGATTGAACGAGCCCGGAGGCGAGGCGGCGGTTTCCAGGATTTCAACCTCGCCGAGCCGATCCAGCCGCCAGTTCCTGGGTTCGCTCTGACCCATTGCGGCGGCCACCAGATAGTTGGCGCGGCCGAACATCAGGCCGTGGGGGGTCACCTCGCGAACCGCGCCCGGGGTGCGTCCGCCGCCATAGCGAAATCTTAAGGCCTTCATGGCCATCAGGGCGTGGCGGATGGTGGCGATCAGGGTTTCGTCTTCAAACGGGCGGGGTCCAGCCTGGACGGCGACGGTCTCGGCGCGGACCAGCGCCTCGACATCCGGAGCCATGCGCCGAAGCATACCGCCGCGCATGGCGGCGCGGACCTTGCGCTCCAGGGCCTCCAGAACGCGAGCGCGAGGCGCCGCCCCCGCCGTATGCAGCGCGGTCGCGGCTTTGTTCAGTTCCAGAAGTTCCTCCGTGGTGGGGCTTTGAAAGAAGCCGTCGAGGCCGTGCGCAATGCGGAAGCGTTTGGCCTGGCCGTCGGCGATCTCCTCCATCTGGGGAAACAGCAGCCAAAGGGCGTCGCGCATGCGTTCGACGGTGCGCCGGCCCACACCCGCCTCGCGCGCCATCTCATCAAGGGTTATGCCCTCGGCGCTGGAAGCCAGGCGGCGGGCCAGTTCCAGCAGGCTGTTGGCTTTGTCATGGCGCATGGCAATTTTACGTCCGTTTCTGACGCATCATCGGGTGATGGCTGGAGGCGTCAACCTCAACTCGAAAGCCAACCCATGTTTGGATCCATCTTCGCCATTTTTTGGCTCGTCAGTGTTATGTTGCTATCGACCATCGCCCTGCGCCGCGCCTTGAGGGTTGCGCTATGGGTCTGGTTCCTGTTCGAACCGGGTGTGGCCGACCGTCATTCTCGGATCGCCGCCTTAACTTTTCGGTGATCAAGGCCGTAATGATCGAGCTTTCCGCAACCCGGGCCGTCGCCGCCATGCGCGCTGGCGAGATTTCCGCTGAAACCTATGCCGAGGCCCTGTTGGCCCAATGCGCCGCCGGCGACTACCTGAACGCCTTCATCACCCTGGAGCCCGACAGCGTGCGCGAAGCGGCGAGAGCCGCCGATCGGTTACGCGCCGGCGGTGGTCCGTTAGGCACGCTGCACGGCCTGCCGGTCCCGATCAAGGACAGCGTCAACACCCGCGATCTGCCCACCACCACAGGTACGTCCGCGCTGCGCGATTTTCGGCCGGCCGCCGACGCCACGGCGGTCGCGCGGCTGCGCGCCGCCGGCGCCAGCGTGCTAGGTAAGACCAATCTGCACGAGCTATCGTTCGGTTGGACCAGCAACAACCTGGCCTTCGGGGCCGTGCGCAACCCTTACGACCCGAGCCGCATTCCCGGCGGCAGCAGTGGCGGAACCGCCGCGGCGGTGGCGGCGCGAATGGCGCCGTTGGGGGTGGCCGAAGACACTCAGGGCTCGATCCGCGTGCCGGCCGCGCTTTGCGGAATCTGCGGTTTCCGGCCGACTACCGGTCGCTATCCCACACACGGCACGGCGCCGATCACGCCGCTGTTCGACCAGATTGGACCCCATGCCCGCGCCGTCGTCGATCTGGGGCTGTTCGACGCGGTGATGACCGGCGATATGGCTCCGATCAAGCCGGCGTCGCTCCGAGGCCTGCGCTTGGGCGTCGTCCGCGACTATTTCTTTGGCGGCCTGGAACCCGAGGTCGAGCGGGTGATGGACGCAACGCTGGCGCGCCTCAGGCAGGCGGGGGTCGTGCTGGTGGAGGCCGGCATGCCTCAGCTCGAGTCGCTGGTCACCCAGGTCACAGGTCCGATACAGATCCACGACGCAGCCGCCGCGATGGCCGAGTATCTGCGCCAGTCAGGCGCCCCGGTCGGTTTCGAGGCGATGATCGCCGCGGTCAGCCCCGACGTGAAGGTGATCTGGGACCGTTTCGTCGTGCCCGGCGCGCCGTTCGCCATGCCCGAGGCGGCCTATCTGGCGGCCCGGGATATTCACCGGCCCGCAATGCGCCGCCTGTTCGCCGACCATTTCACCGGCCATGGCGTCGCGGCGATCCTGTTCCCCGCCACCATGGTTCCGGCGACCTTGATCGGTGAGGACGAGACCCTGGATATCGCTGGCGCCAAGGTCGCTTTCCAAACGGCCATCTCCCGTAACATCTCCCCGGGCAGCAGTGCGGGCCTACCCGGACTCGTTTTGCCGGCTGGCCTGACCCGCGACACGCGTCTTCCGGTCGCGATCGAACTTGACGGCCCAGAAGGCGCCGACCGTGACCTTCTCGGCGTCGGCCTGGCGATCGAAGCGCTGCTCGGGCCGCTGCCGGCCCCAACTTTGTCAGGTGCTGGTGCCGCCGGGCAGGATTGAACTGCCGACCTCAGCATTACCAATGCGAGAAGCTGCTATAATCGGGCGTTTTTGGGGGTAGTCCAGAGTAGCTAAGACCCTTGTTTCTTATAGAGAATGGTGATTCTCTGTTGCTGGCCGTAACCGGTGATTGTCGCCACGGTGCGGACCATGTGTGGACCCAAGAAAATGACTGAAGCCGCGCAAAATCAAAAGCTTATCAAAACATCGTGCGACGCGGTGCGGACCACGGGGACCCGATATGCGGTTTGGGACTCTGAATTGAAGGGATTCGGGCTTCGCATCAGCGCCACCGGCGTGAAGACGTTCGTGGTGCGCTACCGCGTCGGCGGTGGTCGGACCGGTGTGGAGCGTATGCATACCATCGGCCGTTTTGGGCCTCTAACCGCTGACAAGGCGCGCGGGCTCGCCAAGCTGGCGTTGGCGGACGTGGCGGCAGGTGGCGACCCCCAAGGCGGTCGCGCGGCGTCTCGCGCCGAAATCACGGTCGGTGAATTGTGCGACCTGTATCTGGCCGAAGGCTGCGCTACGAAAAAACCCCTGACCATCTACACCGACAAGGGGCGTATCGAACGCCACATCAAGCCCCTGCTGGGCCGCAAGCGCATGTCCGCTCTGGATCGCGCCGGGGTCGAAAAGTTCATGGTGGACGTCGCTGCGGGAAAGACCGCGACCACCGAGAAGACCGGGAAACGCGGCAAGGCGGTTGTGACGGGCGGGCAGGGGGCGGCGACGCGGACGGTCGCGCTCCTCAGCTCGATCCTCAGTTTCGCTGTTGCGCGGAAAATGCGGGCCGACAATCCGGTGATCGGGGTCAAGAAATTCAAATCCCGTAAATCCGAGCGGTTCCTCTCACCGGCGGAGATTGGCCGCCTGGGGACCGCTCTGGAGGCCATGGAGGCGGAAGGCGTCCATCCCTCCGGTCTCGCCATCATCCGGCTTTTGGCGCTCACTGGTGCGCGTCGTGACGAGATTGCGGGCCTCAAGTGGAGCGAGGTCGATTTCGAACGCGGCGCCCTGCGCCTGGAGGACTCCAAGACTGGGCAAAAGGTGCTGTCGCTGTCCCCCGGCGCGGCGGCAATCCTCTCGGGCGTCTCAGCGGTGCACGGGAGCGGCTTCGTTTTTCCGGCCGGTAAGATACGGGCGAAGGGCGACGTTAAAGGCCAGCGGACCGGCGGGAATGTCGGCGCGGGTCATTACAAGGGCGTCGCCAAGGTCTGGAGCGCGGCGCGGACCAGGGCGGGCCTGGCGGACGTGCGGCTGCATGATCTGCGTCACACCTTCGCCAGCTTCGGCGCCGGCGGTGGTTTCGGCCTTCCGGTTATCGGGGCGCTCCTAGGCCATAGTAATTCAGCGACCACCGCGCGCTATGCGCATCTTGCCGATGACCCGGTTCGGAAGGCGAATGACTGGATCGGCGGTGAGATTGGCGCTGCTCTTGCGCTACGGGCTGTCTAGAATGAGCCAGCGCGCTACGTCGATCCCGAAGAATCTAAACGCGGCTTTCCGAATGATGTGGGAGGTGCTCGGGCGGGGATTGTTGGAACGTAAAGTCGACATCCCACCTATGGAGAAAGTGGATGACAAGAAAATAGATAAAATCCTTGAGAAATTCAAAGAAAACATCGACTTAACCGACGATGAACACGATTATCTTGAGCATTGCGAACACCTCATGAAACAACAAGAAGAGGTAATTGCGCTATCTAAAGAGCAAAATAATACATTCAAAAAAATTAACGAGGCACGAAAATTAATCATGGAGTGGGCACAGGCGAAAATCCGCGAATCTAACATTACAGATAAGGAATCGTTGCAGACGGCGCTATATTTTTTGCTACATTCTGGGCTATCACTGGGAAAAATGATGAACTCTAGTGTCATGGATGAACTAGAGCGCGCTAATAGAGATTTTGAATTGCAAAAAGTTAAGAACTCTCTTGTGGAGGGAGGTAGTAAGGGAGGTAAAACAAGTGGGAAAAACCGACGCCAGAAGCGAACAGAGAATTGGGAATCGGATGCTTTAGAAATTGCGAACCGCGTTAGGTCAAAGGATAAGTCGCGCCCACAGAAAGAATTGGCGTCTGACATTCAAAACCTATGGACACGCGAAGATTCGGAGCCGGGTTTCGAGTGGCTATTGAGATTGATCCGGGCCGCTGAACGTGATGGCCGTCTTCCGAGACGAAACGGCCGCACAGCGTCAGTTAATGGAGGCTCGAAGGGGGTTCGATAGACCGGGGGAGGGGGTTCATAGACTCCCACTTCACCTGCGCGAACGATCAATGTCTCCGAACCGCAACGGTGCCGCCTGAATCACTCGGGCAGGGCCGTGCAGGTCTGGAGTAAAATTCTTGAGCAATGAACTACTCGATACCGTCCAGGTCGCGAACCTCTACGGGGTGACGCCCGAATGTATGAGGCGTTGGCGTATGACCGGTGCCGGTCCCCGTTTCGTCCGCCTGGGTCGTGCGGTGCGCTATCGGCGCGAGGCTGTGGAAGCATTCCTAACAAGCCGGGAATTCGCCACGACCACGGAAGCCGACATGCAGGGAGCCGTGTAGCCACATGACCCCAGAAACAGAACGACCCGCGTCCGGTGGTGACGGGCGCGGGCGGTTCCAATCCGTTCACTGTGGCGGCGAACGGCGCATCAATATCCCGAAGGTTTGGTTTCGCATAGCGCCCGATGGCAAGCCGTTGCTCGCCACCGGCCGGATCGCCCAAACGCTCCTGATCCTGATCAGAGCCGACGCTAGGGGTATCACGTCGGGGGAGGCGTCGGTCTACCGATGGGCGAGGCGGACCAGTGATTATGTCTTCCGTCTTCGCGCCTTGGGCGTCTCTGTGGACATGCGGCTGGAACGGGCCGGCGACGCCCGCGTTGGACGTTACGTCCTGTCGAGCCGGATCATTCTCCTTCCAAATCAGGAGGGCGATCAATGCGGGTGATTCCCAAAAACGCGCGCGAGTCGATCCGGCTTCAAATGTCGGAATTCCGCGGAACCGCCTATCTCGACGTTCGCGTCTGGGTTGACGCCGGCGCCGGTGAAGCAAGACCAACGCCCAAGGGGGTTACGGTCCCCATGGCCGTTATTCCGGAATTCATCGACGCGGTCGCGGCGGTCGGAAGGGAGGCGCGCTCACAAGCCGCGTAGGGTTCCCGGCGGCGGGCGCGGCGGACGTGGGCAGGGACAACCTGCCCGATTCTTGCCGCGCCCGTGCCGGGCCTTCCCTGCGGCTTGGCGTGGATTCTCATGCCGAACAAACAAGACCAACGCGGGCGGAGCAAGGGCGGCGAACGCCACACGCGCCTGACGTACTTCATGCAGGGGACCGCCGCCTGGCTGTCGCTCAAACCGGCCGAACGCGCCGTCTATCTCGACGTCGCCCGCATCTACAACGGGACGAATAACGGGACCATCGCCCGATCCTGTAGGGACGCTGGCAAAGGTTGCCGGATCAACAAGGATACCGCCGCCCAAGCCTTCAAGGTGCTGGTCGAGCGCGGCTTCCTCGATTGCACGACCCCCGGCGGTTTCAGCCTCAAAACGCGTCATGCGGCGGAGTGGCGGTTGACGGACTGGAAATGCGACAAGACGCACGCGCCGCCGTCAAAAGCATATCAGCACTGGCGACCACCGTCGGTGAAGACGGCGAAATCCAAAACGCGGTCCCAAACGAGTGCGCCCACGGTCCGAAATGAAGGGACCGTCACGCCGTTTCGAGCCTGAAAGGTCCCCTGAAACCGGACCGTAGCGCGATACATTGGGCATATCTCCCGCCTCAACGGTCCCCTACTTTCGGACACATATAGTTTACCATTAGGGGACAGGGGTTGGAGCGGAGCCGGTAGGGTCAGCCAATCAACTTGGGCGCGGACCGCTCGGCGCGGTTGTCGGCCCAGCTCGATAGCTTTTCGCTCAACCACATGAAGGCGAGGGCGGGAAGTAGCTCCACGACGTGAACCACAAACCCGATGAGGTCGAACGGCGAATATCGATTAGCGAACGCAAATATCCCCTTCCAAAACCCGAGACCCCGAATATCGTGCACTAGCCAGCCGATCATTCCCAGCAATAGTAGCCCACACCAAATGAACATCAGAACCTTGCACACAATCGAACCGGCTCTCGCTAGAGCGATCATTTCAATTCCCCCTGTTTTTTAAAGGCTCTCGGTGGTCTGTGGACAGCCGATATGTCTGAAGGTAATTTGCGTGTTGCCGGGCAATTAACCAAACGATTTCGGAAAATCTGGAAACGCTCGAGTTCATGGGCGGGATATCGAGCGGCCGATATAGGACGCGGAACCGGGGCGCTGTTGAACACGTCATCCGGCTGGACATGCGGCGGCTTCGTCAAATTGGGATGGTGAAGCCCGGCGCTCGCACGTCGGGGGCGATTCAATGGTCGACCAATGGCCGGGTGACTAACTCTATCGGGCTGGCGGTGGACTTGACCAATCCGTCCATGTGCTTCGCCAAGCTCGATTTCACGTCTGGCGGCGAGGCGCGCGAACAGGTCGTCTCCATCAGCGCCGACCCCTGCCGGTTCGGCGGCCGGTGCTACTATTTTCGCTGCCCTCGCACCTATGACCGTTGCGTCTCGCTGCATTGCGTCGGCGGCGTCTTCGCCTCTCGCCGGGCGCACCGGCTGACTTACGCCTCCCAGTGTGAAGACCAGCTAGGTCGACTGCATCGCGCGCGGCTCAAGGCTGAGGCTCGGGCGCTTGGGACGGATGGAAAGCCGCGCCCGCGTGGAGCCAATTGTGAACGGCTCGTCCAACGCTGGATCGACTTGGAGGAGGCGACAGACGACCTGTTCACGGTGATGGTCATGCGGCGGTTCGGGGGGCTTGGATTGCGCCTTTAACGCGTCGCCAATGCAGCATCCCGTCGTGGCCTGAAGCGGCGTGCCGGACATTGCCCGCCGTGGCAAATCGCCGTATCTGGTGACCACTCTCGCAGTCTGAATCCACTACCACGGTAGTGGACCCGCCCCAGGCGGTGACCCTTGGTCTAGGGCTGCGAGACCTATTTCAGCGTGCGGTGCCAAAGCGTGAACTTCCCGGCAACGGCGGTGTCACGTGTGACGTCGCGGACTCGGGCTCTCTGCAATATGTGGGACGAAAGGGCTAGTTTGGCCGGCGACGCCTCCGGTTTTTGGTCATGGCCGTTCAATCTAAACGCCACGGCCCCAAGGAGTACGTCGACCAACTGTAGCGATTGCAAGGTCCTTGAATCGCGGAAATGCACTCGTCGAAACGCCCAGTCGCGCGTGTCGCCTCTCTTCTTGACGGCCCGATTTAATATCAGGCGCAATTCGTCCGTCGATTGATCGGTGTTGCGAGCGTCAGGATAGACATGGAACAGCCGTCGCCGGTGAAGTCGTGCTAACTTCATACAAATCTGAAATATCTCTTTGTTAAATCCGATTGACCGAGATCCCTTGTTAAACAGCTTGTCATTCAAGCGATGTGAATCGACGGCCAGAGCGTGAAATTCTAGCGGTCTATGTTCACGTGGATTATCGAAAAAAACGTCTACAAATCTTTTGTACGCAGTGAGTTTTGTTTTGGAAACTTTCGTCCAACCAAGCTCACCATGAGGAAGCTCAGGCAATCGTGCGCGATGGAGGTCAAGTTCGAACCCTGCACTCATCTCTGCATGGACGATGATCCCGCCTATGAGTAAGAATCGGTGGGCG
>JAYVYH010000063.1:0-3070 GCA_043784385.1 Caulobacteraceae bacterium | reverse complement strand
CTCGGTAGGGCCACTGCTAACCCGCCGCGCCTTTGAGGATCGACGCTTTGAACAAACCCACGCTCGTGATGGGCGCCGTGGCCTATGCGCCCAAGGTGGTCACCATTTGGGAAGGCTTCAAAGCCTGGTTTTCCCGGCAGGGCCTGGCCTTCGACTACGTGCTGTTCTCCAACTACGAAGCCCAGGTTGAGGCGCAGTTCGACGGCAGGATCGATCTGGCCTGGAATTCGCCGCTGGCCTGGGTGCGCGCCGAGCGGATGGCGCGTAGCCGAGGCCAGTCCGTGCGGGCCGCGGCCATGCGCGACACCGATTGCGACCTGCGCTCCGTGGTGGTCGTGCGCGCCGACAGCCCGCTGACTGGGATCGGCGATCTGCGCGGCAAGACGCTGGGCGTGGGCGCCATCGACTCACCGCAGGCCACGCTGATCCCGCTGCACCACCTGCGCCGGTCGGGCCTGGTCGGAGGGCGCGACTTCGAGGTGCGTAGGTTCGACGTGCTGAGCGGCAAACACGGCGACCACATCGGCGGCGAACGCGACGCGGCGGTGGCCATGCTGGCCGGCGAGGTGGACGCCTGCTGCATGATCGACGGCAACCACCTGGCGTTCGGCCTCGACGGCGCCCTGCCCGCCGGCGGCACGCGGGTGATCGATACCACCGCCACCTATGACCACTGCAACTTCACCATCAGCCCGGGTGCGCCGGAGGCGGAGGTGGCGGGGTTCATCGAGCTGCTGCTGGCTATGCGCTGGGACGACCCGGAGGTTCGCCCGCTGATGTATCTGGAGGGCGTGCGCCAGTGGCGTCCGGGCCGGGTCAGTGGCTATTCGCAACTGGAGACGGCGGTTGACGAAGTCGCGTTCTATGGGGCCGACGGCCGGATCCTCGATGCCGACTATAGATATTGAAGCCCTCGGGCTGGACGGAGGCGCCTTGCTTCTCATCCGTCGGGCGCTGGCCGAACTGCCGGTCGGCGCCAGCCTGAAGGTTCAGGGCCGGGCGCCGCAGTGGGGACTGCACCTGGCCGCCTGGTGCCGCCAACAGGGCCATGACATCCACATGAGCGCGACGGAGGCTGTGGTGACGCGTGGTCAGTGGGTGGAAGGCCGCTGGCTGGGTGCGATGGCGACGGGCCAATCGGAACTGGCCGCCGGCGAACTGCCCGCCGCCCAGGCCGACCCCGCCTGGGGCCTCTCGGCGCGCGGCGCCACCGTCGAAGCGGGCAGCCCAGCGATCGGCTTTGCACTACGCACCCGCGACGAGTTGTGGGCCGCCACGGCCGGCGAACTCTATCGCCAGGCGGCGGCCGCGCAATGGGACCCGCAGACGGCGATAGACTGGGAGGCGAGCTTCGACCTGCCGCCGGCCATCGAGGCGGCCGTGGCTCAGGTGATGACTTACCTGGTCGAAAACGAAAACGCCGCCCTGGTCGTGCCGGCCCGGCACCTGGGCCAGGTGCATCCGCAATACCGCGAAGTGCAGCAGGCCCTGGCGCTGCAATGCGCCGACGAAGCCCGGCATATAGAGGTGTTCACGCGGCGCCTCGGCCTGCGCGGACACGCCCCGATGCTATCGACGGCGGGCGGCCAGGCCTCACTACAAAGCCTGCTGCACACGCCCGACTTTTCCACCGCGACCTTCCTGCTCTCGGTGCTGGGCGAAGGCAGCTTCATCAATTTGCTGAACTTCCTGCACGAGCACGCGCCCGACCCGGTGACGCGCCATATCTGCCGCTTGGCGGCCCGCGATGAGGCCCGCCACGTCGCTTTCGGCATGGCCCACTTGGAGCACCGCTTGGCGGCGCAACCCGACTACCGGACGCAGCTGCGAAGCGCGGTCGAACAACGCCATGAGGAACTGGCGCCGACAGCGGGGCTGAACGAAGAGGTGTTCGATGCGCTGGTGCTGCTGGCCGCTGGAGACTTGACACCCGCCGCCGTGGCGCGCGGCCATGCCGCCGTGCAACAGCTGAAGCTCGACATGGCGGCCGGCCGTAAAGCGCGGCTGTTGCGCCTGGGTTTCGAACCCGGCGACGCACAACGCCTCAGCGACATGCACACGCGCAATTTCATGTGATGAAATAACGCCTCGCGGCACATCGGGAAAAGTTCCCGGTAAAATCGGGAAATCTCGGCATGGTCGCGCCGAGGCGCACCGCCTATTCGCCCTGTAGGCTCACGACAGGAAAAGCGCCGCCATGATCAGGACCACCACGCCGATCCCGGGATGAACGTGGGCGGCGTCGCTTTGGGTTGCGTGACGGCTCTGGCCTGTGTGGTGATCGCCGGCTGCGCCGTGGGGCCTGACTTCAAGAAACCGGCGGCTCCCGATGTCAGCGACTATACCGCCCAGCCGCTATCGACCACCGCCTCCAGCCCAGGCGTCACCGGCGGGGAGGCGCAGCATTTCGTCAAGGGATCGGAGATCGCAGGAGACTGGTGGACGCTGTTCCATTCCCCGCCACTCAACGCGCTGATCGAACAGTCGCTGGCCAACAATCACGACCTCAAGGCGGCCCAGGCGGCGTTGGCGGCGGCGAGGGAAAACGTGCTGGCCCAACGGGGTGTCTACTACCCCAATGTCACGGCCGGCCTTTCCGCCATCCATCAGGGGCAGTCAGGAGAACTGGCGCCCACACCCAACTCGAATACTTTTGAATACAGTATTTTTACACCACAAGTCAATGTTTCTTATACGCCGGACGTTTTCGGTCTCAATCGCCGAAATACCGAGCTGATCAAGGCGCAGGAACAGGCCGTACGCTTTGAAATGATCGCGGCAAATATTTCGCTGGTCAATAAT
Source organism: Caulobacteraceae bacterium (assembly GCA_043784385.1). Taxonomy (GTDB): domain Bacteria; phylum Pseudomonadota; class Alphaproteobacteria; order Caulobacterales; family Caulobacteraceae; genus Acaudatibacter. Next base: position 268 of record JAYVYH010000063.1, on the reverse strand, counting down.
GTCGTGGCCGCCGCGATCCAGCAGGCCGCGCTGGAGGCGCAGATCGACGCCACGCGACAGCTCATCGACCTCAACACCAAGAGCGTCGAGACGCTTCGCTACCAACTGTCCAAAGGCTACGCGAGCCGGCTCGATGTCGCCACGCAGGAATCGCAATTGGCGCAGGTCACCGCCACGCTGCCGCCGCTGCTCAAGCAATCAGCCCAGCAACATGACCTGCTGGCGGTGTTGGCCGGCCGGTTTCCAAGCCAGGCGCCGAAGGAGACAT
>JAYVYH010000062.1:0-12362 GCA_043784385.1 Caulobacteraceae bacterium | reverse complement strand
GAACGCCTCGAGGCGTATTTTGTTCCGCCGCCGAGCATTGATAGGTCACGGCCGCCCTCGGAACCCAAAAGGTCCCGGCCTCAAGGCGAAGGCTTGCGCGCATACCTGACGACGGCCTTCTGGCCGACCTCCGCGGCAAAGACTACACCACGGGCGTCCGCCCACACCCCTTCGCCGCCGCTTGTGGCCTTGGCGTCGGGATTGGGCTCGGTGTCAGGGATGAACGCCGTGACTTTGCCCGTGCGAGCGCTGCCGATCCGGATACCGCGTTTCCAGCCTGGATGGTGACCATAGCCCTCCGGCGTCCTCGATTCGGAGTCGGTCACATAGAGGATGTCGTTCCGGTCGATGTAGACGCCACTGGGGCGGCCGAACTGGGTCCAGACGTCCAGCAGCTTGCCATTGGCGTCGAAGATCTCGACGCGGTTGTTCCAGCGGTCGGCGACGAAGATCCGGCCGCGCGAATCGATGGCGAGGCTGTGCGGCACCTCGATCTGGCCTGGCGCGTCGCCTCGCGCGCCCCATTGCCTGGCGAACCTGCCGCTGGCGTCGAGCTTGACGATCCGCGCCGGGTCGCGCCGCTCGGTGTGGCCGTCGGCGACATAGATGGTTCCGTCGCGCGCGACGGCGACCGCGCTCGGCTCGGCGAAGGTGTCGGTCCCCGCCACCGCCACGCCGGCCTTGCCCAGGGTTCGCAGCACGCGGCCGTCGCGGTCGAACTCGAACACCTGCGCGCCCTTGCCGGGCGCCGAGTGGACATCGGTCACCCAGATATGGTCCCGGGCGTCCACGAACACACCGTGTGGGAATAGCAACAGGCCTCGCCCGAACGCCTTCACGAAACGTCCCTTGGCGTCGAACTCAAGGATCGGGTCGAGAGGGCTGCCGGCACAGTCGTTGGCGCCGCAGCGGTCGGCGACCCAGATGTGGCCGCGACCGTCGACGGCCACGCCGCTGGTCGAACCCATCTTGCGGCCGGGAGGCATCTTCAGGAAATCGGCATCAGCGGCATAGGGATTGGGCGCGCCGTTGGGCCCGGCGTCGGAGGCCGGCGTCGCCGCGGTCGCCGCCCACGCGCCGGCCACGCCGAGGCTCGAGGATCTGAAGGCGTCGAAGCGGATATCGGCGAGCCGCTCGGCGCGGCCCGGCAGGTCACCCATCCCGGGCGGGAAGCCGTTGAACTTCAGCAGATAGGCCAGGATGTCGGCATAGGTGTCGCGCGGCAGCGACTTGGGCGCGGTCATCGGCATGGTCGTGCGTATGCGCTCGAACAGGTCGCCGACGCTAAGGCCGTTCCAACCAGACAGGAACGACGCCCCGCTGAGCGGTTTGGCCTCGCCCTGGCCAGTGAGCTGCGCGCCGTGACAGCTTTGGCAGTTGGCCTGATAGGCCTCGGCGCCCCGCGCCGCCTGGGCCTCGGTGTAGACGCCGCCCCACACACTGCGCCCGCCCTCCCCGCCCGCCGCCAGGACGAGCGCCGCGAAGGCGAACGCGGCCAGGGTCCGCCTGGCAGCGGGCTGGAAGAAGCGCCGCGTCATTCGGCGGCGGGCAGGGTGAAAGCGACGTATTCGCCGCTATAGTTTCCGCCGCTGATGGCGACCACCAGATACTGCTTGCCGTCGATCTCATAGGTCATCGGTGAGCCGCTCTGTGGCGCCGGCATCCACACCGCCCCGACCTCCTTGCCGGTCTTCTTGTCATAGGCGCGCAGCATGGCGCCGCGTGGATGATCGTTGGTAGTGGTGACCTGCGGATCGCCGGCGATCACCAGCGATTTGGTGACCAAGACGCCTATGTTGTAGCTGCTCTGGCCGGTGCGCGGGATGGCGAGCCCCTTGAGCGCCGGATGGTGGCGCAGCAAATCTGGCGTCTCACCGTGCGGGATCTGCCAGAGCATGTCACCCTTGTCGAGATCCATCGCGGTGATGGTCCCATAGGGCGGTTTGACCAAGGGCAGGCCGTCCACCTCGAGGGTGCGATAGCCGCTAGGCCCCGGATGCTTGGGCGGCGGCGGCGAATCGGCGCCGACGCTCTCGCCGGGTCCCTTTATCATCCGCGCCTGTTCGCCGGCCACGCCGACCACGTAGCGCAAGTCGGTCATTTCCTTGGGCCCGGGCACTAGCCCGATGTCCTCGACGCAGGAGTTGCAGGCGTAGAGGTAGGCGGTGTGGGTCTCCGGATCGAATGCGCCGCCCGGCCAGTTGGTGCCGCCATTAGCCGACATGTTGAGCACCCCGAGCGGCCCAGGCGACTGGCTCAGGATCGGCGGCGTGTAGACCGGCCCCATCTTGTAGCTTTTGACCAGCTGCAGCGCCTTTGCGTGCAGCTCCGGCGTGAAGTCGATCAGGTCGCTCTCGCCGATGCCGTTACGCGCGTACTGCGGCGGCTTGGATGGGATCGGCTGGGTCGGTGCATACCATTCGCCGGGCACGTCGCCCTTGGGGACCTTGCGCTCGGGAATCGGCCAGACCGGCTGGCCGGTGGCTCGGTCGTAGACATAGAGGAACCCCTGTTTGGACGGCAGGGCGACCGCCTTCACCGCCTTGCCCGCGACAGTGACGTCGATCAGCAACGGCGCGGAAGAGTTGTCGTAGTCCCAGATTTCATGGTGGATCTGCTGTTCGTGCCACTTGCGCTGGCCATTGGTCAGGTCAACCGCCACCAGGGTGTTGCCGAACAGGCCCGGACCCGGCCGCTGGCCGCCGTAGAAGTCGCTGGTCGGGGATTCGATCGGCAGATAGACGAGATTGAGGGCCGGGTCGGCGGTCATCTGCGTCCACACCCCGGTGTTGCCGGTGGTGTCGGCCGAGCCGTTCAGCCACGTGTCGTAGCCGAACTCACCCTTCTTGGGGATGTTGTGGAAGGTCCACAGGCGCTTGCCGGTGCGCACGTCGAAGGCGCGCACATAGCCCTTGTTGTTGTTCATCCGCGCCGGGGTAAAGCCCTCGCGGAACGCGGCGCCGACCACCACGGTATCATTGACGACCAGGGGCGTGGCATGCAACCCGGCCTCGCCGGTGGTCAGGTCGGGCCAGACGTCCTGGTCCCAATCCTTCTTCAGATCGACCTCGCCGGCGTCGCCGAACGAGACCACGCGCTGACCGGTGCGGGCGTCGAGCGACACCAGCCGATAGCCCTGGGTGACGTAGAGAACCCGCTTCTCCTTGCCGTCCGACCAGTAGGCGACGCCTCGGCCCGAGAGTTGACGCGGCGAGGCCGCGCCGCGCGCGCCCTCCTTCTCGCCATGCACCCAGAGCAGCTCGCCGGTGACCGCGTCGAGGGCCACCACGGCCCGGCGCGTGCCGGCGGTGGCGTAGATCACCCCGTCCACCTCCAGCGGGGTGCCTTCGAGTTTGTATTCCGGCCGTGTGCCCAGCGCGTCGGTCTTGAACCGCCAGGCTACCTCCAGATTGCTGAAGTTGGTGGCGTTGATCTGGTCCAGCGGCCGATAGCGGCTTCCGGCCAGATCGGCCGCGTAAGTCGGCCAGTCGACATTGGCCGGCGGCGCGCCGGCGGCGAGCGCCGGGCCGGCGACCAATCCCAGGACGAGCCCAAGAGCGATCAGGGTCTTCATCGTCGCCATCCCTCCCCGGTCCGGCTTCACGCCATGTCCTTGATCTTCGCCAGCGTCTCGCGGATCGCGGCCTTCTGTGAGTCGGTGACGTCGGGGTTAGGTGGGCGCTGATAGGTCTGGGGTCCGCCCATCTCCAGGCCGACCGCATATTTCATTGGCCCGTACGAATCGATGCCGGTTTCGGCGGCGCGCATCATGCGTTCGGCGACCCGCATCCGCGCAAGGGGCGCCTTGTAGTCCTTGCCGGCCCGGAACGCGGTGAAGATGTCCGCGCACATCCGGGTGAACACGTTGCCTTCGGCGAGGATGGCGCCCATGCCGTGGTCGAGGGCGTGCTCGAGATTGCTGCCGGTGCCGGTGCGCATGTTCAAGGCTGGAAAGCCGCGCACGAATTCGGCGTAGCCCGCCGCGTTGCCCGTGGAATCCTTGATGCCGGCCAGGTTGGGATAGTGCTCAAGATTGTGCAGCAGCTCGATCGAGATCGACGCCTCGCTGGTCCCCGGGATGTGGTACAAATTGATCGGGATTCGTACCTGATCGAACAGCATCGAATAGTAGCGGGTCAGAGGCCCGGTTCCAGGATTGTTGTAATAGAACGGCGGGATGACCAGCAGGCCGTCGGCGCCGTGGTCGGCGGCATGTTGCGACAGCTCGAGGGTCTCGGGAAAATTGGGCGTGCCTGGACCGATGATAATGTTCAGCCCGATTTTGTCCTTCAGGGCCGTCTCGGCGATCAGCTTGCGCTCGGCCATTGAGAATGACGGGAATTCACCGCTGGTGCCCAGCACCACCACCCCGTCGGCGCCGCAATGCTTGTACCAGGCGAGGATATCGCGGAATGCGCCGGGGTCGAACTTCAGGGCCTTGTCGCAAGGTGTGACGCTGGCGGTCCAGAACAGGGTCTTAACCGGACTGCCGAGCTGGCGCGCCGCCGTCGCCGTCCCGGCCCACGCCATCATCGCCGCCCCCGCCGCCGCGCCCATCAGGCCAAGCGCGTCTCTGCGTGTCGCTTCCATGTCGTCCTCCATCGCGGCTGTTATCGCCGTCGCTTTGGCCTCAACTTTTGCTCAAAAGACGCGCAAAGCAATGGCAATCGATAACGCGGGTTCCAGACCCGGAAGGGGAGTCATGACACGGATTGGGATTTTGGCGGGCCTGGCCCTGGGCGCGGTTGCCGCGGCGGCGAACGCCGCGCCGGCCGGCCACGAGGCCTATACGCTGATCGTTCGCGGCGGGACGATCTACGATGGATCGGGCGGCGCGCCGTTTGTCGGCGACGTGGCGTTGCGGGGTGAGCGGATCGCGGCGGTGGGACCGCATATCGCCGGCCATGGCGACAAGGAGATCGACGCGGCGGGCCTGGCCGTGGCGCCGGGTTTCATCAACATGCTGGCCCATCCGGAGGAGACCCTGCTGGTCGACGGCCGCGCGCAAAGCGATCTTCGCCAGGGCGTGACCCTGGAGGTGCTGGGGGAAGATTCCGAAGGCCCGCTGACCCCGGAGATGAAGCGGCTGATCGAAACCCGCGAGGGTGATATCAAATACAAGATCGACTGGACGACCCTGGACGAATATCTGCGCGGCCTCGAGCGGCGGGGAATCTCGGTCAATGTCGGCTCGTTCGTCAGCGCCTCGACGGTGCGGACCCATGTGCTGGGCGAGGGGAACGTGCAGCCGACACCCGAACAGCTGGACCGGATGCGCGGCCTGGTCAGCGCGGCCATGGAGGACGGGGCTTTCGGCCTGACCACGGCGCTGGAATACGTGCCGGCGACCTTCGCCAAGACCCCGGAGCTGATCGACCTGGCCAAGGAGTCGGGCCGATGCGGCGGGATGTATATCGCCCACATCCGCAACGAGGGCGACCGGCTGATCGAGTCGATCGACGAAACCATCGCCGTCGCCCAGGGCAGCGGCGCGCCGGCCGAGATCTATCACTTCAAACAGGCGGGCAAGGACAACTGGGCCAAGCTGGAGCCTGCCATCGCCAAGATCGAGGACGCCCGGACCCACGGGATCCGGATCACCGCCGACATGTACGCCTACGTGGCCAGCGCCACCGGCCTCGACGCCTCGATGCCGCCCTGGGTTCAGGACGGCGGGCTGGAAAAATGGATCGAGCGGCTGAAGGACCCGGCGATCCGCGCCCGCGTCGCCCCTGAGATGCGCAACGCCCATCCGGCCGACTGGGACAACGGCTATGGCTCAGCCGGGCCGGAGGGCATCCTGCTGCTCGGCTTCAAGACCGCCGCCCTGAAGCCGTTGGCCGGTAAGACTTTGGCCGAGGTGGCGCGGATGCGCGGCAAGACGCCGGAAGAGACCGCGATGGACCTGGTGGTCGAGGACGGATCACGCATCGAAGTGGCCTATTTCGAGATGAGCGAGGCCAACGTCAGGCGCGAGGTAGCCCTGCCATGGATGAGCTTTGATTCCGATGCCGGCGCGCCCTCCAACGAGGGGGTGTTCCTGCTCTCGCACGACCACCCTCGCGCCTACGGCAATTTCGCCCGGGTGCTGGCCAAGTATGTCCGCGACGACAAGGTCCTGACCTTGCCAGCGGCCATTCGCAAGCTCTCGGCCCTGCCGGCCGAGACCCTGTCGTTGAACGATCGCGGCTATCTGAAAGCCGGATACACGGCCGACGTGGTGCTTTTCGACCCGGCGACGATCCAGGATCACGCCACCTTCGAGATCCCTGCTCAGTATGCGACCGGCGTGGTCGATGTAATCGTGAACGGTCGCCTGGCGCTGAAAAACGGCGAACCCACCGCCGAGCGCCCCGGGCGCGTGGTGCGGGGCCGGGCGTGGAAAGTAGCCCCCGGCGGCGGCTGCCGCGTGTCCAGCGCCGACTGGACGTGGACGCCGTAGAGGAGAGCGGCCGACCGTGGCGACCTCGCCATAGGCGCGCACAGCCTCCCGGCTTCACCGACGGGGTCGGCTCAAGCTATAGAAGAGCCATGTTCGACTATCAGCCCCATCTGACCGGCGAGGTCATCGCCATGCGGCCGACGACGGCGGAGGACCATGTTGCCTTGTTCGGGCTGGGCTCCGATCCCGCCGTCTGGGATCTCCACCCGCAGGGCGACCGCTGGAAGGAGGACGTTTTTCGCGCGTTCTTCGGAGACGGCCTGGCCTCGGGCGGGGCATTGACGGCCATCTGCCGGAAGACCGGCGTGGTGGCCGGCTGGTCGCGCTACAGCGCGCTCTACACCGACGCAGGCGAGATCGAGATCGGCTGGACGTTTCTGGGCCGGGCCTATTGGGGAGGCGCCTACAACAGTGACATGAAGCAGATCATGCTGACCCACGCATTCAGGTTCGTCGGTACGGTGATCTTTCGCGTCGGCGAGACCAATTTCCGGTCCCGCCGGGCGGTGGAGAAGCTGGGCGCGAACCTCACTGACCGATTCCTGACGATGGACACGCCAACCGGACCCTCGCGCAACCTATATTACGCGATCACCCGCGAGACGTTCGAGGGCTGATCGCTCAGCTCTCCCTCCCACTTGGCGATCACCGTCGCTGCGACGCTGTTGCCAACCACATTGGTGGCGCTGCGGCCCATGTCGAGGAGATGATCGACGGCCAGGATCAGCAGCAGGCCGGCCTCGGGTAGATGGAAGGTGGAGAGCGTGGCGGCGATCACCACCAGGGATGCGCGGGGTACGCCCGCCATGCCCTTGCTGGTGACCATCAACAGCAGAAGCATGATGATCTGCTGACCCAGGGTCAGAGGCACGTGATAGGCCTGGGCGATGAACAGGGTGGCGAAAGTGCAGTACATCATAGAACCGTCCAGATTGAACGAATATCCGAGTGGCAGGACGAAACTGGCGATCCGGCGCGAGACGCCGAAGGTCTGCAACCCCTCCAGGATCCGCGGATAGGCCGACTCGGAACTGGCGGTGGAAAAGGCCAGCACGGCCGGATCGCGGATGGCGGCCACCAGGGCGCCGGCCCGACGGCCGATGACAAGGAAACACACGGCGATCAGCAAACCCCAGAGTAGGCCGAGCGACAGGTAGAACCCGCCAACGAATTTCGCATATCCCAGCAGCACGCTCACACCCTGGGTCGCCACGGTCGAGGCCAAAGCGGCGAAGATCGCGAACGGGGCGAACAGCATCACATAGCCGGTGACCTTCAACATGATCTGGGCCACCTGTTCGGCCAGGGCCATCACAGCGGGAGCGCGATCCTCCACCGCGGCGATGGCCGTGCCCACGAAGATCGAGAACACCACGATCTGCAGGATCTGGTTGTCGGCCATTGCCCCGACGATCGAGGTCGGGAAAACGTGGGTGATGAAATCCTTCAGGGTCAGGGCCTGGGCGGTGACGTCGCTTTTGGCGGTCAGGGCCGGCACGCTGAGGTTCAGCCCGACGCCCGGCTGGAGAATATGGACCATGATCAGGCCGATCAGCAGCGAGACCAGGGAGGCGCCGATGAACCAGCCAATGGTCTTCACGCCCACCCGGCCGATGGCAGCGCTGTCTTCCATATGGGCGATGCCGACCACCAGGGTGGAGAATACCAGCGGCGCGATGATCATCTTGATCAGGCGCAGGAAGACGTCGGTTAGGATCGACAGCCATTCCGCCACCTGTTTCAACCGGGCCGGATCGGTGATGGTTTGGTTCAGCACGAAGCCGGTCAGCACTCCCCCGATCATGGCGGCGATCACGAACAGGGTAAATCGGCTCTTCATGATCGGGCTCTCGGGGGTCGGGAGAGCCTTGGTAGCGCAGGACGGGTCCCGCGCCGAGGGGCCGGACCCAATCGGTTCAGACCGGCGAGGCGCCGTTGACGAGGCCGAGCAGGTCTCCCCTGTAGCCAAGCAGAACCAGCATCTCTTCCGAGGCGAACTGTTTCACTTCAGGCTTCAGCGACAGGAGCCAGTTCTCCTGGGCGCGGTAGACCGGCTTGGTGAACCAGGCGAACGCGCCGGCCCGGGTTTCGGACGCCGTGCGGTTGTGCCCGGTTTTGTGCCAGACCCGGCTTTCGAACACGACGATCGAATCGGCGGGCGCCTCAAGTGGGATGGTCGCGACGCCGGCCTCGTCCGGCCGTGGCGCGCGGTTCAGTTTGTGGCTGCCCGGCGCGAACCGCGTGGCGCCATCGGCCTCGGTGAAGGCGTTGAACAGCCACGCGACGCTCACGCGTCTTTCCTCCTGTTGTGGCGCCCTACAGCTCGCTTCGTATCGGAATGCATTTGGAGCGCAAACAAGCAGTGCTGGCGGTGGTTTTGGAGCGGGCTCTACCCCCGCTCAATTTCCCCCAACGCATGCTCCCGCGCCGACTTATAATCCGACTTGCCGTTGGGCGCCCGGAACATCCTGGCCACCGCGAACAGCCGTTTTGGCGCCTTGTAGCCGGCCAGGTGCTTGCGCACGTGCTCGCGGATCGAGAGCTCGTCGAACGTCGCGCCGTCGCGCAGTTCGATCACGCCAGTGACCGACTGGCCCCATTTTTCATCGGGCACGCCCACCACCAGCGCGTCCTCGATATCGGGATGCAACTTTAGTGCCTCTTCGACCTCCTCGGGGAATACCTTCTCGCCGGCGGTGTTGATGCAGCCGCTGCCGCGGCCCAACAGGGTGATCGTGCCGTCGGTTTCAACGGTACAAAAATCCCCGGGGATCGAATAGCGCACCCCGTCGATAGTCCTGAACGTGGCATCGGTCTTGGCCTGGTCCTTGTAGTAGCCTTCCGGCAGGGGATCGCCCCGGGCGATCAGGCCCTGCTCGCCGCCGCCCGGCGCCACTTCGCGGCCCTCGGGGGTAAACACCTTGACGTTGTCGCCAATCTGGAACTTGGCGGTCTCTACCTCGCCCTCGGCGGTCATGATCGACAGGCCGAAACCCACCGCCTCGGACGAGCCGAACGAATCCACCATCGCCGCCTGGGGCAGGTGGCGCAGCAGACCCTGCTTGACCTCGGTGCTCCACATGATCCCGGAGGAGACGATGGAGAGTACGCTGGAGGCGTCATAGCGTCCCGGCGCCTCCTCCAGCGCGCGCAGCATCGGCTTGCCGAACGCATCGCCGACAATAACGATCTGCGAAACCTTATGCCGATCGACCTGCGCCCACAGTTCGTGCGCGTCGAGGCGCGGCGATTGCAGGGTCACCACGGCGCCGCAGGAGATCATCGTCGACATGGCGGTCAGCAGGCCGGTACCGTGCATCAGCGGGCAGGCCGGCATGTTCACCGATCCCTGGCCGGCCTCGCGCACGATCTCCAGGTGGTCTGCCAGGTTGACCGGCATGCGTGTGACCAGGGCGGGATTCATCAGGGCCCGGCGCAGGCAGTCCTGACGCCACATCACCCCCTTGGGCATGCCGGTGGTGCCCCCGGTGTAGATGAAGAACAGGTCGTCGGGCGACCGGGCTATTCCCAGCGGCCGACCGTCGCCGTCGGCCGCCAGAGCCTCGAACGGTTCGGCGAAATCGGGCGTCGCCTCGGCTGCGCCGTCCTCGACGATCAGCCAGCGCCGCACCATCGGCAGGCGGGGTCTGATCTGCTCGACGATCGGCGCGAACTCGCGCGCGAAGATCACCGTCGTCGCATCGGAGTTTTCGAAGATGTAGTGAACCTCGTCGGCGACGTAGCGATAGTTGACGTTGACATGGACCTGCCGGGCTTTGAACGTCGCGATCAGCCCCTCCATGTAGGCGGGATGGTTGCGCAGGTAGAAGGCGGTCTTTTCGCCGGCCCGAACGCCGGGAGAATGCGCCCCGCCGTCGATCAGCGCGCGGGCCAGATTGTTGGTGCGGCGGTCGAGCTCGCCCCAGGTGACGGTGTGTTCGCCGTGGATCAGGGCGGGGTGCTTAGGGTCGACCACGGTAGCCACTGCGTCGAACAGGTCGCCATAGTTCCAGCCCTGCCAGGTCATGCCCGTCTCCCTATCCGATCCGGGCTAACCCCGGTTGATGGTGATTGACGCCATGACCCAGGGGGCGGTCAAGTCGGCAACCGTACGATCAGCGACTGGCTGCCCGTCGCCAGCAGAACGCCGTCCTCGCTCCACATATGCACCGTGCCGTGGCCGAAACCGCCGCCGACATATTCCATGCGGTTGTCACACAGCACCCATTCGGTGGGACGCCGATTGGCGAAGCGGATGGTGTTGTCCAGGCTGGTGCAGTGCGCCACCCGGCCCAGGGCGTTACCCAGCACCGAGGGCATGTAGTCGGCGATGATCCCCAGCGCGGCGCTGTCGTGCTCGATCTCGGGCATCCGTGCCCATAGCAACGACCGACCGTCGTCTGTCGGCTCGCCGAACATCGAAAAGCCGAAGCAGCCGCGGGCCAGGCGCAACTCGACATGTTTGTGGATGCTGTCGCCCTCGTGATTGCGATCGATCGACGGACAGTCCTGGGGGGGCGGGGCCACCGGGCACTCCACCCAGCAACCGCTGGCCACTGGCGGCCGCACGCCCACGGCGCCGAACACGCTGATGATCTCGCGCTCGCCGACATGGCCCACGACACGTCCCTGGGTAACCATCCGCCCCTGGGCCGGCAGCTGGACTTCCAGGTCGATGGTCACCGGCTGTTGGGTGATCGAAAGATACTGCCCCGTCGCCCAGATCATCGGCTTGCCGGTCGCCTGCTCCAGCGCCACGATCCCCGCCGCCAGCCCGACGCCTCCGAATAGTGACCCCCGGCCTCCGGTCATGGATTCATCGACCTTGAGCTCCCAGCGGTGGGTGCCCACTGGGTGAGTCAGGTTAAGGAATTCAGCGCAGCTGCGGCGGGGTGTGGTCATTGGGGCTTCACTGAGGTCTCGCCGGAATTCGGCCGCCATGAGCTAGGCCGAGAAGCCTCGACTGCCAATCGCGGAATCGTCCGACTGTTGATGCTTTGACCGACTTGTTAGGGCCCGCCTGGAGGCATAGGCGTGGTGGTCTCGACGTCCAGCAGCCGGTCGTTCAGAAGCGCCCGGTCAAACGCCAGGAGGCTCGCCGCGGTCCCATACGGCGCTACGCTCGATCCAAATGTCGCCAGGTGCAACATCGGTTCGGGCGTGGACGTATCCAGCCATCCCCTGACGGTGGCGGGCTCACCGGGATTTACCGCCAATTCGGCTTGGGCGAGGCTGATCGGCAAACCGGAGAACCCATGTTCCTCGATCGATATTTCGAACCGGCGCGCGAGTAGGTCGGCCTCGGGTAATTTGCCGAGACGATGTTTGGTGGCGACCTCCATGGCCGAGACCGCGCTGACCATGGCTTCGAGACCAGCGGCCTCGATCTCGGCGCGGGTTCGCGCGGGCAACCGCCTATCGCCGGCCAGGAACCAGATCAGGGCGTGAGTATCGAGCACAAGCTTCAATCGCCTCCGCCGTTCCACAGCGCCAGTTCTTCATCCGGCAGCGGTTGGAAGAACGCGTCCGTGCGGGCGATCCGTCCTCTCGTTGAGCCGAAGACTGCCCCCTTCCTGGCCGGCTGCAGCGCCGTCAGCTTGACCACCGGCTTGTCGCCCCGCGCAATGATCACCTCCTCGCCAACGAGGGCGTAAGCGATTAGCTTGGAGGGCTGGGTCTTAGCTTGGTAGACCGTGAAGATCATAAGCTTTAGCTGGAACGTTAGCTAAAGAGGGTCAAGGAGGCGAGCGCCCGTGGCTTTGAAACTACAACCGGAGAAGAACGCCAGCGGCGATCCGCGACGCGCGACCCAGGGCTTCGGGCGGGTCAGTCGACAGGCGCCGCCGGCTTTTGACCCGGCCCAAGACATCGATGAGGCGTGCGCGTTCTTCGAGGACAATGGCTATGTGGTGCTGTCCAG
>JAYVYH010000061.1:0-2780 GCA_043784385.1 Caulobacteraceae bacterium | reverse complement strand
GGGCGGTATGGTCCATCGCTCATTTTAGCGCCGGACCCAGAGTTGACCATAGATTCGGGCGCACTTCCGAAAGGTGTGAACCCTCCTTGCAACTCCAGGATAGTCTCGATGCCGTCAATGCCGCCCTGGACGCGGACGACACCAGCTTGGCCGTGCGTTTGGCCTTCGAGGCGATCGCCGCAGGTCACGAAACGCCGCTTCTCCTCAATCTGGCCGCCTATGGCCATGAACAGGCCAGCCGCTTCATCGAGTCTCTTGGCCTGCTTACCCGCGCCAGGGCCATGGATCCCTACGACCCGCTGATTCTCAATGCCATGGGGCAATCGTTTTCCCAACAGGGGCGGACCCGCGAAGCCATCGAGGCATTCCAGGGAGCCTTGGCGCTGGATCCGCGCCTCGCTCCCGCCCATCATGGCCTGGGCCTAGCCTTCGGCGTGGCGGGAGACGCTTTCCGCGCACGCCAGCACCTGGAACAGGCGATCGCATTGGCGCCCGACTTTCCAGACCCGCTGGGCAGCCTTTCGGCGATCGCCTTCAAGGCTAAATCGTATGACGAAGCGCGAGGGCTCGCGAAACGCGCTCTTGCCCTGAACCCGGCTCAGACCTCGGCGGTTCACACCCTGGCGATGCTTGAGCACCATGAAGGCCGTGACGATGAGGCGGAAAAGCGTATCCGCGTTCTCCTCGCCCGTGGCGGCCTCGCGCCTCTCCACGAGGCCAGCGTCCGTAAGCTGTTGGGCGACATCCTGGCCGACCGCAAGGATTGGCCCGCGGCCTGGGAGGCCTATGCCTACGCCAACCGCCTCGTGCGGGTCACTTATCGCCCGCAGTTCGACCGACCTGATGTTGAAAGCGGCGTCGCCTATACCGAGCGGATGACCCGCTACTTCCGCGCCGCGCCCGTGCAACTCTGGAAGCGTTCCCCACTTGGCAAACCGACAGAGCCGCTTTCGCCGGAGGAGCCTGTCCGGCACGTCTTCCTGATGGGAATGCACCGTTCGGGCACGACGCTCCTAGAACAGGTTCTCGCCAGCCATCCGGATGCCTGCGCTCTCGAGGAGCGCCGGACCATCGAGGACGCGGCATGGACTTTCCTGCGCGACGACGCGGGCGTCGATCGTCTGGCGGAGATTCCTGCCGACGAGGCCCTGCGTCGCCGCGCCGACTACTGGCGCACAGTGCGCGGCTTCGGCGTCGATCCAGCCGGCAAGGTGTTCGTCGACAAGATGCCGCTGAGTTCGCTGTGGATGCCCTACATCGCCAAGATATTCCCCGACGCCCGCATCCTATTCGCGATCCGCGACCCGCGCGACGTGGTGTTGAGCTGTTTTCGCCTGCTTTTTCAGGTTAATCCTCTCATGTACGAATACACGGACATTGAACGGGCAGCCCGGCTCTACGACGGTGTCCTGGCCCTGACCGACGCCTATGTCGAGAAGATGGATCTATTGCTACGCTACTGTCGCAATGAGGATCTGATCGCCGACTTCGACGCCGAAACCCAGGCCATCTGCGCCCACCTATCCATCGACTGGAGCCCGAGGATGCGGGATTTCGTCGAAACCGCTCGGGGGCGGGATATCCGCACACCCAGCGCGCCGCAGGTCGCTCGCGGGCTCAACGATTCCGGGGTGGGCCAATGGCGTGCCTATGCCGAGCAGATGCAGCCCGCCCGAACCATTCTGGGGCCGTGGGTGCGTCGGTTCGGCTACGCCATCGACTGATGGCCGGGGGCGCCCGCGCGGCCGTCATCAGGCCATCGGCGAACAAAAAAGGGGCGGCGGATCTTGATCCGCCGCCCCAATCATTTCACGGAAAATATTTACCTACTAGGATTTTAGAAATCAGCGGTGACGCCAATGAAGATTTCACGACCAAGGCTGTCATAAACCTGCGGGAAGGTATTCCCGTTGCCGAATGGCGGCGACGAAACCCCCACGTTGCTGGAGTCGACCACGGGCGGGTCTTTATCCAACAGGTTATTGATGCCGACGCGGATGGTGTAGCGATCCTTGATCTTATAGTTCGCCGACAGATCGAAATAGCTCTGTGATCTGATGTGAGCGTCGATGACGTCGACACCCGGGGCGATCGTCAGGAACGGGTTGGCCGTGTTGCCGTCGAAGGCGACGGGGCCGATGAAGCGCCACTGAGCGGATATGGTCAGCGGCCACGGCGTATTCCACGTCACCCTGAACTTGGAGCGGAAATGCGGGGTCGGGGTGCCGCACTTGACGCCATAGAGTCCGGCGCAGTCGTAGGTTCCAACGCCCGGGGCTGGCTGCGTGGTCAGGTGATCAGTGTAAGTTCCAACAAAGTTGAAGAAGATCGAGCCCCAGTCATCATGGCCGATTTCTTTGAAGCTGAACTTGTAGTTCGACTCGAAATCGAGTCCGTCCGTCTTCAGGAAGCCGGTGCGCGTGCCGCTGTAACGCGCAGCCAAGAGTGCGCTGTGGCGGGATTTGAGGTCATCGAGAGTCATTGGGATCCATCATTCCATGTATTTGGGCGTGCTGATCTTCCAGCCGCGTCGCCGGGGCGTGGTTACTTGCCCAGCTTGCGGGGCTGTCGGTTTCTCAGGCGCGGTGTTCGGCGTGATAGCGACGGTCTCCACCCCGGCCTGTTTTTCGAGGCTTTGCCACATCCGCTCATCGAAGCGGTCGGCCCCAAGGATCCAAGCGGCGGCGCGGGCATAGATCCGGACATCCAGCGCCTCGTTGCGTTCGCGCATCTTTTGCCATTCCTGGCGGACATAGCCGCGTCGGTCGCGGATCGTGACC
>JAYVYH010000060.1:0-9358 GCA_043784385.1 Caulobacteraceae bacterium | reverse complement strand
CTGTTTGCCGCCGATGAATTGCACGTCGTCGATCAGCAGCAGATCCGCCGAGCGGAGCTCATCCTTGAAGGCCGTCATCCGCCGTTCCATTACCGCCTGGATGAAGCCGGAAAGGAACCGTTCGGAATTCATGTAGACCACCTTGCGGTTGGGGGCGGTCTTCATCGCCTCCCAGGCCAAGGCGTTGAGCAGGTGCGTTTTGCCAAAGCCGTAGGGGCCGTGGAAAACGACGGGATTGAAGTGGCCGTCGGTCCAGGAGGCCACTCGCCGGGCCACGGCATGGGCGAATTCGTTGGATTGGCCGGCAACGAAGGTGTCGAAGCTGTAGCGTTCCTGAAGGGTGCTGGCGCGGCAACCCGGTTGCGCGGCGGTAGGTTCCTCCACCGGCGCCACGGACTGGGCTTCCACGAATTCCTCGGCCGGCGCCGACCCAGAATCTCGACCGTTCTGCGCTTCGAATTCAAGGCGCGTTTTTAGGCACAGTGGCCGGCCCGCGGGGTCGTTGGCGGCCCACAACTCACCGATGCGCCTCCAGGCGTAGCGACGAATCCAGTCGCGCGCGACGCCAGTGGGCGTCACCAAACACAGGCCGCCCTCGGGGCTCGCGTGCAGCGAAGTCGGCGCCAGCCAGGAGCCGAAGGCGTCGTCACCCATCTCATGGCGCAAGGCCAGACTGGCTATCGTCCATACCGCGCCGGGTGAGTTGGTCGTCGTCGCCATGGCCGAGTTCGTGTTCATCCAAATCTCCAACACCCCTGTAGCGTTCTCGGTCTCGCTTCCCCCGATCTGACGCGGTGTGGCCATGTCTGGCTCTATTCCGGCGTGCAAAATCATTGGGCCAAACGACCTGGCGAGGCGGACAAACATGTCTGCCGTCGTGATTAATCGTCCGTACAAGATCGATACTGCTGATGGCCTCAGACTAGCCTTGGAGGGGCCGTCGTCAACGCTAAAATCCGCTTCCGTCGGCCACTTTGACCGTTGACTCGGGCCAAGCGTCGGAAGGGTCTAGGAAAACTGAAGTTAATAAATTTTTAGGGCTTTGGCGGTCTGTCTTTGGTCGCGCCGATTCACACGCCAAGCCCGCTCCAAGGGTCGGGAATTACACTTATGTTTATGAAGTTCAATAGGTTATGGATGTGGGCGAAGAGTTTAGGCGGTGGCCATTTTCTTCAGTTGACGGTGTAGACGGGACACCTTGCGCGCACCGGTATTCCTGTGCACGACACCCTTGCCGACGGCCCTCATAAGCTCGCTTTGGGCGGTGGTGAAGGCGGTCTTCGCGGCGATGGCGTCACCAGCCTCGACGGCCTCGTCGAACTTGCGCAAAAACGTCCTGACGCGCGAACGGCGCGACTTGTTGACTTCGGTGCGGCGCTCGATCTTGCGGATGGCTTTCTTGGCGCCGGGATTGTTGGCCATGGTCGTTCAACTTTCGGGTGACCGCCCCGGCTTACCGGGCGCGCAGTCATAAAAAACGGGAGGAGGCGGTATAGGGGATGGTCAACGGGTGGTCAATGCGGGCGCCCGGGGGATTTTTCTCCACGCTCAGGAGCCCTCTGCGGGGCCATCGACCACCAGTCCTTCGGCCCGTAGAAGCGCCGGCACGCCGTCGGGTCCTATCAGATGGCCGGCGCCCACGACGACCACTGTAACGCCGGGGTTTCGCGCCAGGCGACGAAGGATACGCGCCCAACGGCGGTTTCGTTCCACGATCAGCCGACGGTAAATCGCGGGTGCGGCCGCCTCCAGGGGAGCCAGATCATCGCGCCTCAGGCCGGCGGTGTCGCCTTCCAGCCAGGCCCGGACCGTTCGATCGTAGGTTGGATCATCGGCGATCAATTCGCGCGCCGTCGCGTCCAGCGAGGCGATCTGATCGGCCGGCGAGCTTCCGGCCAGAAAGCCGACCTGCTGGGCCACGGTCTCAAGCCCGTGCCGTCGCGCCCCACTGGGAGCCTCATCCTGGATTCTGGACTCGACCCCCTCCGAAACAAGTCCTCCGGAGCGGTCGTCGGCCGCCAGTTCCAGGGCGATTTCAGCCATCCATGGTCGTAACGGCGTCAATGTCCGTGCATCCAGCCCGACGATCGCGGCGGCGGCTTCCAGTCTGGCGCGTTGATCGGCGGTCACGTGGGTCCAGAGACTATCTCCGGACGTGAGCCTGCCGAGGCGATTGATCAACCGAGCGGCGGTCTCGTCGGTGGCTCGGTCGATGGGCAGTTCGAACCATAGGTCGCCGGCGCGCGCGAGCGCGTCCTCCAGTGCCGGGGGGCGCCAGTTCAGGCCCTTGGGCAACAAATGTATGGAGCCAAACAGCAGCACCACGCCGCGAGGACCGTGAACGGTCCACACCGGGGGCGCCGCCCCGGCGGCGCCGGCCAGCAGGCTCAGGGCGACGCTCAGCAGGGTGGCGAGTCGGAGCGTCACTTCTGGCAGACCGGACAGTGGAAGGTGGAACGGCCGGCCTGCGCCGTGCGGGCGATCACGCCCCGGCAGCGCGGCGTAGGGCAGGGTTCACCTTCGCGGCCGTAGACGCGGAAGTCATGCTGAAAATAGCCCATGGCGCCGTCAACCGCGGCATAATCGCGCAGTGTCGATCCCCCCGCCGTGATCGCCGCCTTAAGCACCATGGTGATCGCGCCATGCAGAGCCGTCAGTTTTCGCGTCCCGATCTCGGCGGCGGGCTTGAAGGGTGAGATTTTGGCGTGGTGCAGCGCCTCGCAGACATAGATGTTGCCAAGTCCGGCGACCACGCGCTGATCGAGCAGCAGCGTCTTCGCGCCCTGCCGGCGTCCGGCGAAGGCCCGCGCGAGGTGCGCGGCGTCGAAAGCCGGGCTCAAGGGTTCCGGTCCCATGGCCGCGAAGCGGGGGTGAAGTTCGAGCATCGCGGTCGGGATCAGGTCCATGTAGCCAAAGCGCCGGGCGTCGAAATAGGTCAGGCAGGCGCCGCCGTCGGTCTCGAAGACGATGTGGGCATGCTTAGGATCGGCCGGCGCGGCCAGGGCGAACTCGCCCGGCGCCTGGGGCGGACCGCCCGCCTCGACCACGAAACGGCCGGTCATGCCCAGGTGGATGATCAAGGTATCGTCCCGGTCCAGAGGCGCCAGAATGTATTTGCCCCGCCGCGACAGGCTTTCGACCCGCGCGCCGGTCAGGCGCTGGACGAAGCCGTCGGGCAGGGGGAAGCGCAGGTCGGGCCGCCGGGCGATCACCCGGACGAAGCGCGCGCCGGCCAGATGGGGCTCAAGGCCCCTGCGGACGGTCTCGACTTCCGGAAGCTCGGGCATGGGACTGCCTACCCCGGTAGCGCCGCTGGCGCCACGGGCGCTTGGGCCTTAAGAGACCGCCATGAGCGAAGACGCGGCCACATTCGGGTATCGTGACGTCGATCCGGCCGACAAGCCAGGTCTGGTGCGGGGGGTCTTCGACAGCGTCGCCCGGCGCTACGACATCATGAACGACCTGATGAGCGGCGGCGTTCACCGACTGTGGAAAGACGCCGCCGCGGCGCGCCTCAATCCCCAACCCGGCGAGGTGATCGTCGATTGCGCCGGGGGTACGGGCGACATGGCCCGCCGGTTCGCGAAAATGGCCGCGGGGGCCCGGGCCCGGCGCGGTGGCTCGCCGGCCCGGGTGGTGGTGATCGACTACAATCAGAAGATGATCGAGGCCGGCCGGACGCGGAGCGATGATCCTCATATCATCTGGGCGGTGGGCGACGCCCAGGCCCTGCCTCTGCCGGACGCCAGCGCCGACGCCTATTGCATCAGTTTCGGCCTGCGCAACGTCACCGACATCGCCAAGGCTTTGAGAGACGCGCGGCGGGCGCTGCGCCCCGGTGGCCGGTTCCTTTGCCTCGAGTTTTCCAGGCCCACCACCGAGGCGCTACGCCGAATCTATGACGCCTATTCGTTCCGTGTAATCCCGGCCGTGGGCGCCGCGGTCGCTGGAGACCGCCAGTCCTACGAATATCTGGTGGAGAGCATCCGGCGCTTTCCGGATCAAGGCCGCCTGGCCGCGCTGATGGAAGGCGCGGGGTTCTCGCGCGTCAGCATCAGCAATTTCAGCGGCGGGGTCTGCGCCCTGCATCAGGGGTGGGCGATCTGACCGACGGACTTTCGACCCTGCCCCGTCTGCTGGGCGCGGCCTGGAATCTCGTGCGCGCCGACGCCCTGGCGCCCCGGGAGATCGCGCTGCTGCTGCCCGGCTGGGCGCGGTTCCTGGCGAGTTTCCTGCGGCTGTTCGCGGGGTGCGAGGCGAGGAGTGGTCGGCCGGGAGAGCGGCTGGCGCGGGTGCTGGAACGCCAGGGGCCGGTGGCGATCAAACTCGGTCAGTTCCTGTCGACCCGCGCCGATGTGTTCGGCGCCGCTTTCGCCGACGACCTTGGCCGTCTGAAGGATCGCCTGGCGCCGTTCGCGCGTCCCGTGGCGATCGCCGAGGTCGAGCGCTCGCTCGGCCGGCCGCTGGATAGCCTGTTTTCCAGTTTTGACGAGGCGGTGGGCGCCGCCTCCTTGGCTCAGGTGCATGCCGCCACGTTGCTTGATGGCCGGCGCGTGGCGGTTAAGGTGCTGCGCCCGCGCGTGGAGGCCCGCGTCGCGGCCGATATCGCCGCCCTGAATCTGGCCGCGTGTCTGGTGGACGTCGTGGTCCCCGCCGCCCGGCGACTGGAACCCCGTGCTTTCGTGGACACCATCGCCCGGGCCCTGCGGCTGGAACTTGACCTAAGGTTCGAGGCCGCTGGAGCGGACGAGCTCCGCCAGGCGATGAGCCTCGATCCCTATATGACCGCGCCGGCCGTGGTCTGGGATGGGGTCGCGCGCCGGGTGCTGACCCTGGAGTGGGTCGTCGGCGACGCCTTGTCGGAGAGCGCCGTCTTGGATCGTCCGGGGCTCGATCGGCCTCGCCTGGCCGGTGATCTTATCCGGGCCTTCCTGGCCCAGGCGATGGACCACGGGGTGTTTCACGCCGATCTTCACGAGGGCAATCTGTTCGTCGATCCGCGGGGGCGGCTGGTGGCGGTGGACTTCGGCATCGTCGGACGGCTCGGACCCGGCGAGCGGCGCTATCTGGCCGAGATCCTGTGGGGGTTTCTGAACCGAGACTATCCGCGCGCGGCCGCCGTCCATTTCGAGGCCGGCTACGTGCCGCCCGGCCATGACCGCGCTGCCTTCGCCCAGGCCCTGCGGGCGGTGGGCGAACCGATCTTCGGGCGCGCCGCCGGCGATGTGTCGATGAACCGGCTGCTGACCCAACTGTTCGAAATCACTGCCCTGTTCGAGATGCGCCTGCGTCCTGAACTGGTTCTGCTCCAGAAGACCATGGTGACGGTCGAAGGGGTGGCGCGTCGCATCGATCCGAGCCTGGATATCTGGGCCGCCGCCGAGCCAGTGGTCCGTCGCTGGATCACCCGCGAACTGTCGCCCGGCCGTCGCTTGCGCGACCTGGGCGAACAGGCCCGCGGCGTCCTCACCCGTCTGGCCGAAAGCGCCGCCCCGGCCTCGCCCGTTCCTCCACCCGTGGCCGCCCGCGGCTTCGATGGCGGCAGCTTCGCCCTGGGTATCGCCGCCGCCGCCCTGGCGTTCCTGACCGCGTGGCTGGCGCGCTAAACCCGTTGTCAGCCTTGATCCGAGCCGCCGCCGCCCTGGGATCCCTTGGCGCGGGTGGACTCCCGGTCTTTCTGTTGGGCCCAGTAGGTGGCGCCGCCGTGGGGCTTGAACATGGTCCGAGGCGCGCCGGTCTTGGCCACCACGACGAAGATATTGCCCTTTGCGTCATACATCAGCTTGTCGCCGTTAGATCGGTCGATGGTCTCCACGTCATGCGGCGGTTTTTCGATGAACGCGTGAGCCTTGGTCACATAGTCGGTCTCGGTGCCGGCGCTGAAATCGCCGCCGTTCTTGGTAAACTGATATTCGGCGTTTTCCTCGGCGGTGTGTTTGCGGTTTGCCGCCCAAAGTGGTTTGCCGTCGATCTGGGGCACGGGCAGATCGCGGGGATCCTTGCCCCCGTATTGGCCCCGGTCGCCATCGGCGGACCCCGAAGGTCCGGAGGAGCGAACCCCATTTGAAGCGACAGCGGAAGGTTTTCCATCGCAACCAGCAAGAGACAGAACCAGGAGGGCGGTCACGCCCAGACCTCCAATTTGTGAAAACATGATTGATTTCATGATATTCCTCGATGTGTGGTGTGAAAGCGCTGGCTCGCTTATGCTGCAAAACGCAACCTAAGAACGGAGAAAGAACTTTTTTGGCCCTTTGTCCAGCGGTCTTTTCGGTCTATTTGCAATTATCTTCGGGCAAGGGACGCCGAGCGTGAACCATAAACGGGTGTTGCTGATCGTTGGTGGCGGGGTGGCGGCCTATAAAGCTCTGGAACTGGTGCGTCTGCTGCGGAAGGCGGGCGTCGCCGTGCGGCCGATCCTCACCGCCGCCGGCGCGCGCTTTGTCACCCCCCTCTCATTATCCGCCCTGGCCGAGGACGCTGTCCGCGCCGACCTGTTCTCCCTGGGGGATGAAGCCGAGATGGGCCATATCCAGCTATCGCGTTCGGCTGATCTGGTGCTGGTAGTTCCGGCCACCGCCGACCTGATGGCCAAGGCGGCGCACGGCCTGGCCGACGACCTGGCCTCCACCACCCTGCTGGCCACCGATAAGCCCGTGATGATGGCGCCGGCGATGAATGTCCGGATGTGGCTGCATCCAGCCACCCGGCGCAATCTGGCGACCCTGAAAAACGATGGTGTCGCCCTTGTCGGCCCTGACGAAGGCGCCATGGCCTGCGGCGAATATGGACCCGGTCGAATGGCCGAGCCGGAGGCGATCTTCGAAGCGGTGATGGCGGCGCTGGGCGCGGACGCCATGCCACGGCCGCTGGCCGGCCGACATGTGCTGGTCACGGCCGGTCCGACCGCCGAACCGATCGACCCCGTGCGGGTGCTGACCAACCGCTCCAGTGGCAAACAGGGTTATGCGATCGCCAGCGCCCTGGCGGCCCTGGGCGCGCGGGTGACCCTGGTCTCCGGGCCGACCGCGCTGGCCTCGCCGCCCGGCGTGGATCGGCTCAATGTCGAGACCGCCCTGGAAATGGAGGCGGCCTGCCGAAGTGCGCTGCCGGCCGACGCGGCGGTCTGTGTGGCGGCGGTCTCCGACTGGCGTCCCGACGCCGCCTTCCCTCTCAAGCTGAAGAAAGGTTCCGGCGGGCCTCCCACGGTGTCCCTCGTGGAAAATCCCGACATCCTGGCGGGTCTCGCGGCCGCAGGTCCGCATCGGCCGGCCCTGGTGGTCGGCTTCGCCGCCGAGACTCACAACCTTGAGGACAACGCCCGGGCCAAGCTCCAGCGCAAGGGCTGCGACTGGATCGTGGCCAATGATGTCGGCGGCGGACAAGCCGGTGGTGGGGCGATCATGGGCGGCGATGAGAATGAGGTGCTGATCATCGACCGCCAGGGTGAAGAGCGATGGCCTCGCGCCGGCAAGGCCGAGGTGGCGAGACGATTGGCGGCTCGGATCGCCGCTTCTTTGGCGAGCGGTGGAGACGTCTGATGGTCAAGGTGCGGATTGTTCGCCTGGAACATGCGGAGGGCTTGCCCCTGCCGGCCTATGAGACCGCCAACGCGGCCGGAATGGACCTGCGCGCCGCGGTTGCTGAAGACCAACCGGTGGTCCTGTCCCCCGGCCAGCGCGTCGCCATTCCCACGGGTCTGGCTATCGCCCTGCCGCCCGGTTTCGAGGCCCAGTTGCGGCCAAGATCGGGTCTGGCGCTGAAGAACGGCATCACGGCCCTCAACTCCCCCGGCACCATCGACGCCGACTACCGCGGTGAGATCAAGGTGATCCTGATCAACCACGGCCAGGAAGGGGTTACCATTCGCCGGAACGACCGTATCGCCCAGATTATCGTCGCCCCGGTCATCCAGGCCGCATGGGACGTGGTCGAAACCCTGGACGAAACGGCGCGGGGGGTGGGCGGCTTCGGGTCGACCGGGGGGTCATAGGAGGGCTTTCCGGTCGCCCGAGGGGCCTATTTTCTCGCGTCGGCCTTCACATTGGCGCCGGCGTTCTCCAGAGCGTTCCCAGTGGCGGTTTCGGCCTTGGCGGTCGCGTGTCTGGTCTTCTCAGCGGCCGTCTTGGCGTCTTCGGCCGCCGCGTCGCCGAGATGATCGGCGGCGCTGGCCGTGGAGGCGCCAGCCGACCTGACATCGCTCCCGGCCTGGGCGACGTCCGGGCTCGCCGACTTCGAACAGGCGCCGAGCGCCAGTGCGCCGGTCAACAATGTGGCCAGTATCATCCGCATAAAAGTGTTCCTTCGAGACTGGGCGTAGGACGCCCCGAATGAATAACGCCCGGATCGCCAATTCGATCCGCCGGATGTCGCGGCGCGCCGTGTCTCAGTCCCGGAAACCCAGCACGTCGATCATGTCGTAGAGCCCCGGCGGCTTGTCCGCGACCCACACCGCCGCCTCCACAGCGCCGCGCGCGAACAGAGCGCGATCGCGGGCGGAATGGGAGAGGGTGATGGTCTCTTCCTCGGCGGCGAAAACGACGCTGTGGTCCCCGACAATTCCGCCACCTCGCATTGAAGCCATGCCGATGGCGCCTTCCGGCCTCGGGCCGGTGACCCCGACGCGCGGCGCCAAGCCGACGTCGACCAGGATACGGCCACGGCCGCGGGCCGCCGCCGCGGCCAGCATCAGCGCCGTGCCCGAGGGCGCGTCGATCTTGCGGCGATGGTGGACCTCCAGCACCTCGATGTCCCAGATCTCGGGTCCCAGCCGCCGCGCGGCCTGTTCCACCAGCCCGGCCAGGACGTTGACGCCCACCGAATAGTTTCCCGATCTGACCACGGCGACCCGCTCGGCCGCCTGGGTCACCGCGTTTTCCTCGGCCGGCGAGAGGCCGGTGGCGCCGATCACCAGGGCTGGACCGCCGCGCCGCGCGGCCTTGGCCAGGATGGCGGTGGCGGGACCCGTCGAAAAATCGATGATCACGTTACAGGCCGCCAGAACCGCGGTCATGGATGTCAATGGCGGTACGTCCACGCTGGCGGAGTCCGCCGTGTCCGGGCGGTCGAAGCGGCCAACGAGGCTCAACCCAGGCTTGGCTTGGGCGATGGCCGCCACCGCGGCGCCCATGCGGCCCAGCGCGCCGCCGACACCGATCCTCAAGCCCGTGGTCATATTTGCCGGAACCTCTTCTCGCCATGCTTACGGTTTGCGCTTGGCCTGAATTGAATACCTTCAGTCTCCCGGCGTGCTCCGCGCGGTCAAGCGCATAAACAGCCAAGCTTAGGTGTCGCTCATCCGGCGAGCCTGGGTTATGCATCATTCGCAAGACTTCATCGCGGGCCGTTCCGGGCGGTC
>JAYVYH010000059.1:0-7830 GCA_043784385.1 Caulobacteraceae bacterium | reverse complement strand
GAGGGAGCGGAAATAGGCCAGGTGACCGTGGCGGGCGACCGCCACTTGGCAACCGGCGATCTTGCCGGGGCCGATGTAGTTGCGCTCCAGGTGCTCGGTGATACGCTCCAGGCGCGCGGTGGACAGTCCGGTTTTCTTAGGGGCTAGTTCCATGGTCGTTTCCTCGTCTCGATTATTGCGTTTCTTGGAGATTGTTTTTTAACGGCAGCGTTATTTCAGGGGGTGGTGGGGGCGCCCGGCGTGTTGATGTCCCAGACCGCCTTCCAGACGCCATCGGCGCCCGGTTTGTAGACGGTGACATAGCTGCCCGCCGCCGTGACGGCGGCGCCGGTCTTCGGGTCGGTCGTCGTTTCCCTATAAGTACCGTGAGCGGCCGCCAGATCGCCCGAGGCGGCGACATCAACCCGGTCGCTGGAAAAACTCAGGCCATATTTCGGGTCGGAGAACGCCTGCTCGTTGGCCGCCTTGATGGCCGCCGTTCCCACCGTCGCCGCATAGCCGGGCGACATCACCACCCCATCCGGCGCGTAGTGCGCGGCGACCTTGGCGGCGTCGCCGGATTTGTAGTCGGCGTTCCAATGCACCTCGTCACTCTTGATCGAGTCGACGATCTTGGCGGCGCCGATCGGCGCTTTCGTTTCGGCGCGTGGCGCGCAGCCCGCGATCATCGCCGCGCCCAGCAAAAAGGGGATGAGGCAGGTTTGCATGGCGGCGCGAGCGGACATGGGCAGACTTCCTGAGAACGGTGCGGACCCGGCAATCAGCATCACTGCCCAAGGGCGCCAACGTCAAGGCTTGGAGGCATGCCCGCACGTCATTCAGCGAAACGTGTTTTGACCGGTGAGCGGGCGCCCGCCACGATTTGGCCACGCGGGTAGGTCGGGACAGTCGACAGTCCGGTCGCTGTCGATTAGACGCCTCCGGCGGTCTGGTGTTGCGCCACGACCGCACCGAATACGTTGATGAGGGAAAGATTTGTCGCACCTACCGCCGCCGCAGGGACTTTATGACCCCCGCCATGAGCATGACTCATGCGGTGTCGGTTTCGTGGCCAATATCAAGGGCAAGAAATCCCATGAGGTCGTCGCGCGCGGCCTCGAGATTCTGATCAATCTCGACCACCGAGGCGCGGTCGGCGCCGACCCGGAGGTGGGCGATGGGGCCGGCATCCTGATCCAGATTCCCGATAACCTATTGCGGGTCTGGGCGGCGGGAGAGGATGTCGATCTGCCGGCGCCGGGCGATTATGCGGTAGCCATGTGTTTTCTGCCCCGGGACGAGGCGACCCGGGACGCCGCTATCGGCCAGTTCGAACATTTCATCCGCGTCGAGGGCCAGATGCTGATCGGCTGGCGCGATGTGCCGGTCAATACCGAGGCGCTGGGCGCCGCTGTGTTGGCCGAGATGCCGGTAATCCGTCAGGCCATCGTGGCGCGCGGTTCGGGTACGGCTGACCAGGACGCCTTCGAACGCAAGATCCTGACCATCCGCAAGCAGACCCAGAACCCGCTGGAGGACCTGGCCAAGAAGTTCGGCATGCCTGGCCTGATCGACTTCTACATGCCGTCGTTTTCGAGCCGGACGGTGGTCTACAAGGGCCTGTTGCTGGCGCCGCAGGTGGGGCCGTTCTATCGCGACCTGTCCGACCCCCTGACGGAGTCGGCCCTGGCCATGGTCCATCAGCGGTTCGCGACCAACACCTTCCCGTCCTGGCGGCTGGCGCATCCCTATCGCTACATCGCCCACAACGGCGAGATCAACACCAAGCGCGGCAACGTCAACTGGATGAATGCCCGCCGCCGCACCCTGGAATCGGAGTTGCTCGGCCCTGACCTGGACAAGATGTGGCCGATCATCCCCCATGGCCAATCCGACACCGCCTGTCTGGACAACGCCTTGGAACTGCTGGTCGCCGGGGGATATCCGCTGGCTCATGCGGTGATGATGCTGATCCCGGAGGCCTGGTCCGGCAACCCGCTGATGAGCCCGGCCCGCAAGGCCTTTTATGAATACCACGCCGCCCTGATGGAGCCGTGGGACGGCCCGGCCGCCATCGCCTTCACCGACGGCCGCCAGATTGGCGCCACTCTGGATCGCAACGGCTTGCGGCCGGCGCGGATCGTGATCACCGATCAGGACCATGTGATCCTGGCCTCGGAGGTCGGGGTCCTGACCATTCCCGAGGAGCGCATCATCCGCAAATGGCGCCTGCAGCCAGGCAAGATGCTGCTGATCGACATGGAGCAGGGCCGCATCGTCGAGGACGAGGAGATCAAGCAGACCCTCGCCGACGCCCAGCCCTATGCCGAATGGCTGGCGCGCACTCAGTTCAAGCTCGAGGAACTACCCGACCCGCCGGCCTGGGAGCCGACTCCGGTGCATGACGCCGCCGATCTGCTCGATCGACAGCAGGCCTTCGGCTACACCCAGGAAGACATCAACTTCTTCCTCGATCCGATGGGTCGCACAGGGGAAGACCCGATCGGATCGATGGGGTCGGATACGCCCATCGCCGTGCTCTCCAAGCGGCCCAAGCTGCTCTACGACTATTTCAAACAGAACTTCGCCCAGGTGACCAACCCGCCGATCGACCCGATCCGCGAGGAACTGGTGATGAGCCTGGTGTCGATGATTGGGCCCCGGCCGAATCTGCTGGGCCGCCAGGCGGGCAACCACAAGCGCCTCGAGGTCGCCCAGCCGGTGCTGACCAATAGCGATCTGGAGAAGATCCGCTCGATCGCCGACCTGCTCGACGGCGCCTTCCGCACTACGACGCTCGACGCCACCTGGAAGGCGACCGAGGGCGCGGGCGGATTGGCTCGGGCGCTCGACACCTTGTGCGCGGCGGCCACCGACGCCGTGCTGGCGGACGCCAATATCCTGATCTTGTCCGACCGCGCGACGGGTCCGGACCGCATTCCGATTCCGGCCGCCCTGGCCACCGCCGCAGTGCATCACAAGCTGATCCGCCAGGGCCTGCGCATGCAGACTGGCCTGGTGATCGAGACTGGCGAGGCGCGGGAGGTGCATCATTTCTGCGTCCTGGCCGGCTATGGCGCCGAGGCGGTCAACCCTTACCTGGCCTTCGAGACTCTGGAGGCGCAACGCGTCGCCAACGCCAGCGCGCTCTCCGCCGAGACAGTCGCCAAGAACTACGTCAAGGCGGTCGGCAAGGGCGTTTTGAAGGTGATGTCCAAGATGGGCATCTCCACTTATCAGTCCTATTGCGGGGCGCAGATCTTCGACGCTGTGGGCCTGTCCAGCGACTTCGTCGAACGGTTCTTCACCGGCACGGCCAGCGTGATCGAGGGCGTGGGCCTGGAACAGATCGCCCGTGAATCAGTACGCCGGCACGGCGATGCCTATGGGGACGCGCCGATCTATCGCGACATGCTGGACGTGGGCGGCGCCTATGCTTTTCGCCTGCGCGGCGAGGATCACGCCTGGACGCCGCAATCGGTCTCAAGCCTTCAACACGCGGTGCGCGGCAATATCCCGGCCGAATACGACGCCTTCGCCGCCGCCATCAACCAACAGAACGAACGGCTTCTGACCCTGCGCGGGCTGATGAAGTTCCGCATGGCCGACCAGCCGATCTCGCTGGAAGAGGTCGAACCGGCCTCGGAGATCGTCAAGCGCTTTTCCACTGGCGCGATGAGCTTCGGCTCGATCAGCCGCGAGGCCCACACCACTCTGGCCATCGCCATGAACCGTATCGGCGGGCGCTCGAACACCGGCGAGGGGGGCGAGGAATCCGACCGCTACGTGCGTCTAGCCAACGGCGATTCCATGCGCTCGGCGATCAAGCAGGTGGCTTCGGGACGGTTCGGCGTGACAGCCGAATACCTGGTCAACGCCGACGATATCCAGATCAAGATGGCCCAGGGGGCGAAGCCCGGCGAGGGCGGTCAGTTGCCTGGTCACAAGGTCGACAAGGCGATCGCCGCGGTGCGCCATTCGACGCCGGGTGTCGGCCTGATCTCGCCGCCGCCGCACCACGACATCTATTCGATCGAGGATCTGAAACAGCTGATCCACGATCTGAAGAACGTCAATCCGGCTGCTCGGATCTCGGTGAAGCTGGTTTCGGAAGTGGGGGTCGGAACCGTGGCCGCCGGCGTCGCGAAGTGCCGCGCCGACCATCTGACCATCAGCGGCTTCGAGGGGGGCACGGGCGCCAGCCCGCTGACCAGTCTGACCCACGCCGGCTCGCCATGGGAAATCGGCCTGGCCGAGACCCAGCAGACCCTGCTGCTCAACGGCCTGCGGTCCCGGATCGCGGTCCAGGTTGATGGGGGCCTCCGCACGGGCCGTGACGTGGCGATCGGCGCTCTGCTGGGCGCCGACGAGTTCGGCTTCGCCACCGCGCCGCTGATCGCGGCCGGCTGTATCATGATGCGCAAGTGCCACCTGAACACCTGCCCTGTTGGAGTGGCGACCCAGGACCCGGTGCTGCGGGCGCGGTTCACCGGTCAGCCCGAGCACGTGATCAACTACTTCTTTTTCGTGGCCGAGGAACTGCGGGCGATCATGGCCCAGCTGGGCTATCGGACGGTCCAGGAGATGATCGGTCAGGTCGGTCGCCTGGACATGCGCGACGCCGTCGAACACTGGAAAGCCCAGGATGTCGATCTGAGCCGCATCCTCTATGCGGTTCCGGGAGGCGTGGGCGATAACCTCCGGCACAGCGAAAACCAGGAACATGGCCTGGAGACCGCCCTCGATCACCAGCTGATCGCCCAGGCCGCCCCGGCCTTGGCGGGCGGCCCGCCGGTCCGGATCGAAGCGCCGATCCGCAACCTCAACCGCACCGTTGGGGCCATGCTTTCCGGCGACATCGCCCGGCGCTGGGGTCACGCGGGCCTGCCGGATGGGGCTATCACCGCGCGCCTGACCGGCACGGCCGGCCAGAGCTTCGGGGCGTTCCTGGCCCGCGGAATAACGCTGGAGCTGGTGGGCGACGCCAACGACTATGTGGGCAAGGGCCTTTCGGGGGGCCGGATAATCGTGCGCCAACCGCCCGAGGCGACGCGCGATCCCACCGAGAACATCATCGTCGGCAATACCGTGCTCTACGGCGCAATCGCCGGGGAAGCCTATTTTCAGGGTGTGGCGGGAGAACGTTTCGCGGTCCGCAACTCCGGCGCGGTGGCGGTGGTCGAGGGCCTGGGTGACCACGGCTGCGAATATATGACCGGCGGCGTCGTGGTGGTTCTGGGCGAGACGGGGCGCAATTTCGCCGCCGGGATGTCGGGTGGGATCGCCTACGTCCACGATCCGCAAAAACGCTTCGGGGTTCTTTGCAACCGGGCCATGGTGACCCTGTCCTCGGTCATCGAAGAGTCGCTGTCCGAACCGGACGCAGGCGCCCCACGGGCGCGTTCGGCAAGCGTCTCCGACAGCGGCATGGGCGATCCCCTGCACTTCGACGCCGCGCGCCTGCGTATTCTGATCGAACGACATCATCGCCATACCGGTAGCGCCCGGGCGGCCGCCATGCTGAACAACTGGGAGAGCGCTCTGGCCGATTTCGTGAAGGTGACCCCGAACGACTACCGTAGGGCCCTGACCGATCTCGCCGCCGAGCGCGCCATCACGCGCGCCGTGGCCGCGGAGTAGAGATCATGGGCAAGACCACCGGATTCCTGGAGATCGAACGCCGCGAGCGTAGCTATGAGCCCCCGACCGCGCGCCTGAAGACCTGGCGTGAATTCACGCGCGCCTTGCCGCCGAAGGAGGTCTCCCTACAGGCCGCCCGCTGCATGAACTGTGGCATTCCCTACTGTCACAATGGCTGTCCGGTGAACAACCTGATCCCGGATTGGAATGATCTGGTCTATCATGACCAGTGGAAGACCGCGCTTTACACGCTGCATTCCACCAACAACTTTCCGGAATTCACTGGTCGGATCTGCCCGGCGCCCTGCGAGGCGGCCTGCACCCTCAATATCGACGACAATTCGGTGACCATCAAAACCATCGAATGCCAGATCGTCGATCGCGGATGGGACGAAGGCTGGATTGTTCCTGAGCCGCCCGCCGTGCGGACCGGCAAGAGCGTGGCCGTGGTCGGGTCGGGTCCGGCGGGCATGGCCTGCGCTCAGCAGCTGGCCAGGGCCGGGCATGCGGTGACGGTATTCGAAAAGAGTAACCGGATCGGCGGCCTGCTTCGCTACGGTATCCCCGACTTCAAGATGGAAAAGACCCTGATCGACCGGCGTGTCGCCCAGATGGAGGCCGAAGGGGTGGTGTTCCGTCCCGGTGTCCACGTGGGCGGCGTGGTGTCGGTGGATCAGCTGCGCGCCGCGCATGACATTGTGGTGCTGGCCGGCGGCGCCGAATGGCCGCGCGACCTCGAGCTGCCGCCGCACAATTTCTCCGGCGTCCATTTCGCGATGGAGTTCCTGACGCAGCAGAACAAGCGGATGGCAGGCGACAGCGAGGACCTAGCCGCGCCAATGGGGGCCATCAGCGCCGAGGGCAAGCACGTGGTGGTGATCGGTGGCGGGGACACGGGCTCCGACTGCATCGGCACCTCCAATCGCCAGGGGGCCGCCTCGGTGACCCAACTGGAAATCATGCCGGAACCCCCGGCTCGGGAAAACAAGGCTCTGACCTGGCCGGACTGGCCGCTGAAGCTGCGCACCTCGTCCTCTCAGGAAGAGGGGTGTGAGCGTGACTTCGCGGTGGCCACCAAGCGGGCGCTTGGGTCCGACGGCCGTCTTGAAGGGCTGGAATGCGTGCGCCTGGAATGGACCGCTGGTCCGGACGGCCGCATGCGAATGACCGAAGTGGCGGGCAGTGAGTTCACTCTGAAGGCCGACATGGTGCTGCTGGCCATGGGCTTTCTGGGACCGCATCACGACGGCTTGCTGGAACAGGCGGCGGTTGACCTCGACCCGCGGGGCAATGTCGCGGCCAAGGTCACCGACTACAAAACCTCCGCCGCCGCTGTCCATGCCTGCGGTGACATGCGTCGTGGCCAGTCCCTGGTGGTCTGGGCCATCCGCGAGGGCCGTCAATGCGCCCGGGCGGTTGACGAAGCCCTGATGGGCGTGAGCGACTTGCCGCGATAGCCAGCGATGAACGCCAGGCCCTCCGCGGGTTGTGTTCTCCAGGGTGAAACGATCATCGATTTCGATTGGTCCGACGCGGATCTCAGCGAAGCAGTGTTCATTGACTGTGTGATCGATGGCGCCCAGTTCGGCGCCGTGGTCCTTGAGGGCTCGCGCTTCCAACGATGCCGGATTCTCCGTAGCCGCTTCGCGCGAGCCGACCTGCGCGAGACGGTGTTCGAGGACTGTGTGTTCACCGGCGCAGCCGATCACACCGGCCTGGCGGTGGCCTTCAGCCGGCTGGACTTGGCCCGGTTCGTCCGGTGCGACCTCAGTTTCGCAACCTTCGACGCCTCGGAGCTGTATGGCGTCACGCTGGAAGACTGCAATCTTCGCGGCGCGCGGTTTCGGCGCGTCGATTTCACCCGAAGCCTCGGTCGCCGGCGTTCCGTCGCCGCCGCCACCTTTCGACGGTGCAATTTCCACCTGGCCGATCTGGTCGAAGCGAGCCTGCCCGGCTGCGATCTGGCGGGATCAAGGTTTCGTGAGGCCGACCTGTCGGGCGCCGATCTCGAAAGCGCCGACCTGCGGGACTGCGATCTGTTCGGCGCTCTCACCGCCGAAGCCAAGCTGGCCGGGGCCGATTTGCGGGGCGCGGAGGTCAGCGGCCTGGACATCCTGGCCCTGGCCAGCCGCTCGGGAATGAAGGTGACGCTCGATCAGCAGTATGCGTTGCTGACCGCGATGGGGATCGATGTGGATGTCTGACCCTTCG
>JAYVYH010000058.1:0-6096 GCA_043784385.1 Caulobacteraceae bacterium | reverse complement strand
GTGACTTTGCGGAAACGTTAGTTTCACCCTTAACCGCTGTTGATACGGTGGCAGCCTCCTCGTCGGCCAGGAGCCGCCGATGCAGGGCCCTGGTGATATCGAGACCGATCGTGGTGAGTTCTTCCAAATCACGCAACCGGCGCTGGCCGCGGAGCATAGCGGGGCCGAGACTATCGATATCGTCGTTCATGGCCGGATCGTCGACCGATGGCGCGGAGGAGAACGGCAGGACGGAAATGGTCGCGGTGCTGAGCATAGGAGCAGAGGTAGATAGTCGCATATTGCAAGTCAAGAGGCCTGCGCTACAATTTGCAATAGACGCTAGTTGGGGCTGTCGCGGGGTCGGGTTTTGGAGCTTATGTTGCGGATGGCCGGCTATGTTTGGCCGCGTCCATCCGCCGTCATCCGCAGAGACAGATCCGATGCCCAAGAAAATTCTGACCACATTCGCCTTGGTGCTGTTCATCGGTCAGGCGAGCTCGGCCGGCGCGCAACTGCCCCCCGGCGTCTATGCCGGAGAGCGTGACTTCAAACAGGCCGCGGCCGGCCGGTACGGGGTCGATCCCGATCATACCGCGGTGATCGCCAAGGTCTCGCACATCGGCTACGCGCTCAGCGTCTTCAGGTTCGACAAGGTCGCGGGCGCGTTGACCTGGGACCCCACCGCGCCAGACAAAACCACATTGAAGGTTTCGGTGGACACCGCCTCGATCTCGACTCCAGTAGCCGGCTTCGCGGCGGAACTTGTCGGCAGCGGGTATCTGAACTCGCCGGCGTTTCCAAAAGCGACTTTCGTCTCGACGAACTTCCGGGAGATCGACCCTACACATGGTAAGGTCGATGGACAGTTCACCCTGATGGGCAAGACCGTTCCGCTCACCTTCGATGCCGAGCTTATGGGAGCGGGCAAGGGGTTCGGCCATCCGCGCATCGGCGTCGAGGCCACCTCGAAAATCGATCCCCGCGCCTTTGGCCTGTCGCCGCTGCTCGGCACATCGATCCTGCTGGTCGTCGACGCCGAATTCGCCGAGGGATCTTGATCCAGTTGCCGGTGCGGTCGGGATGGATAGCCAATCGAAGGCTCACGTCCGAAGCCAATTCCTCATCTTGTCCATGAACGGCCCGTCGGCCACCGGATCGAACGGGCGCGCCGTGGCCCAGTCGTAGGCCTGGAAGGGCGGGGCGCGGCGCTTGTCCTCGGGTTCGTCCAGGAACCGGGGGATGATGTGGGTGTGCAGTGACGGCTCCAGATTGGCCAGCGTCATGTAGTTGATGCGGTGGGCGCCGGTGACCGCGAGCAGGGCGTCGCCGATTCGGAATACATCCAAGGCGTAGCGGGCGCGTTGCGCCGCGCTCAGCGCGTTTGCGCTGGCCACGACGGGATCGGCCAACAACAGGCAATAGCCGGGCAGGGGCTGGACATCTCCGATTACCAGCCAGCCGGAGGGCATGCGGGCGATCACGAGCGTGTTCTCGCCCCGGCGGGCCGCCTCCACGCGCTGTTCGATCAGATTGCTCATGATGCTCCTTCGGCGGCGGGGTCAGGCGCCACCCGCCTGACGTAGAGGATACGGGAAGACGTCGCCCCGTCCCGGGACTCGTCCGTCACGACGCCCGCTTTAGCGAAACCCGCCTTTTCGGCCACGCGGCGAGAGGCGCGGTTGTCCGCGTCGACGTGGGCTTCGAGGTGTTGGAGGTCTTCGATCCCGGTGGCGGCTTCGGACAACAGTATCAGAGCCCGCATCGCATGACCCCGTTTTCGGAAGGCGGGAAACACCCAATAGGATAGGTTGGCGCGTTCCGGCGACAGCAGGCGGATCTCGCACCCGCCCATCAGCACGCCCGATGCGTCTCGAAGCGAATAGGCGATCATCGGGCCGCCGGCGGCCCGCGCCGCGATCCACCGGCCGATCGACGCGCGCGTCTGCTCGAGGGTGGGTCGGCTGGGAGACTCGAAACGCAGGCGCATCTCATCGTCCTCGCCCTCCCAATGGGCGCGGGCGTCCGCCAGGACGTGGGCGTCCAGCACGACGACGCCGTCGGTCAATGACGCTGGAAGGCGGATGGGCTGGCCGGTGAAGTCCATTGGGCTTTGACTTATCTCGAAGCGGCGTTTGTATCAGGGACTTGAACTGCGCTGGTCTGATTTTCGAGCCCGTGACCGAAACCACCTCGCCACCGATCACCTTCAGGCCCGTCGCCGAGGCGGACTTCCCGATGCTGTGGCGATGGCTGGCCGAGCCGCACGTGCGCGCCTTCTACCAGAAGACCCCGATTACCCTGGACGAGGTGGCGGCGAAGTTCGCCCCGCGAGTCAGGGGCGAGGTTCCCACCCGCTGCCATATCGCGCTGAGCCAAGAGACCCCGTTCGGCTATCTGCAGTCCTACCGAAACGCCGATTGGCCGGAATGGGCCGCGATGATCGGCCGCGACGCGGGCGCCAGCATCGATCTGCATTTCGGCGATCCGGCCTTCCTGCGGCGCGGGTTCGGTCGGGCGATGCTGGCGGCCTATGTTCGCGACTTCGTCTTTCCCCACTTCGCCGACCTGTCCGAGATCTATATCGCGCATGGAGTGACCAACACCGCCGCCCTGACTGCT
Organism: Caulobacteraceae bacterium; assembly: GCA_043784385.1. GTDB lineage: Bacteria > Pseudomonadota > Alphaproteobacteria > Caulobacterales > Caulobacteraceae > Acaudatibacter. The sequence continues at coordinate 3,495 of JAYVYH010000058.1, read as the reverse complement.
TCGCAAGCGGCGGGTTTTCGCGTGATCGGGTCGTTTGCCGAGGCCGGCGTCCCGATGCGGCTCTTGGTCTTGCGGCGTGCCGCGGCCGGTTGACGGCGGCGAAAACGTGGCGAAATCGGGATTGGGATCGATGAACGGACATAGTGGATCGATGTGTGTGGAGAACGGAGGGCTCTTTATGGGAGCCGCCTCCGCTTCCATGCGACTTCGTTTCCCCCCCCGTGGCCGTCCTCCAACACCCCTTCTCCGGAAAATCCAATGCCCCCCGTCGTCACCGTCCAGAACCTGCGAAAGGCGTTTCGCCACACTAGGCGGCGGACCGAAGCCTGGGTCCAGGCGGTTGACGGTGTCTCGTTCGAGATCGAGCGCGGCGAGCGCGTGGCGATCATCGGCCCCAACGGCGCGGGCAAATCCACCACCCTGAAGATGCTGTCCGGCATACTCGAGCCGACCAGCGGTGAGGCGCGGGTGTTCGGTCTGACGCCCTGGCGCCAGCGCAAGGCGCTGGCCTATCGGATCGGGGTGGTGTTCGGCCAGCGTTCGCAGCTCTGGGCCGACCTGCCGGCGCGGGAGTCGTTCGCCCTGCTGGGTCATATCTACGACCAGGCGGGACCCGACTTCGATCGGCGGCGCAAAGAGCTGATCGCGCGCTTCGACCTGGGGCCGATCCTGGAACAGCCGGTGGGCCGACTGTCCCTGGGCCAGAGGATGCGCTGCGAGATCACCGCCAGCCTGCTGCATGGGCCGTCGCTGCTGTTTCTGGACGAACCGACCATCGGGCTGGACATCACCGCCAAGGCCGCGATCCGCGATTTCATCACCGGCAACGCCCGCGAGACTGGCCAGACCGTGGTCCTGACCTCGCACGACACCCGGGACATCGAGCTGGTCTCCGATCGGGTGATCGTGATCAACCAGGGGCGTATCGTGGTCGACCAGCCGACAGATCAGCTGCGCCGCCGGTTCCTGGCCCACAAGCTGGTCACCCTTCACGCGCCATCACGCGAGATCTCGATCGACCTGCCCGGCGTGACGCGGCGGGCGAGCGCGCCGCACTTGGCCGTGTTCGAGATCGACACCCGCCGGGTCCGCGTCGAACAGGTGATCGCCGCGGCTCTGGAGGGCGGTGGAATCGACGATATCACCATCGAGGATCCGCCGATGGAGGAGGTGGTCCGTGAAATCTACGCTGTCGCGTGACGCCCGCGCCGCTCTGGCGGGTGTGAGGCTCGGGGCCACCGGCGCGGTCGCCGCGTGGCCTGTGCTGCTGGGCCGGGCGGCGTTCTATGTACTGTTGCTGATCGTGCTGACCGCCCTGTGGGACAAGGTGATGTCCGAACGTCTGACCGGAACCCTGGTCGCGGTTCTGCCGGCCGGCGGGCTGACGCTTTATATCGGGGTCACCGAGTGGATCATGCTTTCCGTGCCGGCCATCCATCTGCGGCTTGAAGACGATATCCGCTCGGGCGCCCTGGAGGCGCACTTGCTTCGGCCCAAGGCCTATCTGGTCCAGCGGGTGGCCGAAACCCTCGGCGCGATGCTGGTCAGGATGGGTGTCAACGGCGCGGCGGCTGTGGCCATGCTGGCCGTTTCCGGCCGGGCATGGCCACCTGTGGCGGTGCTGTGTTTGCTCGCGGTCGTCGGACCGCTGGGCGGAGTGGTGGGGGTGCTGCTGTTCACCATCGCCGGCTTGAGTGCGTTCTGGGCGCGGCGGACCCTGCCGGTGTTTCTGGTGTTGCAGAAACTGCTGTTCCTGCTGGGCGGATTGTTCGCGCCGGTGACGCGGTGTTTTGCGATTCCAGGGACTATCGGCTAACAACTGTAAAGGCCCCGGGGAAGGATTCGAGCCATGGATGTGAACAGCTGGTGGAATAGCGCGGCGCCGTTGATCACGGCAGTGGTGTTCAAGGTCGTTGGCGCGGTCGTGCTTTATATGGTCGGCCGGTGGCTGATCGGATTGGCTGTTTCGCTGCTGTCTCGCGTGCTCACTGCGCGCAATTTCGACGCCACTCTGCAGCGCTATGTCGCCAACATTCTGGGCGTAGCCCTCAACATCATCCTGGTTGTGGCTATCCTCGGCTACTTCGGGGTTGAGACCACCAGTTTCGCCGCTTTGCTGGCGGGCCTGGGCCTGGCCGTCGGCGCGGCCTGGTCGGGGTTGCTGGCCAATTTCGCCGCCGGGGCCTTCCTGATCATCTTTCGTCCCTACAAGGTCGGCGACTATGTGGTCGCCGGCGGGATCGAGGGCACGGTCACCGAGATCGGCCTGTTCAACACCGTCCTGCTGACGCCGGACAATGTCACGACTATCGTCGGCAACGCCAAGGTGTCGGGCGACACCATCAAGAATTTCAGCGCCCACGCCTATCGGCGGGTCGAGCGCACAGCCCAGCTGGCTTTCGGCGTCGACGCGCTGGACGCCATCGCCCGCCTGAAACCGGCCCTGGCCGCGATCCCCAATGTGGTCGCCGACCCTGCGCCCGACGTCGAGATCCTGGACTTCAACACCCTCGGAACGGTGCTGGCGGTTCGTCCCTATTGCCATACCGATCACTATTGGCAGGTGTATTTCGACACCAACAAGCTGATCGCGGCCACGTTCGGCGCCGCTGGCTATCCCGCGCCTTATGTGGTCCAGGAACATCGTGAGGGTCCGCCCGCGAAATAGGCCAGCGAGATAGGCGCGTACAATGGCGATCATGGTCAGAGCATGGGGCTTGATCCGACAACATGGCCCGAACGCGGCCCTGGAAGTCGTGATCAATTTCCTGGGGCCCCTGCTGATCTACGACTACGCCAAGCCGCACCTCGGCGACGTCCAGGCTCTGATCGCCTCTTCGGCGCCGCCGATTCTCTGGAGTCTTATCGAGTTCGCCCGCAAGCGCCGCGTCGACGCGGTGTCGATGCTGGTTCTGGTCGGTATCGCCCTGTCGCTGCTGGCCTTCATCGGCGGCGGCGGCGCGCGCTTTCTCCAGTTGCGGGAGAAGCTGGTCACGGTGACGATCGGACTGGTTTTCCTGGGGTCGGCGGCGATCGGCCGACCGTTGATCTATTATCTGGCGCGGGCCGGCCTGCAGAGACGGGGTTCGTCGGAACTCGCCGAGTTCGAGGCCCTGCGCGACAATGTCTATTTCCGACGCACCATGGCGATCCTGACCGTGGTTTGGGGCGCTGGGCTGCTTGCCGACGCCATGGCGGGCGTCGCGCTGGTGTTAACCCTTTCGATTCACGACTATCTGATCGCGGCGCCGGTGCTGGGCTACGGGACCATGGGTTCGCTGGGGCTCTGGACCTGGTGGTACAGCCGCCGGCAGCGCGCCAAAGGTGTGGCCCGCCGCGCCGCCGAGGCCGCCGAGGCGCCATCCATGATGGAGACCCCCTCCTGATCGCCCACCTTCACTTGCCGACGTTGCGGGTCAGCAGGTCGCGCACGTCGTGGTGGATGTCGTCGTGGTCGTCGGATTTGGCGAGTATTGTCGCCACAACGATTGGGCC
>JAYVYH010000057.1:0-17829 GCA_043784385.1 Caulobacteraceae bacterium | reverse complement strand
AGGCCGGTCTCCCCGCGCGAAAATGTTGCATTATGCGTAAAATAGCATTTGCAATTTAGGATAGTTTCCTGATAGAAAACGCAAAGTCGCTTCTGACCGAAAGGAAACTGAGCGACACCCCGTCCTGACAATCTGTTCAAAAGATCGTCCTAAAACCGTTGATCCAGTAGGATTGAATGGTCGCTCGGGGTTCCTATTGACCTATCTACAAGGAGACGGAATTGTGTCGCAAATTGCGAAAGTAATTCAGATCGGGATGTATCAGGCTGTATGTGTGCCCCGCGATTTCTGGCTTGGTGGCGATGACGTCCGTATAGAACGGTGCGGTCAGTCGATCATCATCACGCCGCTTTCCACCCAGCAGATGGCGCAAGCCGTATCTATCCCGACCGCCCGGTTCTTGGCTGGCGAAGAGATCTCCGAGGCTGGGATGAGTCCGTTCGAAAAGCGTCGGCGCAACGCCTCGGTTACAGCGGAGATCCTTCGAACGATGTTCCATCCTCCAGCCAACGACAACCAACCCAGAGTTACCGCGACCCCGGTTGCCCGGGGTCGCGGCGTGGAGACGTCGCCCGAATAATCGTCAATCCAGGCGCGCCCTTTGCCGTCGCTGAGGAATTGCGCTAGCTCCCGTCGATGCATCGTCGCCCCGCGCCTTTCGATCTAGGCCCCATCCACTTTATCGGGATCGGCGGCATCGGCATGAGCGGCATCGCCGAAATCATGCTTCGCCAAGGCTACATCGTCCAGGGCTCGGACGCCCGCGAAGGCCCAAATACCGAACGCCTGCGCGCCCTTGGGGCCAAGGTCGTTATCGGTCATCACCCCAGCAATATCGAAGGCGCCGCGGCGATCGTCTATTCGAGCGCCATCCGCCCGGACAATCCCGAAATGGCCGCCGGCCGCGCCCTTCGCACCCCACTGGTCAGGCGCGCCGAAATGCTGGCCGAACTCATGCGGTTACTGCTGTCGGTGGCGGTGGGCGGCACCCACGGCAAGACCACGACCACCTCGATGGTGGCGGCTCTGCTGGACGCCGGCGGTATCGATCCCACGGTGGTAAACGGCGGGATCATCAACGCCTATGGCGCTAACGCCAAGGTCGGTGGGGGAGAATGGATCGTCGTCGAAGCTGACGAGAGTGACGGGACTTTCCTGAAACTCCGGTCCACCGTCGCCGTTGTAACAAATATCGATCCCGAGCACCTCGATCACCACGGTGATTTCCAATCCCTGAAGACCGCTTTCCAGGATTTCGTACAGAATATCCCGTTTTACGGTTTCGCCGTGCTCTGTATCGATCATCCGGTTGTCCAGGATCTGGCCGCGAGCATCGAGAATCGCCGTTTGATCACCTATGGCGCCAATCCGCAGGCTGAGATCCGTGCGACAAACATCGCCATGGGGCCTGATGGCGCCACTTTCGACGTGAGGATCGCTGGACCGGATGACGCCAGCGCCTCTCTCACCGGTCTGTTCATGCCGATGGCGGGCCACCACAATGTTCTGAACGCCCTGGCCGCCATCGCCGTGGCGCGTGAACTTGGCGTGTCCGACGCAAACATGCGCCGTGGCCTGGCCTCGTTCGCGGGTGTGCGGCGGCGATTCACCAATACTGGCGTGGTTGGCGGGGTCCGTATCATCGACGACTACGGCCACCACCCAGTGGAAATCGCCAGCGTCCTGGCCGCCGCTCGGGCGATGACCACGGGGCGCGTGGTCGCCGTGGTCCAGCCCCACCGATATTCCCGGTTGCGCGACCTGTTCGCCGAATTTTGCCGCTGCTTCAACGACGCCGATATGGTGGTCGTCGCCAATGTCTACCCAGCCGGCGAGTCACCGATCGCCGGTTTCGATCGTGACAGCTTGGTCGAGGGTGTGAGGCGCCACGGACATCGCCACGTCCGACCCCTGGAGAATCCCGCGAGCCTGGCCGCGGTCGTGAGTGCTGAGACACGGGAGGGCGATATGGTGATTTTTCTCGGCGCTGGCGATATTACCGCCTGGGCCAATGCCTTGCCCGCCGAGCTGGAGGCGCTGGCCCGCGCTGGCGGCGCGTGACTTGGCGCGACCATTTGCCCAGGCCGCGGGGCCGGCTGATGTTCGATGAGCCGCTGGCGCCTTTTACATGGCTTCGGGTGGGGGGCGCGGCGGAGGTCCTGTTCCTTCCCGCCGACGAGGACGACCTGGCCCGGATGCTAGCCGCGCTCCCCGCCGAAGTCCCGGTAACGGTGCTCGGTGTGGGATCCAATGTGATCGTTCGCGATGGCGGCCTTGAAGGTTTGGTTGTCCGTCTTGGCGGCCGCGCTTTTAGAGAAATCGAGGTGGAGCCCGAGGTCAGCCGGGTGGTGGCTGGCGCGGCTGTGCTTGACGCGGCCCTGGCGCGCGCCGCCGCCGGCGCCGGCGTCGGCGGTCTGGAGTTTTATGCGGGCATACCAGGCACGGTCGGCGGCGCCCTGACCATGAACGCCGGGTGCTACGGTGGGGAAACCGGGGACTGGTTGGTTGTCGCCTGGGGTGTCGATCGCGCCGGCCAGCGGCGGGTGTTTACCCTTGCCGATTTCGCCTATGGCTACCGGCATAGTCAGGTGTCGCCGAACATCCTCTGGACTGGGGCGGTTTTTCAGGGGCGCCCTGGGAAACAAGCAGATATTGAGGCGTCCATGGCCGCCATTTCCCGCCGCCGCGAGACCACTCAGCCCATTCGGGAAAAGACCGGAGGCTCGACCTTCAAGAACCCGCCGGGGCATTCGGCTTGGCGACTGGTGGATGAGGCCGGGTGGCGAGGCAAGGCTTGGGGCGGTGCGATGTTTTCGCCGCTTCACGCGAATTTCCTCATAAATACCGGCCGGGCGACGGCGGCCGACCTGGAAGATTTGGGCGAAGCGGTCCGCGCCGACGTGCAGTCGAAATTCGGCGTGACCTTGGAATGGGAAATAAAGCGTATCGGCCGTCGACAGTAGCCAACGCCCTTAACAGCGCCTCGCGAGTCAGACACAAAGGAATCTCCCTTTTGGCATGGAGCGCGCATGAGCCTACCCCTCGCCGGCCAACATGTCGCCGTTCTGATGGGCGGTCTCTCGGCGGAACGTAGCGTCAGCCTGGTGTCCGGGCGCGCCTGCGCCGAGGCCCTGGATCGCTTGGGAGCCCGGGTCAGTCGCATCGACGCCGGGCGAGATCTGGCTGCGGTGCTTACAGCGCTTAAGCCCGACGTCTGTTTCAACGCTCTGCATGGGGCCTGGGGCGAGGACGGTTGCGTCCAGGGCGTTCTTGAGACCCTGGCGCTGTCCTACACACATTCCGGCGTATTGGCCTCGGCGCTGGCGATGGACAAAGCCAAGGCCAAGGCCGTCATGAAGGCGGCCGGGGTGGTTGTCCCTGGCGGCGGGCTCCATGGCCGGCTGGAGGCGGGCAGCCGGCACGTGCTGCCTCCGCCTTATGTGGTCAAGCCAAATGCCCAGGGGTCTTCCGTCGGTGTTTTCAGGGTGTTCGAGGCCGCTAATTCGCCGCCGGTCGAGCTTCTGGCCGCGGACTGGGCGTTCGGGGACGATGTCATGGTCGAGCCCTATGTGCCCGGTCTCGAGCTGGCCGTGGCGGTGATGGGGGGCGACGCTCTGGGCGTGACGGAGATCGAGGCGCGGACCGGTTTCTATGACTATGACGCCAAATATGGCGAGGGCGGCTCTATCCACATCCTGCCCGCGCGCATACCGCCGGGCGTGGCCGCCGAGGCCCGGGCTCAGGCCGTCGCCGCTCATGCCGCTCTTGGCTGCCGGGGACTGACCAGAAGTGATTTTCGTTATGACGACGTTAACGCACTTCTGGTCCTGTTGGAGGTCAATACCCAGCCAGGGATGACGGCCACTTCGCTCGCGCCCGAGCAGGCGGCGCATGCCGGCATTGGTTTCGACGATTTGGTTCTTTGGATCACGGAGGACGGCCATGCCCGCGGCGCCGCTCGGTGACAGGCAGATCAGGTCCCGGCCGCGGGTGGCTTCACCGGCGGATCGGACCCGTCCGCGCGCGCCTGCATTAATCGTTCCGGCGTCCTCGAAACTGAAGGCAGCCCGCGAGGTGGGGCTGACGGTCCCGATGGCGGGCGCCGTGGCGGCCTTGCTCCTGGTTCTGATACTTGTCGCGGCGCTGGCGACTGGTGGCCGTGGCGCCCAGGCCATTGGCGCTGCTGATCGGGTGGCGGATGGTGCGTCACGGCTTGTCGCCCTGACCCGACCGATGATCCAGGGGCGCTTCGCGACTCTCGGTTTTCAGGTGGGTTCCGTCCATCTGCAAGGCGCCTCCGCGGCGTCGCGGGAAGAGATCCTCCAGGCGGCGGCGATCAGGCCCGGAGACCCCATCTGGGGCCTTGATTTGAACGCGATCCGCGCCCGCGTCGAAGCTGTCGGCTGGGTGCAGCGGGCCCGGGTCATTCGGCTGCTGCCCGATACTCTGGTGATAGCCGTCGATGAACGGCCGCTGATGGCCATCTGGCAGCATGGAGGCCGCCGGGACGTGGTCGTCTCCGATGGACATGTGGTGGCCAGTGTCCGGCCGGATCAGTTCAAAGCCTTGCCCTTGATCGTCGGTGACGGCGCCAGCGACTGTGCGTTCAGTCTTTTGCCGATGGTGACGCAGCGACCGCGACTGGCCGGGCATCTGCGGGCGATCAGACGGGTGGACCAGAGGCGCTGGGACCTGCTGCTTAAGGATGGCGGCGTGGTCCAGCTCGGCGCCGGGGACGAGAAGGGGGCGTTGGCGCGCCTGGACCGTCTCGACCGGGCTTCTCGGATTCTGGATCTGGGGTTTGCGCGTATCGATCTGCGCAATCCCGGTCTGACGGTGGTGCGACCACGAGGCGGGCAGCCTCGGGTTGATTCTCATGGGGTTTAGGTGATGCAGGCAGTTATGGAACGAAGCGCGACGTCCGGCGCCGGACGTCGCGATGGGCGGGACGGGTTGAAGCTTAATCTGGGGCGCTCGCCGGTGATCGCGGCGGTGGACCTTGGCGAGACCAAGATCGCCTGTTTCGTTCTCAAGTCCGATGGGATCCGGCGGGGCGAGCGCACCTTGACCACCGCCGGCGTGGGCTATGTTCAGTCGCGGGGCGTGCGCGGCGGCGCGATCGTCGACGTCAGCGAGGCGTCAAGGGCCATCGGGCAAGCCGTCGAACGCGCCGAGGCCATGGCCGGGGTGGAAGTGCACGGCGTTACCGTCGTCACGACCTGTGGTCAGATGGCCAGCCACCGCGTGTCCGCCAAGATCGTCGTCAACAGCCGATCAATCACCCAGGCGGATCAGGCTCGCGCCATCGCTCAGGCGATGGCAACCTTGAAGCTCAATCGGCGCAAAATCATCCATATGCGGCCGATCGCCTGGACCGTCGACGGCCAGCGCAATGTCCGGGATCCGGGCGGCATGTCGGGTCGCTCGATCGGTCTGGAGATGCTGGCAGTCTCCATGAACGAAGGTGTCTACCAAACTATCGCCCACTGTGTTGAGCGGGCTCATCTCCAGTTCGACGGCGTGGTCGCGGCCCCGTATGCCTCTGCGCTGGCGGCTTTGGAGCCGGACGAGATCGAGCTTGGCTCCATCTGCATCGACATGGGCGGCGGGTCTACCTCGGTGGCTGTTTTTGCCGGTGGGGTGCTGGTCCACATCGACAGCCTGCCCGTCGGCGGCGCGCATGTGACAAAGGATGTGGCTCAGGGCCTGACCACATCGTTGGTCGGGGCGGAGCGTATCAAGACCCTACATGGGTCGGCCATCGCGTCGGCCAACGAGGATCGGGAGATGATCGAAGCCCCGCCCAGAGGCGATGATCCGGGCGCCGGCCCCGTCACGGCGCCGCGATCAATGCTCAAGGGCATCATCGCACCCCGGGTTGAAGAAACACTTGAGATCATCAAGGATCGTCTGCGCGAATCAGGGGCGCTGGAACTCGGGGCTGGCGTGGTGTTGATCGGAGGCGCGAGCCAGCTCGCCGGGGTTCGTGAGGTCGCCACGCGTATCTTTGATCGCAATGTCCGCCTTGGACGCCCCGGACGGATACCGCATCTGGCCGCCGCCGCGGCCGGGCCTGGCTTCTGCGCGGCGGCCGGGGTTCTCCAACGGGCGGCCTTTGGCCCTGGTGAGCTGGCGGATTGTCATAAAACTAGCGCCACGCGTCGCCGCCCGCCGGTCGACCCCAACGCCAACATCATGGTCAAGGCCGCCGCCTGGCTGCGTGAAAATTTATAGATTGTCGTGGTTGATGATTTTTCCGCCCAAGGACGATCAACACGGATCGACGGAAGGCCGACTCAGCTTATGCGGTTAACCGAAGTTTAAGGATCGTGGTTGCTCAGTCAGTGCATCCATCAAGGCGACCTGAGGGTGGGCAGGGGCTTTAGAAATCACGTAAAACGGAGGCCGCGTAGTTGACATGACATTCAAGGTTTTTGCTCCTCAAACCAAGGAATTGAAGCCGCGGATCGTGGTGTTCGGAGTCGGTGGGGCCGGTGGTAACGCGGTCAACAACATGATCGACGCCGGGCTTGAGGGTGTCGAATTCGTGGTCGCCAACACCGACTCGCAGCAACTCGCATTCTCCAAGACGGACAGGCGAATTCAGCTCGGCGTCAATGTCACCCAGGGCTTGGGCGCTGGCGCCCATCCGGAAGTGGGGATGTCTGCCGCGGAGGAATCGGCGGCCGAGATCGGCGAATATCTCGACGGGGCCCATATGGTGTTCATCACTGCGGGCATGGGTGGCGGCACCGGCACGGGCGCGGGTCCCATAATTGCCAAGTGCGCCCGCGAGCGCGGCATCCTGACGGTGGGCGTGGTCACCAAGCCTTTCCATTTCGAGGGCCGTCATCGCATGCGCCTAGCCGACGCCGGAATCGGCGAACTGCAGCGCTATGTCGATACCTTGATCGTCATTCCCAACCAGAATCTGTTTCGGGTCGCCAATGAGCGGACGACCTTCTCACAGGCCTTCGCTATGGCCGATCAGGTGCTACACTCGGGCGTGCGCTCGATCACCGACCTGATGGTCCTGCCCGGCCTGATCAATCTGGACTTTGCTGATGTCCGTACCGTGATGACGGAAATGGGCAAGGCGATGATGGGCACCGGCGAAGCCTCTGGCGAAGGCAGGGCGCTGATGGCGGCCGAGAACGCCATCCAGAACCCGCTCCTCGACGAAGTGACGCTCAAAGGCGCAAAGGCCGTGCTGGTTAACATCACCGGCGGCCTGGACATGACGTTGCTTGAAGTAGACGAGGCGGCAAACGCCATTTCTGGCCAAGTTGACCCCGACGCCAACATCATTTTCGGCGCGGCGTTCGACAAGAGCCTTGAAGGCGTGGTTCGTGTTTCGGTCGTGGCCACCGGCATGGATGGGTCCTCCATCGCCGCCACCGAAAGCTATGAGACCCCGCGTTCGCGGATTGCGAAGCCGAACGTGCTGGACACCATCGTCGCCGAGGCCCATCCCGCTCCGGCCCACGAACCGGAGCGTATTTTGGCTATGGCCAGCGTGTTATCGTCGCCTGAGCCGGAACTTGTCGTCGTAGCCGAGGCTGGGCTGAAGGAGGCCGTCATGCTTTTCGAGGCCCCCCTGGCGCCTCGTCCAGCCGCTCCCGCGGCGCCACTCATTAAGCGTATCGTCGACCCCATGGCGGCCGAGGCCACCGACGAACCTCTGTTCGCACCAACGATCTATGCTGATGATCGCCGCCAGAAGTCTGGATTTCTCAGCCTGTTTGGAAGGGGGCGGCAAGCCGTGAACCCTTCGTCGGCCCGGGGCGGTTCGGGCGCGCAACCTGCGGCGGACGCGCTCGAAGATCAGGAAATCGATGGTGCGAAGGAACTGGAAATTCCATCGTTCCTCCGCCGCTTGGCGAACTGATCGTGCGGATACACTGGGAAACAGGAGTTGTGTTGCGGTATTTGGCGGGTCGACCTAACCCGTCGGTGGGGTCTGGATCGGGTCTCGATTAACTTTGGCGTGGGCGGCGCGCCGCAGACAGGAATTCGTCGTTGTCGAGCCCTATGCAGCATACTTTGAACGCGCCGGTGCAATTCGCGGGCATTGGCGTGCATACTGGCGCCAAAGTCTCGGTGACAGTTTCGCCGGCTGCGATCAGTTCCGGTATCCGCTTCACGCGCACCGATGTGTTTGATCGTGACGCTACGATATACGCCCGTGCGGACGCCGTCTGCGAAACTAGGCTCGGCACGGTGATCGGAAATGAGTCGGGCGTCACTGTTTCGACGATTGAACATCTGATGGCGGTGTTCTGCGGCCTCGGGGTGGACAATGCGGTGGTCTTGATCGACGGCCCCGAGACGCCAATCATGGACGGTTCGTGCGAGCCTTTTGTCCAACTGATCGATCGTGCCGGCCGTCGCCCCCAGGCCGCGACGCGAGACTACATTGAAATCCTCGAACCGATTGTAGTCAGTGATGGCGACAAACGGGCGGCGCTGCTGCCGGCCGACGACTTTCAGGTCGCTTTCGAAATCGATTTCGCGACATCGGCCATCGGGCGTCAGCGAATCGACCTGAACCTGAATGAGTTGGTGTTTCGCCGTGAGCTCGCCGACTGCCGGACTTTTGGGTTTCTCCACGAGGTGGAGGCTCTTCGCGCGGCTGGCCTCGCGCGAGGGGGGTCGATGGATAACGTCGTGGTTATCGATGGCGGCTCGGTACTCAACCCGCTGGGGTTGCGCAGGACCGATGAATTCGTCCGGCACAAAGCGTTGGACGCTATTGGCGATCTCTATCTTTTGGGCGCGCCCCTGATAGGCCGATATGAGGGCCGCTATGCTGGACATACCCTGAACAACGCCTTGACCCGCGCCGTCCTGGCGCGCCCGTCCGCCTGGCGTCGCGCGTCGGTCTCCCTGGCTCTCGCGCGCGCCGTCTGATCATTGGCGCACCCCGATGGCTGGTGTAGAACCCCGGCGGGTCGGCGCGGGACGCCTTCACGCTTTGAGGTATCTATACGTGCAGTCCAAACCCTGGCTCAGAAACGCTGTGACGTTAGCGATTGTCGCCGTCGTCGCCATCGCCGTCTCTAGCTGTTCGACATTCAAGAAGAAAACACCGACGCTTGCTTATCAAGAGCGGCCCGTCGAATTGCTGTTTTCGGTGGGAGCCAGCTATCTCGACCGCCACCAGTGGGCTGACGCAGTAAACTATTTCCGAGAGGTGGAACGCCAGCACCCCTATTCGGAGTGGTCCCGTCGGTCGATCCTGATGACAGCCTACGCTCACTACGAAGCCAACAACTATGCCGAGGCGATCGCTGACGCGGATCGCTTCATCACACTTTATCCCGGCAACGCCGCCACGGCCTACGCCTACTATTTGAAGGCGATATGTTATTTCGAGCAGATCGTCGACGTGGGCCGCGACCAGGCCTCGACCGAACAGGCGCAACTCGCCCTCGCCGAGATCATGAAGCGCTATCCCAAAACGGAATATTCCGTCGACGCCCGCCTTAAGCTGGACATGGTGCAGGACCAGCTGGCCGGGAAGGAAATGACCATCGGTCGATATTATCTGCGCAGTGGCTACCCGATCGCCGCCATTGGCCGCTTCCGCAACGTGGTCGCGCGCTATCAGACTACATCCCATGCGCCTGAAGCCCTCTACCGTCTCGTGGAAGCGTATCTGACGATTGGTCTGCAGGAAGAGGCCAAGAAGAACGGCGCGGTCCTGGGATACAACTATCCAGGCGATATCTGGTATCGCGACGCCTACAATCTGCTGACGTCAAAAGGTCTGCGGCCGACCGCGACCCCAGTCGGCAGCGGGGCTTTCTTGCCGAGGCTGCCTTTCTTGCCGCACCGCAAGAACGCGCCGGAGATCGGCCCGCCACCGGTGGATGAACCCGCCGCCGGACAGGTCGCGCAAACTGACGGGTCGGCCAAGGCGTCCGCCGCTGGCAAGACCAAACCCGCCAAAAGGAACGACCTGATCCACGGCGTTCTGGGACTTTGATCAGGACAGATTCTCGGTCATCCTAGCGTCCATGCTGATCGGCTTGGCCATCCGGGATATCGTGCTTATCGAGAGCCTCGACCTCTCGTTCGCGATGGGTTTGACGGCCCTGACCGGAGAGACCGGCGCGGGGAAGTCGATTATTCTCGACGCGCTCGGACTAGCCGCGGGCGCCCGGGCCGACGCTTCGCTAGTCCGTCATGGAGCCCAGCAGGCAGTGGCCACGGCCATATTCGCGCCAGGTCCTGGCGATCCAGTCTGGGCGTATCTTGATGAAAAGGGTCTGGCTTACGCTCGGGACGAGGATTTGGTGCTTCGGCGGGTGCTCGGCGCCGACGGACGATCACGGGCTTTCGTCAATGATCAACCCACCGGCGTCGGCGTCCTGCGTGAACTCGGCGCTCTGTTGATCGAAGTACATGGCCAGCACGAGACCGTGGGGCTGTTGGATGCCCGGAACCATCTTGCCATTCTGGATCGCTATGGTGGTGTTGATTCGGCCGCCGCAACCTGTATGGCTGCCTGGAGCGCCTGGCGGGCCGCGCGCGAGCGGGCGCGGCTTGTTACATCCGAACGCGACCGGCTCACGGCCGAGGCCGATGAACTGGGCGCGCAACTGGCTGAGCTCGACAGACTTTCTCCTTCAGAGGGAGAGGCGCGGAGCCTCACGGATGAACGCGCCCTCCTGGGCGGCGCCGAAAAGACCCTGGCCGATATCGCCCAGGCGCGTGATCACATTGACGGCGAGACTCTCACCGGCAGCCTGGGCCAGGGCTTCCGGGCGTTGGAACGGGCCCGCCAGCGAGCCCTGGCGGCGGGCGTGAGCGAGCAGGATCCTGTCGTCCGGCTTATCACCCTGGCGACCGACGCGGTGGATCGGACCCTGATCGAGGCGGCGGAAGCGTCCGCCGCCATCGACGCGGCCGCCGCTGCTTTCGATTTCGAACCGGAAAGACTGGAACGGGCCGAGGAACGGCTATTCGCCTTGAGGGCCATGGCGCGCAAACTGGGCGTCGACGCCGATGATCTGCCCCGCGCCCGAGCGAGCATCGCACAACGGCTCATGGCGATGGAAAATGCCGATCAGGCAGTGGCGGCGGCGGAAGCCCGGACTACCGCCGCGGGCGAATCCTATCGCTCGGCCGCCGGCGCCTTGTCGGCTGCACGCCGTGCGGCCGGTGATCGGCTGGGCGGCGCGGTGCAGCGCGAACTTGCGCCGCTCAAGCTGGACAAGGCTCGATTCCGGGTCGCGGTCGACGCGCTTGATGAAGAACGATCCGGCCCTTCCGGCGCCGACCGCGTGGAGTTCCAGATTTCTACGTTGCCCGGGGCGCCGTTCCAGGGCCTGGGCGTCATTGCTTCGGGCGGGGAACTGGCCCGCTTCGCCCTGGCCGTGAAAGCCTCTCTGGCCGCCCGAGGGTTGGCGCCGCAACCGCTGATGATTTTTGACGAAGTCGATCAGGGCGTGGGCGGCGCGGTCGCCGACGCCGTTGGTCTTCGCTTGAAGCGGCTTTCGGTCGGGGCGCAGGTCCTGGTCGTAACGCACAGCCCGCAGGTCGCCGCTAAGAGTGACGCGCATTGGCGCGTGCGCAAGGCCGGCGCTGGGGGCAAAATGCGCGCCGCGGTGGATGTGCTCTCTCCCGACGCCCGTGAAGAAGAGATCGCCCGGATGCTGTCGGGAGCCGAGATCACCGACGCCGCCCGGGCGGCGGCGCGAGCCCTGATGCATGCCTGATCCGACGCCAACGGTTGAGGCGCTGGACGAGGCCGCCGCGCTGGAGGAACTTACCAGGCTGGCCGATGAGCTGGCCGCCCATGACCTGCGGTATTATGTGGATCAGTCGCCGGCGATCTCTGACGCCGGGTATGACGCGTTGAAACGGCGGAACGGCGCCATCGAGGCGCGGTTCCCACACTTGGTCCGTGAAAACTCGCCATCCCTGGCCATCGGCGCGAAGCGATCGGAGAGTTTTGCGCCCGTCACCCATGGCGTGCCGATGCTGTCCTTGGACAACGCTTTTTCCGACGAGGACGCGGTCGAGTTCGACGCCCGCGTTCGCCGATTCCTGCGTCTTGGCGACGATGTGGTTGCCTACACGGCCGAGCCCAAGATCGACGGCCTGTCCGCTTCATTGCGCTATGAAGATGGCGTGCTTGTCAGGGGTGCGACCCGTGGCGACGGGCGCGTGGGCGAGGACATCACCGCCAACATCCGTACCCTGTCGGAAGTGCCGCATCGCCTGACGGGGACCGGGTGGCCGAGACTGATCGAGGTTCGCGGCGAGGTCTATCTCGGCCACGCCGAGTTTGCCGCCTTGAACGCCGCGGCGGCCGCGGCCGGCGACAAGACCTACGCCAATCCGCGCAACGCCGCCTCGGGGTCCCTGCGCCAGATCGATCCGACCATCACCGCGGCCCGGCCGCTGCGCTTCTTCGCCTATGCCTGGGGCGAAATCAGCGCGCCCTTCGCCGAGAGCCAATGGGAGGCCCTGGCGACGCTTCGCGCCTGGGGCTTTTCGGTAACCCCCCAGGCCCGGAGGGAACTAGGTGTGGCGGGATTGCTTGAGGCCTATACGGCCCTGGAGACGGCCCGGCCCCACCTCGGTTTCGATATCGATGGGGTGGTCTACAAGATCGACCGACTGGATTGGCAGGAGCGGCTGGGTTTCGTCTCCCGCTCGCCGCGCTGGGCGGTGGCGCGAAAGTTTCCTGCCGAACGCGCCCGCACGATCCTGGAGGCCATAGACATCCAGGTGGGCCGAACCGGCGCGGTGACGCCTGTCGCTAGGCTGAAACCCGTAAGCGTCGGCGGCGTGGTGGTGGTCAACGCAACGCTGCACAACGCCGACGAAATCGCTCGCAAGGATGTTCGCATTGGCGACACGGTGGTCGTGCAGCGGGCGGGCGATGTGATCCCCCAGATCGTCGAAGTGGTGTTGGACGAGCGCCCTGCCGACGCCAAGCCCTTCATCTATCCCACGCATTGCCCTTGCCCGCTCCAGACCCCTTTGGCCCGGGAGACCACGACAGCCGGTGTCGAGACGGTGGTGCGGCGGTGTACGGGCGAGTTCGCCTGTCCGTTCCAGCGGATCGAACACCTCAGGCATTTCGTCTCCAGGCGGGCCTTCGATATCGAGGGCCTGGGGGTGAAGCAGCTGACGGCCTTTATGGAAGAAGGCTGGCTCGGCGAGCCGGCTGATATCTTCCGTCTCGCCCGCAACGAAACCATCCTGGACGCGTTACGCGGGCGCGAGGGCTTCGGCGTGACCTCGGTGCGTAACCTCAAGGTTGCCATCGAGACCCGCCGGACAATCGGTCTGGATCGCTTCATCTTCGCCCTCGGTATTCGTCACGTCGGCGAAACCACCGCCCTGGTGATGGCCAGAGGCTACGGCGACGTGGAGACGTTCCTGGCGGCCATGGACAAGGTCGCCGCCCGCGATCCGGAAGCCATGGAGGAACTGGACGCCTTCGATCAGGTGGGGGCCGCGGTGATCGAGGCCACCGCCGCCTATTTCGGCGAGGACCACAACCGCCGCATCGTCCAGGCCCTGAAGGCGGAACTGACCATTCGCGAAGCTGAAAAGCCCAAATCCGATACGCCCGTGGCGGGCAAGACGGTAGTGTTCACCGGTGCCCTGGAGCGCATGACCCGTGACGAGGCGAAGGTCAAGGCCGAGTCTCTCGGCGCCAAGGTCGCCTCATCGGTCTCGAAAAAGACCGACATCGTGGTGGCCGGACCTGGGGCGGGGTCTAAGCTTAAGACGGCGGCGGAACTGGGGTTAAAGGTGCTAACCGAGGAGGAGTGGTTGGCGCTGATTTCCTGAGTCGCCCGCTCAAATAGCCGCGCAGACTGTTTCGAGCCAAGCTCGCACATCCCCGGGCACCATCGGCCCGACAACTTCCATTACCCGTGCGTGATAGAGGTCCAACTGCAAGCGTTCCTCTTCGCTCAGCATCGTTTTAACGATCAGGCGCCGGTCGATTGGCGCCAGGGTCAGGGTTTCGAAGCCCAACATGGGGCGTTCGCCGCCGGGTATCGGCGCAGCCTCGGTGACGAACTGCAGGTTCTCGATGCGGATGCCGTAGGAGCCCTCTTTATAGAATCCGGGCTCGTTGGAGACGATCATACCCGGGCGCAGGGCGACGGTGTTCTGCACCTTGGCGATCCGGTGCGGACCCTCGTGGACCCCAAGATAAGACCCGACGCCATGGCCGGTGCCATGGTCATAGTCGAGCCCTGCCATCCACAGCGGCAGGCGCGCCAGGGCGTCAAGGGCCGGCCCTGTCGTCCCCACCGGGAATCGGACCCGTGCCAGGGCAAGGTGGCCCTTGAGCACCAGGGTGAAGCGTTCGGCCATCTCCGCCGAGGGCTCGCCCATGGCCACGGTGCGGGTGACGTCGGTGGTGCCGTCCAGATACTGGCCGCCGGAGTCGATCAGCAGCAGTGAGCCGGCTTCCGTGCGCCGGTTGAGGCGGCGAGTAGGGTGATAGTGGCAGATGGCGCCATTGGCGGTGGCGCCGGCGATGGTGTCGAACGAGAGGTCCTTCAACGCGCCGGTGGCCTCGCGGAAGGCCTCCAGGCGGATGACGGCCTCAAGCTCGTCGGGCAAGCTCGTCTGGCCTTCCGTCCCCAGCCAGTGGAGGAACTGAGTTAGCGCGGCGCCGTCCCGGGCGTG
The DNA here is from genome assembly GCA_043784385.1 of Caulobacteraceae bacterium. GTDB lineage: Bacteria > Pseudomonadota > Alphaproteobacteria > Caulobacterales > Caulobacteraceae > Acaudatibacter. The sequence continues at coordinate 3,162 of JAYVYH010000057.1, read as the reverse complement.
GGCGCGCCGGGTCCCATCGATTTCGACGGAGTTCTTGCAAGCCCGGGGCAGGGCGGTTGGATCGGGGCCGGGCAGCACCTCGGCGCCTGCCGATGACAGCGCTTCGAAATACCAGGCTGACGACATGGCCGAGTCCACCAGAACCTTGCGACCCTTCAGGTCGATGAGAGCCGCGTGCAGATCTTCGGGCGTTTCAAGCCGTACCTCATTACCGAGCCACCCCGGAAGATCTTCGGTGATCTTGTCCGGGTCCAGAAATAGCCGAGCCGTTCCGTCGGCATTCAGAATCGCTTGGCCAAGTGGCAGTGGCGTGCGGATCACATCACCGCCGCGAATGTTGAACAGCCAGGCCAGGGAGGCGGGAGCCGTAAGCACGACGGCCTCAGCGCCCTGGGTTGCCAGATTGACGCCGATTCTGGCGCGCTTGGCCGAGGACTCCTCGCCGGCGTATTGCAACGGGTGCGGCACGATCGGGGCTTTGGGCTGAGACGGACGCGCCTTGCCCCATGCGGCGTCCAGCGGGTTGGCCTCGACAGGCTTCAGGGTGGCGCCCGCCTTGCTCGCCGCGTCGCGCAGGCGGTCCAGGGCGTCGGGACTGTGCAGGCGCGCGTCATAGCCGATCGTCCAGCCAGGCTTCGCCGCCTCGCTCAGGTAGGCCGGCACGCCGCCTTCGACCAGATCGCGAATCTCGAACACCGATTGATCCACCTGATCGCGCACCTGGATCGCATAGCGGCCGTCAACGAATACCGCCGCCGAGTCCTTCAGGATCACCGCCGCCCCGGCCGAGCCAGTGAAGCCGGTGGCCCATGCCAGGCGGTCGTTGGCGGCGGGTAGATACTCGTTCTGGTGCTCATCTTCGTGGGGAACCAGAAACCCGTCCAGCGCCTGCCGTGCCATGGCCTCGCGGATCAGCGGCGCATGAAGCGGTCCAAAGGAAGGATGAGCGGAGTCTTCGAAGGTCTGGCGCATGGCTGAGCACTTAGGACGCTTGGCGCCACTGCGCAAAGGACTTCGCCTTTGGCGCTCAGGCCCGGCGCAAAATGAGCGTCGCCCACGCGTCACGGCCGATGCGTCGTTCCAGGCGGAAGCCCTTCGAGCGATAGGCCGCCAGCACGAAGCGCGCCTGGGATCGCAGAAGGCCCGAGAGGATAGCCACGCCGCCCGGCTTCAACGCCATGCGGATATCCCGTGACAACCATGCGAGCGGCCGAGCCAGGATGTTGGCGAACACCAGATCGTAGGGGGCGTCGGCGCTGACCGTCCGGTGAGCCAAACCGTTTGCGTAGACGAAACGGCTGGTAGCGTGATTCACCTTGGCGTTTTCTCGCGCGATCCGCACCGAGACACGGTCGATATCGGTCCCTACCGTCACGTGTGATCCCGTCCGCGCGGCGGCGATGGCCAGAACCCCGGTGCCCGCGCCCACGTCCAGCACTTTCGGAAACCGGGAGCGCTTCAGCAGCGCGTCGTAGGCCAGCAGGCAACCTACTGTAGTGCCGTGATGACCGGTGCCGAAGGCCGCTCCGGCCTCGATCCGCAGGTTGACCGAATTGACGGGCGTGCGTCCCCGGTCGTGCATTCCGAAGATGAAAAACCGACCCGCCCGAACTGGCGGTAGCCCGGACAGCGCCATCGCCAGCCAATCGGCGTCCGCCAGTTTTTCCACGGTGACCTTCAGCCGCTCATAGCGGCCCAGATGGATGCGCAGCGCGTCGGTTTCCTGCGCCGAGGTGGGGAAGGCGTCGATGCGCCACACACCACCCGCCTCATCCTCTTCGATGATGGAATAGGTAACCGCTTCAAGATCTCGATCGCCATCCATGGCCGTCGCGGCGGACTCCGCTTCGCTTCGAGCGCCTCGGGCAATGATTTGAACGGGTTCGTCGGTCATCGGGGCCTTCTAGGCCATTCGACCCCGTGCGGGAATTCCACCCCCTTCGATTCTTCGATGCCAATTGCGGCGACTAAACACAGTTTTATTATGATTAATTGTAAATAAATAATATTTTTTAGTATGTATTGAGAATAATTATAAATAAATGTTACTTTTTGATGTGTATCGCGGATAATTATAAATAAATGTTACTTTTTGATGGGTTGATAAAAACACGTAGGTAAAACTACAATGACAAACATTGTTAATTAGCCCTGATCGGAGGATATTATGATCTCTGTAGTTGGTTCTGACGGTCCGAATGGCTGGGATGGCGCGACACTCGGCGCGGCTGGCCGTGGCGGCCTCGGCGGAGGCACTGCGGTGGCCTTCGCCAGTGTTCGTAATATTTCGACGCAGGCGGTGGTAACCGGCGCGATAGCAACCGGCGGCAAGGGCGGTTACGGCGGCAACGGCGCCGATGCTGGATACGATGTCAACGGCGTCTATTGGGCTCCCGGAACGGCTGGAGCGGGCTCGCCGGGCGGCAACGCCTATGCAACCGCGACAGCCACCACCACCAAAGGCGCCATCGCCATCGGCACGGGCGGCGCGGGCGGGGCCAGCGGTCTTCCGGGTCACTTGTTAACGGGCGAACTGAGCACGAACGGCGCCAAGGGCGGCGCCGGCGGTTTCGCTTCCGCCAGAAGCACCAGTTACAATAGCTTTGCCTTCGCCAGCGCGACCAGCACCGCCACGGCGGGCGACGGCGGCGCGAGCTACGGCGCCGGCAAGGTCGGCGGCGCCGGCGGCGGTGTCGGCGGCACGCTCAGTCCTTCCATGGCGGCCGCTGGTGAGTCGACCGCCGGCGCCGCCGCGACGGCGATCATGAGCCAGACGGGTGGCGCGGGTGGCGCGGGCTTGTCTGGCGCCGGCGGTGGCGCCGGGGCGACCAGCAGTTCGATCAACATGGTCAGCGGCTACACCAACAGCGGCGCGCTAACCTTGTCGCAGACCGATGTCGGCGGCGCTGGAGGTGACAGCATCGGCAACCTCGCCGCTGGCGGCAAGGGTGGGACCGGCCTGTCCAGCCTCACTTTCAATGACAACAGCAGCACGACGCTGAGCACGGTGGTCAATGCGACGGCGTCCGCCACCGGCGGCGCCGGGGGCTCGGGCCTGACCTTGGGCGCGTCGGCCGCTGGCACGGCGACTCTGGTTCTCACCGGCGCCAACGAAGTCCACGGGGCCACCTCGGCTACCGGTGGCACGGGCATTGTGCTTGC